>CAZSGJ010000138.1:0-5895 GCA_964606305.1 uncultured Armatimonadia bacterium
GGAGCCTTCGGCGTCTTCATGCTGCATCAGTTCTTCCTCGGGATTCCTAAGGATTTGGAGGAGGCTGCGGCTTTGGATGGCTGTAGCCGCTTGTCGACATTTATCAATGTCATCGTGCCACTTAGCCGGGCCCCGATGGCGACACTTTTCATCTTCACGTTTGTCGGTTCTTGGAATGACTTCCTTGGACCACTGGTTTTCCTGGATAGCCTTGAGCGGTATACGCTTCCAGTTGGTATCGCATTGTTCCAGACAAGCTACTACACCGAATACGGCCTAACGCTCGCAGCAAGCCTGCTTTGTACGCTTCCCACATTCATCGCCTTTATGATTTTCCAGCGGCAAATCATCAGCGGTATGGCAGCATCCGGGATGAAGGAATAACCGTGCGGTTTTCGTTTGCCAAGTCGCCCCTCCCTGCCGGAGGCGCAAAGGGAGCTATCGTATATCGAGGAGAGATTCTGACGACCCGTACCATTCGGAGAAATGGCACAGCGGATGTCATCCTCGTTAAAGGGTCTCCGGATGGCAAAACGTGGATGGATGGAGCAGTCATCGCATCACGCAAAGATACACCGGGGACCGACATCGGGGATGGGTGTCTCTGCGTAGTCGGCAACGAGCTGTGGTTTTCGTATCGGGATAATCAGGTTCGCTCTAATTTGTTCTCAATCCGGGTTGCAAAATCGACGGATGATGGCATGACGTGGAAGCCGCATTCAACGGTCGCGATGTCATCCGGGGCCAGGCAGGGACTTTGGGCAAGCCATCTGTTCGCGCTCGGGAATGGCAGGGTTTTGTGCACATTTGATGACGAAGGGACGCCTTATCGGCAGTATCCGGGACACCAGTGGTTGACGGGGCTTGTTTGGAACTCGACCACCCGCAAGTGGGACTCTCCGAGGACAGTTAGCCGTGCTCACAATGCATCCCATTTGTCCCGGGATGGCATGCCAAGTATCGTGCGACTTGATAAGTCACCGGATAGCCCTCTTGGGTGTGCGCTTGAGACGGTCACTACAACATCCGAACACGCATCTCAAATCATGTTTGTGACATCGACAGACAACGGTAAACGCTGGTCGTGGCAGGACGCTGAGCGGACGGTTATCTTTCGCTCTGAGAAACCGCGATACGCTGCATACTCACCTTGGCTCACAAAGCTATCCAACGGCACATTGGCCTGCGTTTTTACATCCAATGATCGGGCAGAGACGTTCGATCTACCCGGAACACCAGCAGGCAGACTGCATGGGGATGTCATGCTTTCGGTTAGTACGAATATGGGGAAGACTTGGTCACAGGCGGAAGTTGTATATGCCGGCGGGAATCGAAACTACATGCCACAGCTCCTCGAAGTCACGCCCGGCAAGCTGGTTTGCCTAAGCTTGGACCACGCTGTTGATCAGTTCACCGCCATAACCGGATCGATTGGACCATAGAAATGAAAGAAACGTTTACAAACCCGGTTGTTCCCTTTGGTGCGGATCCATGGGTAATCCGCTACCGGGATGAGTACTGGTACTGCCATTCTGGCCGCGGAAACACGGTTTGGGTCGATCGGACGAAACACCTGCATCAACTGGGGAATGCGAAAGCGCACAAAGTTTACACCGCTCCGGAATCCGGACCGTATTCCAAAGAACTCTGGGCGCCTGAGCTCCACCGTGTCGGAAATCAGTGGGTGATTTATGTAGCTGCGGATGATGGCGATAACTACAACCATCGAATGATTGCGTTGGTCTCGGACGAAGAGCTCCCTACGGGGACGTTTCGCTTTGCCGGCAAGGTCGAACTCCCCGGGGATGCCTGGGCCATCGATATGACGATTCTGGATCTCGGGCAGCAAGGCCGCTTCGCGCTCTGGTCAGGCTGGGAAGGCCGACAGAATGTAGCGCAGCACATTTACATCGCCAAGATGACAGGAATCACGACCTGCACCGGACAACGCGTCAAACTCTCATCGCCCGAATTCCCTTGGGAAACGGCGGGCAGCGGAGGCAAAGATAAGCTGCCGACCATAAACGAAGGTCCACAGGTCCTGCATAAGAACGGCCAGGTACATGTGGTCTTCAGTGCAGCCGGTTCGTGGTGTGATGAGTATTGCCTCGGCAGACTGACTCTGACCAAGGGCGCAGACCCGATGAAGCTTGGATCCTGGGCTAAGCACTCCGAACCCGTCTTCCGAAAAACAGACAAAGTCTTCGGGCCGGGACATTGTTCCTTTGTGGATGATGCCAAAGGACAGACGTGGATTGTTTACCATAGTGCCCGGTCCAAGGGTGCTGGTTGGGACCGTCAGGTCTCGCTACAACCCATAGGCTGGAACGGGAACACACCTGTTTTTGGAACACCGGTTGCACCCGGAAGTCCGCTTGAGATTCCCGTAAACTAGCAGTCAACCGCTTCCTGCATATCCTATTTCCATCGAAGAAAGAACCCATCAATGGCACAGTGCCCACGTCCTGAATATCCACGTCCGCAGTTTGTTCGCGCTGATTGGCTGAACCTAAATGGTCAGTGGCAGTTTGAAATCGATGCCGGAGATTCCGGACTTGAGCGCGGTCTCAAAGATCGTGACCTCACGGGCGAAATCACCGTTCCGTTCTGTCCTGAGAGCAAACTATCGGGCGTTGGGCACACCGACTTTATGGATGCCGTCTGGTACCGTAAGGTTGTTGAGATTCCCGCAGCGTGGTCAGGACGGGATGTCCTCCTGCACTTTCAGGCATCGGATTACGACACTACCGTCTGGGTGAATGGAACAGAAGTCGTTCGACACAGAGGAGGCTTCACGCCATTCACGGCTGAGTTACGTGGCGTCGCAGGCCCCGGAGAAACGGCAACCATTGTCGTGCGTGCACGGGATCCAAAGAGCGGCCCGCAAGCCCGCGGCAAGCAGAGCACGCGCTATGGCTCATACGGATGCTTCTACACACGTACCACAGGGATCTGGCAGACGGTCTGGATGGAACCCGTCAGCAAGTTTTCCATGAAGCGTCCGCGTATCACCCCGGATGTCGCAAACCACTGCTTTCACATCGAGGTGCCGCTGCGGGCAAACCGCTCAGGGATGACCTTGAACGCCACCGTCTCCTATGCCGGGGAAGAGCTTGCGAATGCGTACGTAACCACTGCATACGATATGAGCCCACGGGTCGTCCTGACCATCCCTAAGGAAAGCGTTCATCTTTGGAATGTTGGGGATGCTCACCTCTATGACATCACGCTTACGCTGAGCGATGCTGCAGGGAACATTCACGACACAATCACGACTTACGCTGGACTCCGGTCTGTTGCCGTGGATGGCCGCAAGGTTTTGATCAATGGAAAGCCCGTGTTCCAACGCCTTGTACTGGATCAGGGCTACTACCCGGATGGCGTCATGACCGCGCCATCGGATGATGAGCTCATTGCCGACATTACCCGCTCACTGGATGCCGGCTTCAACGGCGCGCGCCTCCACCAAAAAGTCTTTGAAGAGCGCTTCCTCTACCACGCGGACCGCCTTGGCTACATCGTTTGGGGAGAGTTTGGCGACTGGGGAATCGGCGGCTTCGGTCCCGATCACGATCATCAAAAACCGACATCCACATTCGTCGCCCAGTGGTGCGAAGCAGTTGAGCGGGATTACTCGCATCCATCAATTGTTGGATGGTGTCCATTGAATGAAACATTCCAGGTCCCGGGAGACCGCTTTGTCGAGCTGGATGATGTCACCCGCGGGATGTTCCTGGCAACAAAGCTGCTCGATACCAGCCGACCTGTTCTCGATACAAGTGGCTATGCCCACCGCGTTCAGGAATCGGACATCTACGATTCGCACGATTACGATCAGAATCCCGAGACATTTAAAGAGCGTCATGCACATGTCGCTGACGATAAGCCATTCATCAACAATGGCTGGACAGATAAACCAACCAACATCCCGTACCGGGGCCAGCCGTTCTTCGTCAGCGAGTTTGGTGGAATCTGGTGGAATCCTGCGAAATTCGATGACAAGGAAAGCTGGGGCTATGGCGACCGTGTGACCAGCCTGGATGCATTCCATGCACGCTTCAAAGGTCTCTGTGACATATTGCTGGATGACCCGGAAATGTTTGGTTATTGCTATACCCAGCTTACGGATGTCTGGCCAGAGGAAAATGGCATCTATACGTTTGATCGTCAGCCAAAGTTTGACAATGCTCTCTTGCGGGCCGTGCAGGTTCGCAAGGCGGCCTGCGAGGAGACGGAATAAATATGCGAAACCCATACATCACAGGGCTTGCTCTGTTTACAGCTGCCATTCCGGTAATCGCCGCACCACACCAATCCCTTCAGCAAAAGGCACCGTCGGGTTTTAGTACTCAGATTACTGCTGAACGTAAGGCTGTACTGGCACGTGTCGATGCCGATTCGCTCAAAAGCCATGTCAGTTTTCTTGCATCCGATGCCCTTGAGGGCCGCGCTACGCCATCCAAAGGATTGGATCTCGCTGCGGAGTATATTGCATCCCAGTTCCGCCGCGCTGGTCTCGAGCCCGCAGGGGATGACGGCTACTTCCAAACAACGGAAGTTCGCGCCAGCCGCAACGATGCATCTATGGCTAAGGTCCGCAATGTGGTCGGTATCCTCCGCGGAACAGATCCAACGCTGAAGGCGACGGCCGTGGTTGTCTCCGGGCATTATGACCATGTCGGAATGCGGCCATCTACGACGCCGGGCGAAGATGTGATCTTCAACGGCGCCAACGATGATGCCAGTGGCACCGCTGGTGTGATTGAGCTTGCGTATGCGCTAAAGGGCTACAAGCCAAAGCGCAGCATCGTGTTTGTATGCTTTTACGGCGAAGAGCGCGGCTTGCTTGGTTCCCGTTACTACGGCAGCCACCCGGTAATACCAGCGAAAGATACGGTCGCGATGGTCAATCTTGAGCAAATTGGCCGCACGGATGACCTGGAGGCCCCACGCATCGCAGGAGGCAGCCTTACGGGTTATGACTTCTCCGATGTCGGTTTGATTATGACCGCAGCCGGAGCGGCAACAGGCGTCAAGGTTGACAAGCACCCGCAGAACTCCGATGCCTTTTTTGGTCGATCAGACAATCAGGCGATGGCAGATTTGGGTGTTCCGGCCCACACCCTCTGTACGGCGTTCGTCTATCCGGATTACCACAAAGCAGGAGACCATTGGGACAAGCTTGACTACCCGAACATGGAAAAAGTGGTCAAAATGGTGGGTTTGACGGTGATGTCGATCGCCGATAGCGCGAAGCGCCCACAGTGGAATGCTGCAAACACAAAGACCGCGAAGTATGTCGAGGCTGCGAAAAAGCTGACCGGAAAATAGGGGTAGGTTACCCCGGTACGTGGAATCGTGTTCCGGGGAAGTAACATAAACACTATGCAAGGCTTTTCACCCGGTGATGTGTTTATGGTGGACTGGGGGCATTATCGGTTCTCGATTTGCCGTAAGACCTATGTTTGGATGCTTACGACACGCGATGCGGACGGGGAATGTGTCACGTGGACGACGAGCGACACCCTCATTCAGCTCACGACATCCAATCCGCAGACTGGCATCCAGAAGACCATATCCCTTGCTGAGTGCAAACTGGTCAGCATTTCCGAAAAGATGAGCGCTGCGGGCAAACGGCTTCTGGTCAGTCTTGATACGCCTGACAAGCTGCCGGTGGATGTCTACATAACCTGTGGTAAAGACGAAATCCGACTTACGGTTGAGTGCACGCGAAGCCGCCCGGATGCCATACTTGACCGGGTGGATATCCTTGGTGGCCTGGGTGTCGAAGGGGATGGTGAGGCAGTTCTGCCTTTTGATGATGGCCTTGTTGTCCCGGCTGCTGGCCCGGATGGTGGATGCTCCTTGTCTACATGGGAAGGCGGCGGACCGGCT
>CAZSGJ010000139.1:0-5891 GCA_964606305.1 uncultured Armatimonadia bacterium
CTGGCCAATCAAGACAATCGGCACCCGCCCCTTGCGGTCCATCCCACCAGTGTCCTGCTCCAGGTTGTTCGTGATAACCAAATCGTGGGTGCCGTCGATTCTCGAGAACAGATTTCATCGTGCGCGCTTCCGTGACCGGGACATTGTCATCGGCATCGCCATGAAGGATGTAGACACTTGGATAATCCAAGTTGCCCGCACGCTTTAACGTGTCATATTCGTTGTTGGCACGCATGAATATCGTGTCTATCAGATCAGGTTGCTGGGGATTGCGTGCTCCTCCACCGTAAGATGCAAATGAAACCCACCCTGCGCTGGGTGCAATAGAAGCAAACATCGACGGGTACAGCGAGCCATTCACCCACGTGCCGTGTCCGCCCATGGAGTGTCCCGCCAGATGGACCTTTGACGGATGCATTGGAAACCGGGCACTAGCATCGGCAAGGACTTCCATCGCATCCTTGCGCCCCCAGTCCTCCCAATCAAAGCCATATGGGCGACGATTAGTCGCCGCAATCCAGTTTATGTCTGGATGGTTACCGTACGCTTCGGCCTGCCCCATCCCCTCGACGGATGCTCCATGAAGTGTCAAAACAAGATTTGGAACTTGTTGACGGCTCTGTGCCGGACGCACACCATAATACTGGGCACTACCATCGGTTTGAGAGATGAATGTATTCTTTCGCGTATCCTGCGGTCGACGAACGCGCGTCGAAACCTTGATGGTACTGACGACCTTAGATGAGCCTTCATGCATCATCCGCTTCTTTGGAGCCGGACGTTTTTTACCACAATCAACAAGGTCAAACGTAACAGGAACAGTATCTCCACTAAGTTGCTCGCAGGGTGGCAGTCTCACAGGTATCTTCGTGGAGGCAAGTGATGGCAGGTACACAATGTGACTTGCAGTGCTCCTTGGTTCAATCGTTGCCATCAGCATGAAATATCCTGCTTCCCCAGGATTAACGACTTGGACACCGGCATGAATACTATCGGTAGACCCTGGCACAACATCTCCAATGGTAAGGTCATTACCGCTGATAAATGCTGTGTTGCTGGCGGATTCAAACCGTACAGCAAGCCGTCCCCGTCCAACGGAAAAGAGTAACTGATTCTCTCCCTGCATAAGGCGCACTGGAAAATGAAATGCATCTGTGCCATACGGATCGCCACCGTGCACAACTCCGGGTGCATAAAAAACACCATGCCCGGATGCCCTTACAACAACCGTTTGATCAGCGTGAGAATAAACACTGAGGGCTACATAGCCGCCTCGAAGTTCCCGCTCAGCATATACGCCATCGGTAGGAACGGAAACCTCACGCCAAGCGGGTCCGCCATCTACAACTTGTTTACCATTTTCGACAATAAGCTTGCCGGCAGCAATGGCTGCGGTGACGCGGTCCCGATCAAATGCCGTCCTGCCACCTCTACCAGATTCGGCAATAACAAATGCTTTGACAACTTTTAAAGTATCGACGAGAGTATGCATGTGCCATTGTAAGGGAACGGTAGATGTACGTCATGCAGCATTTTGGGAATGAATAGAATACATCGCGAATATCCACGTATATGCTCAAAGTATGTCCGAACTTGGACCAGTACTGACTGTTCGCTTCACGAACTCTTAAAGACAAAAAGAGCATCTCTAGGAGATGCTCTCAATCTAGCCCGTAGGGGAATCGAACCCCTGGTTTCCTCCGTGAAAGGGAGGCGCCTTAACCGCTCGACCAACGGGCCACGGGGAATAGTTTACCCTAAAGTATTTCGGCAAGCAAGGTATGAACAGATACAATCACTGTATGAATTCTCGAGTAGTAATGGTGGTACTTCCCGTAATCGCAGGACTGACGCTAGGCTGTACTGCACGAAAGGGACCGAGTGAGGCCAGGGGTGCGATGCCATCAGATGGAAAGATACGCGTATTGTTCACGCGTGTTAAAGAGACGAGTGACAAAACGCATTACAAGTGGTCGTTTATCGGAGACCGAAATTGGTCTGAACCATTGTGCAGCGATGCCAGTTTTATTGTAAGCAAGTCAACAAAGCTGAATACTCCTGCCAGCCGTGGAGGGTGTTTTACGTGGGAAGTTGATATTGAGTCAAAACGCGAGACGCTAACAGGATCTTGGTTATCAAGTGGTGAGATCCGTGGTAGCAATGGAAGAACAGCCAAATTGAATATCCCCGGTGGGAACTGTTTACCTTCTCTCACACGCGATGAAATGGTATCCGTCGGAGATGTGATTTCACTAGGCAAAATTGGGCAGACTCCCCTGTCCATAAAGTTCACTCAATAAGCTGCCTCCGATTCCTGATAGGCAGGCGGTTTATCCGTTGCATAGTTCGTCTTTAAAAAATACTAACCCCTGATGAGTGACCTCATCGGGGGTTAGTATCTATTACGGTACAGACCTAGCCTTTGTAAAGGACTTTCTCTCCACTGCCGACAATGTCATCCTTTGATAGTGGAATCCGCACGCGAATCATCCGAACGCCTGGGATAGTCTTGTCGTCAAGGAAGTTCTTGTCGTTCCAGCCTTCACCGTTCCATCCAATACGATCCTGAACAAAGTCAGGTGCAGTCCTTGGATTGACGCTGAGAATCAACTCGAACTTGTCGCCTTTGAAGCCGTACATCTTCGGGTCTTTGCTCATATCGATTTCTCGGCGGAACGTGCCAGGGGCATAGAGTCCCTGCCGTGCGATGTGTACATTTCGCTTCGTAAGCTTGTCTGCGACAGTCTTAGCATCGCCACGAAGCTTAGCAAACATCGCCGGGATTTCTGCCTGCGTGTAGTAGCGTGGGTATGCATTGAATGCCTTTGGGTATGCAATGGTCACCAGCTGCCACTGTCCACGTGCGGAAATGGGTACGCCGCCGGCAAGAGCTTGTGCAACAGGAACTCCCTTTACGATAGCCTGATCTTTTGGAGCCAGATTGTAAACCTTTGCAGACTCTGCAACCGCTTCGGCATTTCCAGCGCGGGGCGTTGCAATATACGCACCACCAGCATCGACTTGACGACCACCGCTTGTCGTAACGATGTCCTGCATCAGGGTGATTTTTGGATCAACTTCAAAGCTGAATGAGCCAAACTCAGGCATCTTATAGCCATCATCCTGCAAGCGAACATCCACACGACAACCGTTCACTGGTCCGTCAAGAGTGATGCCCTTGCCCAGAATTTTGACCGTATTGCCATCAGCTTCGAACACTCCGGCATCAAAGGTGTCCTTGATGGAGCCAATCAGGTTCCAGCTACCCTCGACCTTGATAACTTTAGCCTTGGTCCGGGTAACTGTCACATGAAAGTCTGTGTTTACTTGCCCAAGCGCAGCGATGTTTCCTGGACGCAGGGCCTTACGGATCTGCATTATCGACCGGTTCTTGGTCGCATTCCGGGTGCCCATTTCATTGCGCATCTTCACTTCGTCAGTGATGCCCGGACGCTTCATCCACTCTTGATGACGCTTAATGGCGTCATCCCAAGTAGCAATCGCTTCGTCCACCATACCAGCGCGCTCATACGAGTGCGCAAGAGGATGGACAACCTGGTTGACTTCGGCATCCGGATCGTTAGTCAGCGCACCCTGATACGCCTTGACCGCTCCATTGTAATCACGGACCTTGTCAAACATATTCCAACCCTTTTCTTTGTATACATCAAAGACTTTAGGGTTATTTGCGATACCTTCATCAAGCAGTGCCAGACCAACAGGCAAGTACCTGCGGTCAGAGCGCTGATCGGTGTCCGTAAAGTTGTACATCAGGTGCCAGGCACCCGTTGCATAGACATCAAGCCAGTTCGGATCCAACCAGGTAATTAGGCGAATCATCGGAAGGATGGCATCATAGTTACCGCTGTGGAAGAAAGCATCCGATCGAACCCAGAGGAGTCCAGCGATAACCTGTCGGAAACCGGAAAGTGCCGCCAGAGAGTATTCGAAAGGCAGCCCTGCCCCTCCAAACGACGCTGTAGCTGCGTTCTTTACACTTTTTGGCTCAATGGCCGGTTGCCGCCGCATGTCGTCCCTGTCGTTGATCGCCTGCATGGCAATGATTGCCGCGGTCAGCGGAACGAGTGTGCCGGCAAGCTTGGGATTTTTGGCGAAAGCTTCGCGAAGCATGTCAGACCTCCCGTCGATCAAAGACGAGGATTGCCAAAACCATCAGTGCTGTCGCGTAGGCAACTGCGTATGCGCAGTTCTGTGTCAGGAACAGAGTTTCGTTCTTTACCACGACATCCGGTTGCAGCAATGGGTTGGTGTACTGGAAGTTTCCAAAGTTTGGAACGACGTAGTGAACACCGAGGAGCACGTACTTTACGATGACAACCTGGCTGTTTTTCGCCAGATCAAGTGTGTAGCTGGATAGGTTTCCAATCACAAACAAAACCATCGTAAGGAAGAAGTTTACCAATGGCGTCACAAATGTCGAGAAGAACATGGCAAGCGCTGCGAGCAAAAGCATTTGCATCGCAATCATCAGGATTCCCTTGAACAGAATCAGCGGGCTCACTGCGTTTTCTGCACCAATCTGCTTCACCGCGACTGCGATCACAAAAGCAAGACCCATTAAGCCAATGTTGATGCCCAGCGTTCCAATCGCACCGAAGAACTTCCCAAGCAAAAACTCGTAGCGCCGCACTGGCTTGGCCAGAATCGTGTAGATCGTTCTACGCTCAACTTCGGTCGGCACTAGATTGATACACAAAATAACCGTAATGAACAATCCGGCAAGGCTGATGATACCGAGACCCATACCTTTGACGAGAGTCAACTCTTGTCGTGGGGCAAACTGCTGAAAGATAAATGTAAGTGCAATCAGAACAACGCCAACCATCAGGAATGCGTTTAGAATCTTTTTGCGAAGCGCTTCACTAATGGTATTGCGCGCAATCACCATCGCTGTATTCATTACTTTGCAATCTCCTTGTATGGATTGGCCGAAGCTGCGTCATTAGTTATCAGTGGTCGGTCTCCCGTCGAGATCAACGAGCCGCTTACCTTGTCTAGCCTACCGCCTACAATCTCAACGAAGATGTCTTCAAGCCGCCTCTTCATCGGAACAACACTCACTACGCTTGCGTTGCCAACCCGAGCGGCATCAATGACACCACTCACATCGTCACGCAACACTGATGCAGTCAGCACATCTCCCGTCCGGATTGCACCATCAGCACTCAGCTTAGCCGCAAGCTCTGCTGGAGCATTTTCGAGTTTGACCTCGACACGTTCACCACCCAGAAGCTCATCCATTGTTCCAAGAACTTGAAGCTTGCCTTTATGGATGATGGATGCGCGATGACATACGAGCTCAACGTCCTCAAGCTGATGGCTAGAAAGGAACATTGTCTTGCCTTGCCGCTTCAGTTCCAACATCAAGTCGCGGATATCACGGCGCGCAATAGCATCCAAGCCGGAAGTTGGCTCATCGTAAAACAATAACGTAGGGTCATTGATAAGCGATTGAGCAATGCCGACACGCTGTCGCATTCCCTTTGAGAACTCGGAAACCGGTTTGTTTACGTCAGACTTACCACCGAGACCCACGAAGTCTACAAGCTCATCAGCTTTTTTCTTTGCATCCTCTCGGTGCATTCCGAAAAGCTGAGCGTAGAACGTGACAATCTCCCGTGCAGTCATGTGCTCGTAAAAGTATGGACTTTCCGGTAGGTACGCGATCTTGTGCTTGACAGCAATGTCTCCTGCAGGCGCACCCAGCACGTTAGCATCACCACTGGTCGCGTAAATCAGACCAAGAAGGATTTTGATTGTCGTCGTTTTCCCGGCGCCATTCGCACCCAGAAAACCAAAAATCTCACCCTCTCCAACTGTCAATGTCAGATTATCAACTGCATTGACAACTTCCCGCTTCAGAGGAACGG
>CAZSGJ010000140.1:0-5871 GCA_964606305.1 uncultured Armatimonadia bacterium
ACGGACTTGAGTTCATTACCGCAGAGCCTTGTGGCGGATGCCAAAGTCTGGCGTGTGACACCAGAGGGAGTTGAGAGCTGATGTCAAGCTGGATCGAAGTGGATGCCCTTCGTGGTGTTGGATTTCCGGTGATGGATGATGTCTATTACTGGGATGGCAACTCGCTTGGCCCGTACAGCGCAGCGGTTCGTGCGGCGGTGGACACCGAGCTGGGGCGCTGGCAGCAGCAGGGGATTGGTGGCTGGACGGATGGTCCGGGTGGCTGGTTGCATTTACCTGGAAAACTCGCGGGAAGGCTTGAGACATTGCTTGGGGCCGCAAGCGGAACGGTTGCCGTAACCGGGTCGATTACGACGAACTTGCTTAATTTATTGTTGACGCTCCACCGCCCTGGGACAGGCCTTGCAATCGATGCCCAGGCATTTATGAGCGACCGGATTGTGGCGGAGAGCATCGGGGAATTGACAGGGATGCCCACTCATGCAATCCAGGTTTTCCATCCGAGTGATGGGCGCCTCTACGAGAAGGATGTCATTATCGCGGGACTTCCCCACGGTGGGACAGCGGTTCTTCCGGTAGTGGTTTATACGACGGGGCAGCGCCTCGATATCCGTGCCATTCAGGCGGCGGCGCTTGCGTGTGACTGCCGAGTGATTTGGGATGCCGCACATGCCATCGGGGTTGTGGCAGACCTCGGTTTGGATGTCGCGGATGCGATGGTTTGGTGTCACTACAAGTGGATGAATGCGGGGCCGGGCGCGGTTGCCGGGATGTATGTGCATCCAAGGCATTTAGACCGCATACCTGCGCTACGCGGGTGGTTTGGGGTTGACCAGCCACGGATGTTTGATCCATCCGGTGAGTATGTTCCAGCACCGGGTGCGGCGCGATACCAGCTTGGGACACCGCATATTTTTAGCCTTGCTGCGCTGTCCGGGGCGTTACAGCCTTACGAAGCGGTTGGATTCGCGGCTGTGGAAGCAGCGAGTAGTGTTGTGACATCCGAGCTGCGGCGGTGTCTTGTTGATGCAGAATCATCGGGAGGCTGGAGCGTTATCACGCCGCAGGATCCCAACCATCGTGGTGGTCACATCGCGCTAGCGCACAAAGATGCCGGACGTATTTCTAAGTCCCTTCGTGGCTTCGGTGTGATTCCGGATCACCGTCCACCGGATATCCTCCGCCTCGCACCACCACCGTGGTGCACAGATGAAGCTGACGTGGCGGAAGTCGTGTCTCGAATCCTGCTGGCGGTACGTGCAGTGAAGGATGATGTGAGTGGTGCCGAGACCCGGGAACTTGTGCCATAGCGTAGTCTGGTGGCATTGGGCAGGCTTCCCAAATTTTGCAAAGCGGACTCCCGGTAAGAATACCGGGTTATCTTCCGCCCTGACGAAAATGCGGGTAGGATGCAACCGATGTCTGTTGATCCGGTTATTGAGTTTTTGTTCGCTCTGTCCGACGATGAACATATCCGTGAGGAAGAGCGCAGTGATGCGACACGCATGCTGCGTGTTCGCTTGCATCGTTTTCTCCGTGAGAACGAGTCAAATCCGTTTGCTGATCCATCGGCAGTGGATATGGTTCGTGACATGCTTGCAAGTGTTGAGGCTGCGTGTTTATGCCCGACAAAGCTGTTTATCCCCGATGACCTGATGGCGCTTTCGACGCCGGACCGGATGTTCCATTTGGATGCTGTGTTGGATGCCTGATGACATTCGCGGGAATTAGGCTTGCGATTAATGGGTGTCGCACCAGTATAATTGCGATGTGTCCGGAAGGCGTTTCTATAGTTGAGAACCTTCTGGCGTAGAAATCCAGTCAGAGGCTGTTGTTGAACGGCCAAAGGGAGTCCGTAAGATGTCAATGACAACTCGTGCATTGTTCGCAGTGACCGCGCTTGGTCTTGTCGCAAGCACCGCTAATGCAAAGCCACCATTTGCTGAAAAGGAAGGCGTCAAGTGTACGTACTGCCATACGCAGGCACCTCAGCGCAACTACCGTGGTAACTTTTACAAGGCAAACAACCTGTCCTTTGCCGGCTTTGATGATGCTGCAGAAGCTAAGAAGGCTGGCGTAGAGGTCGGACCTGAGGCTGATTCCAAGCCAAAGTCCTGGACGGCACCGGCTGGCGGTGGCGAAGCAAAGCCAGAGGCTCCAGCTGGTCCATCCATCGATGCGCTGAAGGCAGCTGCTGCTAAGGCTGAGGCTGCTGCAGCGAAAGCACCTAAGGACAAGAAGCTGGCAGCGGCTGCAGGCAAGGCACTTGCCGAACTCGGTCATGCTCAAATGATGGACCAGTCGGTTCCACCACGTCTGCGTTACCCACAGGCGCTCGCTACATTGCGCAAGGCCGTCAAGTTTGATGCGACGAACAAGGCTGCTGCAGCTGACATCAAGGCAATCGAGGATGCTTACAAGAGCATGGGCCGCCCAGTTCCTAAGTAAATGGCTCTGAGCTCCGGAAACGGAGTGTGATTTGACAAAGCCGCTCCTCAGCGAAAACTGGGAGCGGCTTTGTTGTTGTTTGACCTAGTTTATGTCTGGTCGCGCTTAACATAAAACGAAAAAAATGACAACCCATTATTTCTACCAGTTTGCATAATTTTATATTGCAGGATAGAGTGCCGATGTGCTAGGTCGGGGGAATGCCCTCTCCCCGAGTGTTTATGATCGGTTGGCAGATGTACAGTTCGGTTGGGGTGTGAATCAGTGTTGATTCCGGTCCAGGTTCGGTTGTTCAGTTTTTGCTCTACGGATGCGGTAGCAGGCACCTATCGCGCGGATTGGCCGCGCATTGCGCGAGGGAGGGCAACAGTTTGCTTGGCCCTGCGATTTGCGCAGTGGGAGTTAGTAGATGCGTATTTATGTTGGCGGACTTCCTTTCCGCACCAATTCGGATGAACTTCGTGAGCTTTTTGCCAATCACGGCGATGTGACTGATGCAGCTGTCATGGAAGATCGTTTTACCGGTCAGTCCCGTGGCTTCGGCTTTGTTGAAATGTCCAATGCTGAAGAAGCACAGGCTGCAATCGCTGCACTCAACGGTGCTGCATTCGGCGGACGTACCCTTACCGTAAACGAAGCGCGCGAGCGTGAGTCCGGTGGCGGCGGCGGACGCTCCGGTGGCGGTGGACGCTCCGGTGGCGGCGGTGGCTACGGTGGTGGCGGTGGACGCTCCGGCGGCGGCGGTGGCTACGGTGGTGGCTACGGCGGCGGTGGCGGTGGACGCTCCTCCGGTGGAGGCTCCAGCTACGGCGGCGGCTACGGTGGCGGCTACGGCGACAGCTACGGTGGTGGCGGCGGACGTGGTGGCCGCGGTCGCTAATTAGCGATGCTAAGCATGAGCCCCTCCCGGATTCGGGAGGGGCTTTTTCGTTTCGCAAAGCCTAACAAACGACTGCTACTGAACAAGGACTCTTAGTGGCCATCAAAGATTGTCTCAGTCTGCGTTGACTTTGTATGCGCCGCCTCAAAGAGTCGCCCTGCAACCGCATCCGGGGAAAGCAACGTTCCGGGCTTGATAAAGCCACCGACCGTGATCAACTGGATATCGATACCCGTGGATTTCAGCTCTTTTGCAAACGAGAGCACCAGATTTTTCAGTGCTGCTTTCGATACGCCCACACTTGTAAACATCGGATGTGGGTTATCTGAAAGAATTCCACCCGTGAAGACAATGGATGCATCCGGGATGTTGCGCATATGCGGAACAACCGCTTGAACAACATTGATAGCACCGGCAACCGATGTTGCAAGGTCATTCATGATGTCGTTCGCATCAATGTCGAGCCCACGTGCCTGGCGGACTGCAACGGGGTTAAAGAAGACTTTGACGGGAGCGCCTCGCTCCGCGATTGCTTCATCAACCGCCATATGTACTTCTACCGGTCGGCTTACATCCGCGCCTTGCCATACTGCGCCAGCGGGCAGGTTGGATGCTTCACTACGCGAGATTGCGGTGATGGTATAGCCGGCAGCTGCCAGCTTGTTGGTAAGCGCTGAACCTGTACCGGGACCATATCCAAAGACAATTGCATGTTTCATAGCAGTTCCAACAGATGCGATGCGGACTTGGTTCCGGGTTAACTAAATCGTAAATGGCCTCTCGGAGATGGTTGATCCACGAGAAGCCACTATAAAGAATGTACGCGAAAAAACTAGCCAAGCAATGGACTAGTAGCACCGCCCTTGGTCAAAACCGTTTCAGACAACGGCTTGCGGCTTCGCGTTGGATCGTTATGCTTTTCCTTCAATGGATCTATCGGAAGCGTGTCCGGGTTACCCAAGTGTCCAAGGGCAATCAATGCGACGGGTGCATAGTCATCTGAGAGGGCAAGACCTTCCGTAAGCGCTGCCGGATCGAAGCCAGCCATCTGGTGCGTGTACAGACCCATGCTGGTTGCCTGGAGTGAAAGGTACGCCGCTGCCTGGCCAGCATCATAAGGACCCCATGGGTTTGCCGAGCCATCATGGCTGAAGGTCTTCTTTGCAACGACCGCGATCAGGACAGGAGCCGTTGCTGTCCACATCTTGTTCCAGTCAATCATCGAGCCGAAAATGACATCGTAAGTCTCTGGGTCAGCATCCTTGCTTGCGATCACAAAGCGCCATGGCTGCTCATTGTAAGCAGATGGTGCCCAGCGGGCGGCCTCGAAGATGGAACCGAGCTCATCGGCTGTCAGAGGCGTCTCGGCAAATGCATAGGGGCTCCAGCGGGCTTGAATATCGGCCTGCACCGGAAAATGATTATCAGTTGGCTTGTTCATCGTGTACGTCCTTGGATTACTCTCTCACGGTGGAATCAAACATTTACCGGCGAGTAAAGTATTCTGGTTATGTTTTACCATGCAGTAAAACGTTTTCGGGGTCATCCCGGTTCCAACCTACAAGATATTTTTTCTCAGAGGGATATCTTCGTTGTGACTACAGAGTTACGCCCACGGGTTGAGAACAATTTTGCCGCCGATACCGGACTTAAGGACATTAACATGAGCATCCCCAACGGCAGCCAGCGGTAATGCCGCAGCCACCCGTGGATTCAACACTCCATCGAGCAGCAATGGATAGAGCTTGCTGTGGATTTCCTGACGCTCTTCCGATGTCAGATTAAACAACAACATCCCTTGGATACGGGCATCACGTCGCATCACATCCCGGGCATTGATCTGAACCGGCCCACGGCTACCGACCACCACCACCGTGCCGCGGTTATTGAGCAGCGTCAGGTCATTTCCAAGATTAATATGTGCTGCCATTTCGACAATCGTGTCAATCCCAAGCTGACCGTTGGAGCCCGGTGCGCTGACTAGGGAGGTGAGGGTGTCCAGATAACCATCCTTGTCATGGCGGACAATGATGTCGGCCCCATGAGTCCTTAGGATTTCCTCGCCGGCATCCGTTCCGCAGCTCGCCGCCACGCGCGCGCCCGCGAGCTTTGCCAGCTCAATTGTAGGGATGCCAACGCCGCCGGAGCCGCCGTGGACAAAGACCGTGGACTTCGGGCTGATCGATGCATGCTGATGGAGGGCCGCATACGCGGTGGCATAGGGGATGCCGATAGAGGCACCTTGATCAAACGATATGTTGTCAGGGAGGGGATAGGTTCGGTCGATATCGACGATTGCGAACTGGGCATACGCACCCGGAAGCGCCGAGCATGTGTAAACACGCGTTCCAATGACGGATGCATCCACACCCGGTCCAACGGCATCGATTTCACCCGCGGCATCGAATCCAAGGGCAACAGGCATCGGACGGTCGCCATACGCACCAGAGCGCACATACGTATCAACCGGATTGACGCCAGCCGCCATCACGCGAATACGTACCTGATTGGCTCCGGGTTCGGGAATCGGCAGCTCCACAATA
>CAZSGJ010000141.1:0-5683 GCA_964606305.1 uncultured Armatimonadia bacterium
TTTCCGCGTAGGGGAGGGCCGCTGTGCCCTCCCGTGTTGACGGAATTTTGCGTTAAGCCTGCAATGGATAATGTTGCGTCAATCGTTACCGCGGGCGGGCGTGGCAGCCCGCAGCTACATAGATTCTTGGGGGCTGACTCGATCCGTTTCTGGTGGAAACCTATTTGCGAATCGCGGTGTCCGAACATCGCAAAAACAACATCCGCTGTGAACGGACAATCTTAATCGGCTTGCTGTCCAGCTTGATGGTGGATGGTACATCTACAATCCGGGCTTTGAAGTAATAATCTGACCCATCCACAACGGCTGACTGATCTGAAAAGCCATTCTCAATTTGGTCGTTGAGCGTGAAACCCCAGCCGACATCGAAGGATGGCTGTCCAGTCTCGCCAGGCCCTTCCAGCTCTTTTCGGGCAACATTGACTGATTGACCTGGGTTCAAAACCGCACCCAGAGGGACATTGGATTGCAGCCTTCGACCAAGGGATGCACCCGCTAGCGTAAAGTTTGTGTTGTTGGTGACCGTGAAGTCGCCATTTGGTAGACGGGAAAGGTTCACACTGCCGCCAAGGTTGTACGATGGCGTCTCAACACTCGTCGTTGCCATCGCCCACTGAGGGACACTCAGAAACCCACTCACCCGGCCGTTTGATGTGATTGAGCCATTCCCAATCATCGTTGCGCCACGGGATGGCACATCTAACAGCACTTGCTTTTCCGCACCGTTGTAGATGCTGTATGTCTCATAAGAGCGGAAAAAGGGTGAGTTGAGGGTGCCAGCGATGAGCTCGCGGTGCTGGGCGAAAGGCATCGCGGGACGGTTCATCGCACCCATAATCCCGAAGATGCCTGTAAATCCAGCCGCAACACCCGGAAGCGCGACCCACGCCAGCTCACGTTTTCCAGACCGCTTCAGAATTATATAAACAAGAGGAATTGCACCCAGCGCGTAAACCGCCAGTAACAGAAAAATCAGGGTTGTGGATGGACTCTTCAGCTCCGGGGCATTGCGCATATCTCGGTCTGACATGTCCGCATTAATAAATGCATTCGCGTTCTGTGCAGACACATATCTCCGCGTCAAGTCACCAGTGTTGGCATATACGCGTTTCAACTCATTGATGTCTCTAACGCAAATCACCGTATTGTGATTATTTCTAAGTCCCAACCCTGCAGCATCAATGACAATTCCGCCAAAGTCAGCGTATGCCTGTAAGCCATCGATTACATCCCGTAAGACAACACCAGGCAGAACGATCACTGCAAACGCTTTCCCAAAGCCAATCGATGCCCAGGTGCGTTCATCGACGTACGATTGCGATGCGACAATCCGAGCTGCAGTTACAGGCGGAGTTCCGATCATTTTGGCTGTGGATGATTGGTCGTCGGGTCCCGTCTTTGGCTCATACGTCGCCACGCCACTATATGAATTGACATTGATCGGTACCGGACGATTGCGCAGGGATGGCAGCACCGCGGCACGTTCATCTGCTGAACCACCAACGACCAATGTAACAACACCACTAAGCTCAATAGTCTCACCGGTTTTTGACCACGCAGTGGCCACTGGCTTGCTCATGTCCCGGTTTGCCGAGAGCTCAACAAGGTAATTCGGCATATTGAAGCGTGGGCCCGGGACATCAATACGGATTACGCGGTCCTCTCCGGGTTTGACACTGACTGCTGTACCAAACCTATTGCCCGTCGCGAAATTATAAGTGTCCGAGACCGCTACATAGCCAGTAAAGGCAGGTTCCGTCGGCGGGACCTGAATACGGACATCCACATGCTGCAAAAGGGAGCTATAGACAACCCTCTGCGGGATGATCGTGAGGGTGGGTTTAGCGACCACTGCGCTTGCAGACAAGGCGATGGCGGCAAGCAACATCGCGAATCGGTTTGGGACCATAGGACATCATACACGCGTGACGAAAAAAACAAAAATCCGGCTCAAACGAGCCGGATTATGAGCGGTGTTGCCTAAAGCCTAGCCATCCATGGCGGCTTCTGACAGCTCGCAGTTGTGGTGGACATTCTGCACATCATCGTATTCTTCAAGCTTATCAATCAGCTTTAAGAACTGCTGTTCTTCATCAGGCGGCAGCTGTACGGTAGTTGCCGGGATACGTGTAATTTCCGCGCTATCGTACTTGATACCTGCGGCATCAAGGGCATCCCGCACCGCAGCAAAGTCACCAAAAGCTGTGGTTACTTCAAAGCCGCCATCTTCAGTTGGCTGAACATCTTCCGCACCAGCATCGATCGCGACTTCCATCAGGGCATCTTCCGTCGTCACACCGGACTCAATCAGAATCATCCCCTTTTGCGCAAACATGTAGCTGACAGATCCGGTTTCACCCATACGGCCGCCACCCTTGCCAAAGATCGCTCGGACATCCGGGTAGGTACGGTTATGGTTATCAGAGAGGCACTCAACGAGGATTGCAACACCGCCCTGTCCATAGCCTTCGAAGACCATTTCGACCAGGTTGGCACCGCCAAGCTCGCCAGTTCCACGCTGGATAGCACGCTTGATGTTGTCGGATGGCATCGAGTTCTGGCGGGCTGTCTGAATCGCCATACGCAGGCGGACATTTGTGTCCGGGCTACCACCGCCAGACTGTGCCGCGATGATGATTTCTTTCGCGATACGTGTGAACAGCTTGCCGCGAACTGCATCCTGCTTGCCTTTACGCAGGCGGATATTGTGCCATTTACTATGCCCTGACATAGGTGCTTACTCCTTAAAACGTGTCTTTTGGACGTGAAAGTCTACCATTTGCAGTGTCTGTTACGCGTGTTAGTGGAAGGTGATGTCGGCTATGGCATCCGTGCCAGGAGCCGTTCGAATTCGAAGCCAATACGGATGAAGGCGCTTGTCGATTTCCGCGTGCCCCCGCCCACTCGGCGGAACCTGAATACGGCTGATACCGACCCATGTGCCATCCCCGGAAATATCGGCATCGACAAACACTACGCCTCCAAGGCCACCGGAAACGCGGCAGGTGATGAAAGCATCTCCAAAGCCATTTGCCAGCACCGGATCGCTGGTCCACATCCCAGCATTGCGGACCGTGAGCCCGATTTGCGCTCGGCCAACCGGGCGTCCAAGCTTCCAGATGTCATCCACGACGCCAAGCCATACGGCAGCGGCGCCATCCTTGGATGTCACAATATGCTCCCCAGGCTTTGCTCCCTTTGCTGCCGTCAGCACAAGCATCCCCCGGTAGCTGGCATAGTCGTGGATTGCAAATGGATGCGATGCGATTGCACGGGCATGGGTGATGCCACCGGCATTTTCGGCGGGTAACTCAATAAATGTTCCGCAGATGTGGAGGAGGTCACGCTCGGTGCAGACTTCACGACAAAGCCTGCCGTAGTGGGACGTAGCGGGATCCTGAACGGGAATAACCCAGCGCCGGCCATCATCGGAGACATAGCGAACGGCATGGTCATCGGTGATCAGAACGCCTGTATTCGCAATGTCTTTTACCGGGACCGCTTGCTGTACAAAGCCTGCGAGGGCTGGCTCGGATGTCGGATTTAGCTCTGCATTTGCATCGAGCTCGTAGGCACTATCAGGACTTGTCGCAACAGCAAGCGTCCGACGGTCGCCGCCACGCGCATAGAGGAGTGTTGCTCCAGCAGCATCGCGGGTACGGGCAAGGCCATCAAAGCTTCTGTCGGGATGCACAGGGCGCGCATCGTTGTCGCGGTAAGAGAACATAACCGTCACACCGCGGGCTGCAGTCTTTGCGACAAAACGGATCCAGGCGACATTCGGGATGTTATGGATGAGCTTGGGGCTGCCAACCGGAACGACGATCGTTGTGTGCTGCGTGAACTCTCCATTACCTTTGATATCCACTTCGATATCGAATTTGACCGGGAAGGCTTCGTAGTGACAAATGGTGATATGTCTGGATGCAAACCCGGAGCCGAGAAATGGCTCGCTGGTTTCGTCGGTGTGAACGGTATCGTTTAGCCACACCGCGCCGCGACCGGAGCGGGGGCCCAAATGGTTGAGCTGTTTTACATCCACAAACCAGAGGTTTGAGTGGCTTTGCCCGGGACCCGCGATGCCTCCCTTAGCGCGACGTTTGTTTAGAAACTCGCTCTTCGCTGTGTCATCGCACCCAAAGACAATTCGTCCTTTCCAGCGGCAGAAGTCACCGATCACTTTGAGGGTGGACGACCGGGGAGCGATGCCACCGCTGGCGGTGTGCGAGAATCCCTTTGGAAACCGCCAGAGCATCCCGTGCATCGTCATTAAGAGGTCGCGCTCGCCGATATCGCGAATACGCGGCCACTCGGTGTTCCAACCATGTGCGCCATCGTAGCAGTGGCTGGTCTTCGGGAGGCGATAGGCTTGCCAAATGCCGTTCTGCCGGCACATCAGGATCAGGGAGCGGTTGTCCCACCCAATGCTCCAAATGGGGTCATTCGGGGTCTGGTTCCCAGTGATGCCTCCCGGTGTGGTCACTTCGGTGAACTGGTTTCTTCGGACGATGGTCCAGCTGGAGCCATCCCATTCCGCGAGGCAGCCGCTCGGGATGGTTGGGTTTTTCAGCGCGAGGTCGCCATGTTCGCCATTGTTTGCATAGACAAGCACACCCTGTGAGCTTGCGAGACCTTTCCCGTGATAGCCAGGCAGATTGGCTTTGATGCCTCCGGGCAGCTGCTCATCCCGGTAAAGCTCATTCGATTTCAGGGATTGAACATCAATTTCGTAGAGGCCCTCCTCCATTGTCATCATGTAGATGTGCGTTTTCGGGTGTTTCAGATGCCGGGCATTTCCCGTCGGTCGGCCGTAGAGCTGACTGTATGGCATGACGCGGATGTTGCCGTTACCTGCGATGGCATAGGGACCGATGAAGAGCTGGTTTGATTCGCGGTGGACCATCCTGTTTGCGGGTGTGCCCCCGATAGATTCCTTGTGGATGGTTTGTTTGAGGTCACCTGAAATGCTGTAGAGCTTGTCGCTGGAGCCTTTTGGAAGGTGTGGGCCATACGTGATGGCGAAGAGCCTGCCTGCCCACGGGACGATGGCGCCGGTTCCGCATTCGTTTTCAGCGTTGTACATCGCGAGGTGGGGGTAGATGCCTGAGAAGTTTCTCTGATGTTGGTTCACGCCATTATGTTACAGGCGGTGAAAAACGATATGGCTAGTGCATTTACAAGATGATATTTGGCAAGCATGGCAGAGAAGAACCCGAATCGTGATGCAGCATTTCCTGCGATTGAGAAGAAGCATGGCCAGCCGATGCAGGTTTGGTTTGATGTGTTTGCGGAGCACGCGGGCAAGCCGTATTTGCAGCAGGTAGCGGTTTTCCGGGAGAGCCATGGGTTTTCACAGGCCCATGCGAGCGCTGTGGTTTTGTACTGCCGCGGTTCGAAAACGAGCAGGCGCTACGAAGATTTGGATGGCTATTTGGCAGATGAAAGTCCTGAGAAGCAGCTGCTTGTACGGCGCATTTATGGAGTGATTACGGCTGCTTATCCAGAGCTGGAGCAAGTCATTGCGTGGAACCAACCCATGGTCAAGCTTGGGAAAGAGTACATTTTTGGTTTGTCGGTTGCGAAGAACCATGTGTTGATTGCGCCATTCAATCCGGTTGTGCTCGAGGAATTTCTGCCCAGATTAGCAGACCTCAAACTCAACAAGAAGACGATTCAGATTCCC
>CAZSGJ010000142.1:0-1735 GCA_964606305.1 uncultured Armatimonadia bacterium
CGGACGACATCGGCGAGCATCGCAAGGTCAGCGAGGTTTGGGTGGTGGAACAGCCTTAAGATTTCATCCGGGGAAATACGAATGTTGTCGAAGACCTTGTCGGCAATATCACTGATATCGCTCTCCGGTCCCCGCTTGGTAAGTGTCGTGGTTGGAAGTGCGGTCGCCGTCGTCATAGTCCTGTCCTTTTCCCCTTGAAACGTTCTTTGTTATACCCTTTTTGCTCGCTCGACTGCCTCCACGCGATGACCGATTCGGCACATGCAATACACCATCAGCTGGCCGAGGCTGAAATATTGAGACATCGGCTGGAACTATTTACTCACCAGTAAAGTTATTTAGGTTATGATAGCAAAACAGGAGATCTTTCCATGGTAACCCTACGTCCATCCCTCGAGCGCGGCATCGTTGACCGTGGCTGGCTCAAAGCTCATCACAGCTTTTCGTTCGCAAACTACCAGGACCCAAAGCATGTCCACTTCGGCCCATTGTTGGTCATTAATGAAGACCACTTCGCTCCGGGGCGTGGCTTCGGGATGCATCCACACGAGGACATGGAAATCGTCACCTACGTGATTGCAGGAGGGCTCAAGCACGAGGACTCGACTGGCGGCGGCGGGACGCTGTACCCGGGGGATGTCCAGCGGATGAGCGCCGGGACAGGTGTTCATCACTCAGAGTTCAATGGCTCCGATACGCAGTGGCTGCACCTACTTCAGCTGTGGATTATCCCAAAATCGAAGGGAATCACGCCGCGCTACGGGGAGGCCCACTTCACTGATGCCCAAAAGCACAATCGCCTGCAGGCGATTGCGAGCCGGGATGGCCGGGATGGCTCCCTCGAAATCCATCAGGATGCTGAAATCTACGCATCCATTTTGGATAACGCACACCTCAGCCACCCGCTCGATGCCGGGCGTATCGCCTACCTCCAGCTCATCAGCGGCAATCTCACGGTTAATGGCCTCTCGCTCAGCAATGGAGATGCCGCCAAGCTTCGAGATGAGTCCAGTGTGGAGATTTCCGGCACCGGCCACTTCCTCCTGTTTGACCTCCCGGCGCAAGGCTGAGACGGATCCATTTAGTACTGCAAACCAGCCCGGTAACCCTACCGGGCTTTTTTGTGCCTTGAAAGGCTTGACACAACCGCTTTGACAGGAGAAAGTGACCCAATTATGAATCCGCTTTCCCTCTTTCTTCCTGCCGTAGCCCTCGCAGCGACGCTCACCCCTGCCGGTCATCAGCGTCCACAAGCCCCGACACGCGGTGCCGCAAGCGGCGCCCCTCTAGCCCTTTCCACCATCTCGCCGCGGCAAATCGGCCCGGCAGTGACCAGCGGACGCGTCATTTCCATCGCCGTCCACCCAACCGATAAAACCACCTGGTATGTCGGTGCAGCCTGCGGCGGCGTCTGGAAAACCACCAACAACGGCACGACGTTCACACCAATCTTTGACAATGAAGCGTCCTATTCCATCGGCACCATCACCATCGACCCAAAACGCCCCAATATCGTCTGGGTCGGCAGCGGTGAGAACAATGCCCAGCGCAGTGTTGGCTGGGGGGATGGCGTGTACAAGTCCGAGGATGGCGGCCGTACTTGGAAGAACATGGGCCTCAAATCCAGCGAACACATCGGGAAAATCGTCGTCGACCCACGCAATCCGGACACCGTCTGGGTAGCCGCACAAGGCCCACTGTGGAGTGCCGGCGGCGAGCGCGGCCTCTATCGCAC
>CAZSGJ010000142.1:1835-3574 GCA_964606305.1 uncultured Armatimonadia bacterium
TACATCTATGCAACCGTCGAGGCCCAGGCAGGCGGAAGTGGAACCTACCGGACCACCGATCAGGGAACGACGTGGGAGAAGCGCGGTGATTTCGTCGCGCAAGGGATGTACTACGGTCAGATCATTTGCGACCCGGTGGATGCAGAGCGCATTTATATCCTGAGCGTCTCAAACCAGGTCAGCAACGATGGCGGCCGCACGACCACCGATCTCGGTGAGCGTAACAAGCACGTCGACAACCATGCACTCTGGGTTGACCCAAGCGACACACGGCATCTGCTCGCGGGCTGTGATGGCGGTATCTACGAATCCTTTGACCGTGGCTCCACTTGGGTGTTCAAGTCAAACCTCCCGATTGCTCAGTTCTACCGAATTGCCGTCGATGACAGTAAACCTTTTTACTATGTCTACGGCGGGACGCAGGACAACAACAGCATCGGTGGCCCAAGCCGATCGAAGAGCTCCCGTGGTGTTGGCTCTGCGGAGTGGTTTGTCACCGCTGGCGGGGATGGCTTCCACCAGGCAGTTGAACCGGGCAATCCGGATGTTGTTTACTCTGAATCTCAGGATGGCGGCCTTGTGCGCTTCGACCGCAAGACCGGCGCGCGCACGGGCATTGCACCGCTTCCGGCAAAGGGCGCGCCTCCGCTGCGCTTCTACTGGGACTCCCCGCTGCTGATCAGCCCGCATAATCCAAAGCGTCTCTGGTATGGAGCGAACATTTTGTTCCGCTCGGATGACCGTGGCGACTCGTGGACGGCCGTTAGCGGCGACCTCACCAAACAGGTCAACCGTAACAACCTTAAGGTCATGGGCCAGCCGCAAAAGCTCGATACCATCGCCCGCGGCCAGTCGACATCGTTTTACGGCAACATCATTTCCATTGATGAATCACCAAAGAGGGAAGGTCTTGTCTACGCTGGAACGGATGATGGGTTGATTCATATCACCCCGGATGGCGGCAAGACCTGGCGCAAGCTGGACAAGGTAGCGGGTGTCCCGGAAGGCACATATGTTGGCCGGATATTGGCATCAAGGCATGCGGCAAACACCGTCTATGCTCTCTTTGACAACCACAAAAATGGTGACTACAAGCCGTATGTCATGAAGAGCACCGATCAGGGCGAGACTTGGGAAGCGATCACGGGCAACCTGCCAGAGAGCGCACCCGCATTGTCGATTGTGCAGGATCATGTTGATCCAAAGCTGCTCTTTGTCGGAACGGAGACAGGTCTCTATGTCACCACGGATGAAGGCAAGGCTTGGCACAAAGTCCGTGGCATCCCGACGATTGCCGTGCGCGACCTCAAGATTCAGACGCGAGAGAATGACCTCGTCGTAGGCACTTTTGGTCGTGGTATTTGGATTCTGGATGACTATTCCGCAATCCGCGGTGAGTCTGCATGGAAGGACACAGATGCGGCCATTCTCCCAGTGAAAGATGTCTATAACTGGATCTCTTTTGACGGCCGTACCGGCTCTGAAGGGGAAACGCCTTGGTATGCAGCAAACCCGGCGGGAGGGGCGAACTTCCTGGTCTGGGTCAAGGAGAATGGCTTCAAATCGCTGAAGCAAAAGCGTGAAGAAGCGGAGGCCGAGGCGCGAAAGAAGGGCGAGAACCCTCCATTCCCGACGGCTGAGCAGCTGCGCGCAGAAGCGGATGAAGAAGGCGCATCGTTGATTACAACGATCACGGACAGCAAGGGTGGGATTGTCCGGCGTCTCATTCAGCCGATGTC
>CAZSGJ010000142.1:3674-5522 GCA_964606305.1 uncultured Armatimonadia bacterium
GAGGTCCTCGACAACGCGCAGGGTCGGATTGGTGCGATTCGAAGTGCGCTCGAACAAAGCCCAACGGCCACGGATGCTTTGCGAAAAGAAGCCGCAAGCATCGAGAAGGCACTTGAAGACATTGCGTTCTCGCTTCGCGGAGATGACATGTCAAGTGTCCTCGTCGAGCCAGCTCCAATGACTACCGTCCGACGAATTCAGGATGGGTCATTTGCTCTGATGGGTTCATCCCTGATGCCGACCAAGACGCGTATCGACTCGCTCAATATCGGAATTGAAGAGCTTACGGCCATCCTGCCAAAGCTGCGTACCGTCGCGCTTGAGCAGCTTCCAAAGTTTGAGAAGCAGCTCGATGCCGCAGGCATTATGCACACACCGGGAAGGCTTCCACAGCTTCCATAGGTTGGTTTGACCTTATAGATGCCCGGTCAGGCGTTTTCGCGAGTGTAACTTACGCATCCGCGGTAGCGAGCAGCCGGGCTTTTTCGTCATCCGTGAGGTCGGCGACGGTCTTAAACTGCTCGTTATACAGATCCTGATACACACCCGGACGCTGTACAAGCTCGGCATGCGTGCCGTAGTCGACAATGCGTCCATCATCAATGACCAGAATACGGTCAGCCCCAATCACCGTCGACAAGCGGTGCGCAATGACAAAGTTCGTCCGCCCCTTCATCAGGTCTGAAAGTGCAGCTTGGATATTTGCCTCGGTGTGTGAATCCAGCGCGGATGTCGCATCATCCAGAATCAGAATCCGCGGGTCAGTCAGAATCGCGCGTGCAATCGCCATCCGCTGCTTTTGTCCACCGCTGAGCTTGATGCCATCCTCGCCGATTTTCGTCTCGTAGCCATCCGGCAGCTCCATGATAAAGCTGTGCATATCGGCGGCTTTTGCGGCCGCGATGACATCGGCATCCGTGGCATCCTTCCGCCCGTAGCGGATGTTTTCCTTGAGCGTCACGGAGAAGAGCAGCGTCTCCTGCGAAACCATCCCGATATGGCGGCGCATGCTGTCGAGGCGGACTTTTCGGATGTCCCGGCCATCAATGCGAACCATCCCCTTTTGCACATCGTAAAAGCGGGCCAAAAGGTTTACCAGCGTCGTCTTCCCAGCACCGGATGGACCAACAATCGCGATGATTTCTCCAGGCTGAACGCTAAAGTGGATATTGTGAAGCACCGGATTTTCCGGATCGTAGCCAAACGTAACGTGGTCGAAGTCGACTTTACCGGTCACGGATGGCAGCAAAATGGCATCCGGAGAGTCGATGATTTCGGGTTGCGTGTCAAGCGTCTCAAAGACACGGTCGATAGCGGCGGATGCCCATTGCAGCTGGACATTGAAGTCAACGACGCGGACGGCGGGGTCATAAAGGTAGCTGAGGTAGGAATAAAACGCGAGGAGCTCACCGGGTTTGATTTCGCGACCGACCATTTTGCCGCCATACCACAAAATGGCACACGTCCCGATTGCGCGGATCAGACGACTGGCAACCTCGAGATAGCGGTTTAGGTTGCTTTGGTTCATCGAGATGATGAAACGCTCTTTCTCGGTTGTCCTAAAGCGCTCGATCTCCCAGGCTTCCATCGCGAATGCTTTCACGACTGCGATGCCGTAAATCTTTTCGGTGAGCCCACCAATCATCGCCTCCCACTTCTCACGGAGGGAAATGCTGATTTCACGGATGTGTTTGAGAAGGAGCTTGTAGCACAGCACGTAGACGGGGAGGATACCGACGGCGGCGATGGCAAGCCGCCACTCGATCGCGAAGAGCCATGCGGTGACGACGAAGAGCGTTGCTATATCGGTGATGAGCAGAACAAATCCGGATGTCAGGGTGTATTGGA
>CAZSGJ010000143.1:0-5512 GCA_964606305.1 uncultured Armatimonadia bacterium
GGGAGAGAACTCAACATGGCAAAAGCATCTACGAAGACCACAGCTAAGATCAACGCGGCAAAGCAACGCCCGTCGCGGTGTTATCAGCGTGTGCACTTATATGAAGACATCGTAACTTTGGGTGATGTCGGGACTTCTGAGAATATCCGCTGTGAGGTCGTTCTTGCTCTTCCTAAGCGTGGCGGCTTTACGCTCTACGGCAAGACAACTTACTTTGGTGACTGGCGTTTTTCACAGACGAATATCCGGACACCGGAGGCCTTTGTGGAAGCGTACAATGCCTGCCTCGATGCCTGTGATGAGTTTTGGTGCGGAGACCTCGAGAGTGACATTTACTATGTCGAGCAGCTGGATCCAGACTTTGCAACCAAGTTGCGGGCATATTTAACGGCTCAGGAGTAAGTCACTGCTTAAACCACCAACATTCCGGATGGTTGGCCAGAACCAGAGTTATCATCTATGGACCACCACCCCGTAACAGATCGTAGACCGCAAACTACTCAGAGTGATAACTCAATGCTCTGGTTTCTAGCCGGCCTTTGGCTAGGAAACACAACGGCGGCTCAAGGTCTGATGATGTTCATCGGTATCGTGGCTATCATCGGGATTGTTATCATCGGGACGATCTTTTCGGCTCTCGCGACGCTAGTCATCACGCATTGGCGGATGTTGGTAATCCTGGGAATAGCGGCGCTCTTCATTGCCTGGATGGTGGTGTTGTACATCCGTGAGGAGCGGAGGAAGGTGGTTTGAGAGGGCATGCTGCCTAATTGTCATCCCCCCCATCTCAAATCCACCATCCAGCCGACCCGCTTCACGGTTCATGGCGGGATAATGAAAGCCAGACATGGGTCGTTTGGAGGAGTTGAAATGCGTAATGTCCTACCGGTACTCGCGATTGGAGTTTGGGGAGTTGCCTGCGCGAGCGCATCCGCTGATGGCTCCCATGGGCAGGTCGGGCTCCGTCTTGGCATTGGTGCCCCCATTGATAACAACATGCGGGACTGGAAGGATGTAGGTGTCATCCATGGCATCAGCTGGTTTCTCAACCATAAGGCTGGTACATCCCTGATGACCTCCGTCGACATCGATTCGCGGATTCCGGCGAAGGCCAGCAGCGATGGACGCGCAACAGGAATAAGCTACACCTTGCGCCAGGTCACTGCCGACGATGGCCGCTATCGGTCTTACATCGGTGGCGGTATCGGCTTGTTCCGTACAGAAGTATCGGCAGCCAGCGGCGGTACTAGTGCGCGCGTTTTGCTCGGAGGCAAGGCAATCATCGGGCGGATGGATGCGCATGGCCACTTTGTCGAAGCGGCCTACACGTACACGGGGTCGAGTGTGTCTAATGGACTTGCTGCAAGCATCGGTATACGATTTTAGTCCGGCAAGTTACAGCTGTTTTGGCGTGTAGGGAAGCCATGCATCGTAGGGAGCATCCAATGGCTCCGAGCCATAGCGAAGGACATTGCCATCCGGATCGAAGACCTGAAACTCAAGCGCCCACGGGAAGTTGAGTGGTGCGTGGCGGATTTCTCCTCCGCGACTCGCGATAATCTCGTGCGCTGCGATGGCATCCGGCACGCCAATCCAGATCCACGTACCCGGATTGCCTTGGCCCTCAATCAACATCAGCTGACCGTTCCCCAGAGCAAGGCCAGCAGCTCCCTCCATCTCCCATAGTACGGAGAAGCCGGCTACATCGCGGTACCAAGCGATTGACGTCGATACATCCGTGACGGGGACAATCGGCTCAATGCGCTCGCAGGTCAACACGCTGCTCATCGCTTACGACCCCGCATTCACCACTGGCTGACTCGGGCGGTCTGAGCAAAGGACCACGAGCAGGTTACCTACCATTTCGGCTTTCTGGGTGTCCGTCAGCTCGACCACGCCGCGCTCCTTAAGCTTGTCGAGCGCGAGCTCTACCATCCCGACGGCGCCTTCAACGATAAGCGTTCTTGCAGCGACGACGGCGCTTGCCTGTTGACGCTGCAGCATCGCGGCGGCGATTTCCTGTGCATAGGCGAGGTGGCTGATCCGGGCTTCAATCACCTCAACGCCGGCTTTTGCGAGGCGCTCGACGAGGGCACGTTCTAGGGCGGCGCTGACTTCTGCCGTATGTGTAGAGAGGGCATGTTCGCCGGGCTTATGGGCATCGTAAGGATATTGCACAGCGACGGCGCGGAGGGCAGCCTCGCTTTGGACACTTACGTAGCGTGCATAGTCATCCACTTCGAAGAGAGCTTCGGCCGGGTCGCTGACTTTCCAGACCACGATCGCGCCGATTTCGATCGGGTTACTCTGTGAGTCGTTGACTTTTAGCTTTGCTGTCTCGAAGTTACGTGCGCGGAGCGAGACAGTTTTCTTGCTCGTGAAGGGATTGACAAACCAAAAGCCATCTTTGGAGACAGTGCCGTTGTACTTGCCGAACAGGACGAGAACGCGGGATTCATTTGGGTTGATAACCATGATGCCGCCGGGGACGATGAAGCCGGCCACGAGCACCAGAGTAGCAATAAGGAGGCGGATTCCATCCCCGCTGGACGTTATCCCAAAGAAGATACCAGCCCCCCAGAGACCAAGCATCAGAAGGATTCCTAGAATCCCGGGGAGCGGTTTGTATTCGATTTGCTTGTACATGGGGTGGCCTCGCGGTATCCGGAATGGATCAATGTGTTGTTCAATTGTACTGTGTACGCTACGTTTGTGTTCCGATTGACCACGAAGCGGTTCTAGATTTGGCGTGCGTGAAAAAAACACCCGGTTGGGAAAGACTCCCGCCGGGGTGTTTTGTACTTAGACGCCGAGACAGCGTTTAGTCAATACGCGTTACAAACTGCTCGGTCGGACGGCGGACCTTCTTGAGATTGACCAACCAGTCTCCCTCTTCCTTACGGTAGCCTAGAGGGAGCAGAACCACACTCCGCAGCCCACGCTCACGGAGGCCAAGGATCTCATCCGCAGCTGCTGGGTCAAATCCTTCCATGGGGGTACAGTCAACACCTTCCATCGCGGCGGCGATCAGTGCTGTGCCAACTCCGATATACGCCTGACGCGCAGCATGCTGATAGTTCGTTTCTGCATCCCGGGTTGGATAGTTTGCCAGAAGCATCTGGCGATAGGCTTCCCAACCATCATTCTTAAAACCGCGAATCTCGTTGGTGAGATCAAACATCATGTTGATACGGTCAGCGGTGTAGTTATCCCAGGCAGCGAAGACAATAACATGGGATGCTGCCGTGACCTGGCCCTGGTTCCATGCAATCGCCTGCAGGCGTGCCTGAATTTCTTTGTTTGTGATGACGATGAGCTCGTATTGCTGCAGGCCACTGGATGTCGCTGTCAGGCGAATGGCTTCGATAATCCGACTGACCTTTTCCTCCTCAACAGGCTTTTCCGGATCCATATTCTTGCAGGCATAGCGCCAATTCAGCGTGTCAATCAGGCTCATGGGTGTGTTCCTCTTTTCAGATCTCGATGGCTATTAGGATGTCACCCAATAGCGGGCGTTCAAGTATAGCCGTTTTAGTTAAGTAATATATGGGAGAATGGAAGGTGTCTGCAGGTGAACAAGGGAGATAAGTCAGGCGTATGTTTGAAGAATTCAAGAAGTTTGCTGCTGCCGGAAACGTCATTGACCTGGCCGTTGGTGTGATTGTTGGTGGGATGTTTGGGAAAATCGTAACTGCATTTGTGGATGACCTGATAAACCCGCTGCTTGGGCTTGTTGGCAAAGCGGATTTCACGAATTTGTATGTTCCGCTTAGCAACAAAATCGTGAGTACACCTGGCGGTTCCATGCCACCGCTGGCGGATGCCCGCAAGCTTGGTCCAGTTCTCGCCTACGGTGACTTCATCACGGTTGTCATCAACACGCTTCTCACCCTCGTTGCGATATTTTTGGTCGTTCGCGGCATAAACAAAATGCGTGACCGCATGAAAAAGCCTTCGACGGCACAGGCTGATGAGGCTATCGTTGCCGAGGCGCCGCAGGTACCCGCAGATGTTGTACTTCTCACTGAAATTCGGGACTTACTACGTTCAAAGGCCTGACCATTGGTCAATATGTGAGCTGCAGATTTGAGAATCAATTCAATGGATGTCCTGTAATCGATTGCCGTTAACCGGGTTTGATTGATGTCTTGTAAGGAGTTTGTGGTCCATGGTCAGCCCATTTGTCATTTCCAGAACTTTTTCAGCTCCGGCGGAGCTGCTCTACACGTGTTGGGCGGATCCAACCGAATACGGTAACTGGTCTGGTCCGAAGGGAACAGTGGTCGATGTTATTCGCTTTGACTTTCGACCAGGTGGGCGAACCCACTACCGGATGACATCCGGAGAAAATGTCAACTATGGCGCTTGTGCTTACATCGCAATCGAGCCTAACACACGCCTCGAGTGGCTAAACTCCTTCGCCGATGAAAATGGCAATGCAATACGGCCTCCATTCACCGATGTATGGCCACTCTACTTGCATACGGTTGTTACCTTTACACCACAGGATGATGGTGCAACTGCAATGGAAATTACGTGGCTCCCATACGAGGCGACCGCTGAGGAAGAAGCTGTCTTTGATGGTGCCCGTGATGGCATGACTCAAGGATGGACAGGAACGCTGGATACACTGGCTGAATACATCGCAACACGATGTTCAGCCGAATAGTTATCGTCGGGTGTCCGGCAGCTGGAAAGTCCACGCTCGCCAAACGACTTGGAAAAACACTTGACATTCCGGTTGTAAGCCGTGATGACCTCGGCGAGCTGGGAAGCGATCCGTACCGGGCAGCCATCAACCAAATGGTGGGCACGCCTGCCTGGATTCTTGATGGCCCTCCATTTTTTGAGGAGGATGTTGTATACGCTGCAGCCGACATGATTTTGTGGCTGGACACGCCAAAGTCATCGGTTCTGTGGTGGGGACTCAAGCGGGCATTTGCAGAGGCACGCTCTGGCGGGACCCTGATGCACGCGCTCCATAGAACCGGTGGTCCGATTTACGCGATGTATGCGTTCGCATCCAGACGGGCGCACTTTACCGATGTCTTGGCACACCCGGAGTACAAAGGTAAAGTTGGCCACATCAAGCCAAATCGCTTTGTGACTCGCCTGCCTGATATCGATAGGCTGGTCAATGTACTTGAGAAGGCACAACAGTAGGCGCTTGTATCTGGCAAACGTTTCGTTTACATCTTCAGCAATAGGTAGCATAGGCGCCACCACCCTATGACGGCGCAATCCTACTAGATTACGAAACAGCATTCCAAAAGCTTGTTGATGCAACAACCCTGCATTTGTATGCCTCAAGGGTGCCTACGCCAAACGGCCCATTTGCGTGGCACAGTTACCGTTACAGGGTAATACATAGGTGGGATGTATCCCACCGGAGAGCCCCAATGCCAGCTACAGCACCCGCGGATGAATCTGACACGGTCACACTTAAAGCTCAGGGACTAACCAGATTCGAAGCCGCTGAGCGTCTCGCGAAGGATGGACCCAACGCGCTTCC
>CAZSGJ010000144.1:0-1460 GCA_964606305.1 uncultured Armatimonadia bacterium
GAGGTAATCCTGAAATGGCATTTGAGCGTATTCCCCACTTTGTCGGCACACCAACGCGCAGAGACTTTTTGCAGGCGGCTGGTGCGGGCTTTGGCTCGCTGGCGCTCGCCGGAATCTTCGCGGATGAAGCCACTGCCAATCAGGTCATCACGCCTGCAAAGGGCGCAAAAGCCAAGCGCGTCATCTGGCTGTTCATGAATGGCGGCCAGTCGCAGGTCGACACTTGGGACTACAAGCCGCAGCTGGCAAAACTGGATGGCCAGGAACTGAAAGGCTTTGACAACACGACGGGCTTCTTCGCGGACAGCGTCGGGCCTATCATGAAGAGTCCGTTTCAGTTTGCCCAACATGGCAAGTCCGGGACGTGGGCGAGCGAGATCTTCCCGGAGATTTCGAAGCATGTGGATGACATGGCGTTTATTCACTCCTGCTACACCGAGACGAACAACCACTCTCCAGCGCTCTTTCAGATCAACACAGGCTTCAGCCGGATGGGTTTTCCAAGTGTCGGTGCATGGGTGACTTACGGCCTTGGCACGATGAATAAGAGCCTGCCGAGTTTTGTCGTGATGGTGGACACACTTGGTCGCGGTCTTCCGAAGGGGTATGCCCAGAACTGGGGTTCAGGTTTTCTCCCGGGTGTATTCCAGGGGACAGGACTTAGGCATCAGGGGCAGCCAATCGATGACCTCGCGCGCACACAGAGCGATGCCGCGCAGCGCGCGCAGCTGGATTTACTTGGCAAATGGAACAAAGCGCACTTGAAAACGGCCGGTCAGGACCCGCGTCTTGCAGCGCGGATTGAGTCGTTTGAGCTTGCCTACCGGATGCAAATGGCAGCTCCTGAAGCACTGGAAATCGCATCCGAGCCGCAGAGTATTCGCGACATGTACGGTGTTGACCGCAAAGAGTGTGGGCATTTTGCCCGTCAGTGCCTAATGGCCCGTCGCCTTGCCGAAAAGGGAGTTCGGTTTATTCAACTTTACTCAGGTGGCGAGGAAAACGAAAAGAGCTGGGATGGCCACACCGACATCGCAGGTAACCACCGCGGCTTTGCGGCAGAAACCGACCGACCGATCGCGGCTTTGCTGACGGACTTGAAGCAGCGTGGGATGCTTGAGGACACACTGGTGGTCTGCTGCGGCGAGTTTGGGCGTCTGCCATTGGTGCAGCGTGGAGGCACGGGGCGTGATCACAATCCGCATGCGTTTACTTGCTGGATGGCGGGTGGCGGGGTCAAGGCCGGCGTCCACTACGGCGAAACGGATGAGCTTGGCCACAAGGCGGTCAAGGACAGAGTGTCCATTAATGACCTCCATGCGACGATTTTGGCGCTGCTCGGTATCGACCATACGCAGCTGACATATCACTTCAATGGCCGTAATTTCCGCCTAACAGATGTGGCGGGCAATGTGGTGAAGAGTGTGATTGCCTGACAATAAGCTAATTCAAATCTTATA
>CAZSGJ010000144.1:1560-5377 GCA_964606305.1 uncultured Armatimonadia bacterium
ATTATTTATTTTCTACATGTCATTTTTATCAACAATAATGAAAAGAATCGCTTAAATACTGCTTGATAGCAATAACTAGTAACAAAGTCCTTTCCCACTGATTTGCTCGGCGACCAAAGCCAGCTGACGGATCGCTTCCATGGCCGAAATTTCCATTGACGGATGTCTCCAGGCTTGTGGATTAAAAATTTACATCCTAGTCCAAATTAATATCAATAATTAGCATTAATTTTCATTAATACTCTTAAAAACCGTTAGATGTCAGTAAGAGATAAAAGAAGTTTTCAATAGATTTTAAATCACATTAATTAAGATTAAAGATTATTAATCTCGTTCAGATGTCATTAACATCTACAAAAGCACTTTAATCGCGGCAGCGAGCTTTTCACCCAAGAGCTTGCTTCCATCAACATTTGGATGCAATGGACCGTCGTACCACCCTGCAGTATCGATGAAGCGAACGTGCCTGTCGCCCCGTTTGGCTCGCTCATCCACAGCGCGTCTGATGGCATCCCGATGCGTTCCGTTGAACGGACACAACCCGATAATCAGGGCTTTACGATAAGCCGCACGAATCATTCCAAGATATTGAGCATAGTGCTCAGCGTACTGTGATTCCGACATCTCGGGCTCATTCGTGCCCTGATTGACAACAACAATCTGTGGCTGCCATGAATCCCGTGGACATCCCGCATAAAACGCATTGAATGCCTCTATCGCCCCCGGAGCATCCCCGCTTCCGCTACGAAGCAAGCCCGTCGCTCCAAAACCGACCTGACGATACGCTGCACCAAGCCGCCTGGCGGTATGGCCAACATAGGACATCCGGGCATCCGAAAGCCATGGCCACGTATAGGGCATCCCACGATCGACCCCGGCATGACCTTCCTGGACTATCACACCTTCAGTGATGCTATCCCCGAGGAACTCCATCGTGAGCTTTGGATGAACCCAAGCATCCAGCGGCCGGTGAAACTTGCCGCCATCCGAAAGCGCAAATCCAGTGAATGTCACGCTTGCCACGAGCGGATGCTTCCAGCGACTCTGGTGTTCATCGAGGCCCCGGACCATTAACTGCACATCGTGCGCTCCCGCCCCAAGTCCATACCCAAGCAACACACTGGATGAAAGCTCTGCCTCCTGCCACGGCTGTTCATCAATACGCCAGGCAAGCGTTGGAAAAGGAGCTTGATTCAGGGAAATGTCGAAGTGTGCAGCGATCCACGAACCGGTGAACCGCGCATGCACATAGCTGCCACTGTTGACGGTGATGGCACGATCAACACGACGGCGGTCCCACCGTCCAAAGAACACACTTTGTTTAGGAATGATTGGGCGCTGATCGTACATCGGTATATCCTTTCAAGCTAACCCAACTACAAGAACCTACCGTTTGCTGGATAGCTTTTGCATTGTCTTTTCGCCCACAACCACCTGCGGGACCACCGGGAAGCAATCGCCAGTGGAACACTTTACAGAGCGATCTTTCGCGCCACGCCAAGGCGCCGCACTCGCGATCCCAAGACCAATCACCAAGAATAACAGCAGTGCAAAGCGTTTCATGTCGTACCTCTCCACCCTATCAGAGGATGAAGGTCGCGACACAGGTTCAAAAACCGGTATGTCCTAGAATAATCCATGCCAAAGCCCAAACAAGACCACTTGGAAATGCTGCCCTATGCCGCGATTTCGCTGACCGATGGACCACTAAAACGCATGCGGGACACAGTCAAGGCCGACCTGCTGCGCATCCCAAATGATGACCTTTTGAAGGGCTTTCGTATCCGCGCAGGGCTCCCCGCCCCGGGCAAAGACCTCGGCGGCTGGTACACAAGCGATACATTCCATATCTTTGGACAGCTACTCTCCGCACTTGCACGCTTTGCCGCAGCAGACCACGATGCCGCATGCCGGGGCAAGCTCGATGCCCTTATACGCGGCTGGGCAGCCACTATCCGCCCGGATGGCTACTTCTTCTACACCGACAAACCCAACACGTATCACTACACCTACGAGAAATTGGTCGGTGGTCTCGTCGATGCGATTGTATTCACAAAGAGCTTTGCTGCAAAACGACACTTGGCAACCATCACGGACTGGGCAGAGAAAAACCTGGACAAGTCACGGCCGTATGGTGCGGATGCCGGCGAGTGGTACACACTCTCCGAAAACCTCTACCGGGCAGCCGATGCAACCGGGGATGACCGCTACCGCCGGTTTGCACAGGTCTGGGAATACACACGCTACTGGGATGCCTTTGCAGCAAAGCTGGATATTCATGCCCTTGCTCCCAGCTATCACGCTTATTCACATGTCAATACCTTGTGCGGAGCAGCAATGGCTTTTACCAGCAGTGGTAATAATCAATATTTGTCAGCAATTAAAAATGCATTTGAATATCTGACTAAAAATCAGTTTTACAGCACCGGTGGTTTTGGTCCTGATGAATCCCTCATCCCGGCTACCGAGCGGCGGACTCGTGTGGAGACAACACACAACACGTTCGAAACCCAGTGTGGAACGTGGGCCTGCTTCAAGCTAACACGCTACCTACACCGCTTTACAGGCATGGCGCAGTATGCGGATTGGACAGAAAAACTCATTTGGAATGGGCTCGCCGCCAGCATCCCATCCAGCCCGGATGGCCGCGTCTTCTACTACGCCGACTACAACCCGGGTGGTGCCATCAAGACGCTTTACGGTGCACCCTACCCATGCTGCGCCGGTACACGTCCGATGGCAGCTGCTGATCTGCCATCCCAAATTGCGATGCAAACGCCCACTGGCGAGCTTGCCATCTTGCAGTTCATACCGTCCATCATCCACACAAAGAACGGAACTTTACGGATCACCACAACATTCCCGGAGTCCGGAACAGTCCACTTTAACTGGTCAGCCAATGCCGGGATGCGGCAGCGCATCAAAATTCGAATCCCGAACTGGACAACGGGTCTCCAAAACATCAAAAACGATGCGACTGGCAAAGTCATCCCCGCGACACACGATAAATCCGGTCACTGGCTGAGCATCCGACAGCCGCTTAGGTCTGATTTGTCTTTTTCGCTCACCCTCCCCTTGCGCTTTACGCTGGAGGCATTTGATTCCGCAAAGCCGTTCCCCGTGACCCTGATGTACGGCCCAATCGCGCTGACACTTCGCTCGGATAAGCCATTTGTGCCAAAACTGACTTCCCTGCGGCCATCGGATGGCGAAGCGCTTACCTGGCATGTTTCCGGGCACCCGGATGCCCTCATCCGCGCATTTCACCTCATCCCGGAAGGCGAGCCATACCACCTACTTCTGGACCCAGCTGCGAGACAACAGGTCCATCACTCACAGCTCACATACACAGGTCAATGGCAGAATCCCGGTCCGTGGCACTTCAGCAATGAAGTCGGCGCCAGCGTTACGTACACATTCACCGGAACAGGCATTAAGTGGCTTGGCTATCGGTTTGATGATGGTGGCTTTGCGGATATCTTCATTGATGGCAAACCTGCCGAAAAACCACGAATCGACCAATTTGGGCCTGGGCGTCAGCTCCCGTTCGAGTATCAGATCACGGGGCTCGCCCATACCCGCCACACCATCAGTATTCGCCTTGCATCCGGCACACCTCCCGGCTCCAAAGACCACTTCCTAAACATCGCAGGCTTCGAAATCATCGACTAAATCCCTGCTAGAATCTACGCCATGCGCACTCCTATCAAGGTCTTCATCCTCGCCGGTCAGTCAAACATGGTCGGCTCCGATGCCCATGCCGCGAAAATTGACTCCTATCCCAGCTACAAGGGTGTGGGCGCGACACAACCCGATG
>CAZSGJ010000145.1:0-5351 GCA_964606305.1 uncultured Armatimonadia bacterium
CCCGCACTCTCAGATGAGAATAATCACTCCACAGCGATGGCATACACCAACAATGCGCTCCCGGATGTCCCGCTGCGAAGCTCAAGAAACTTTGCACCGGCCGGGATGTTCACCACGCGTCCGCGGAGGAGGAGGTTTCCGCCAACAACCGATGGCAGCTGTTGAACGACGGGGCCGGCTGTGCACGCCAGGGAATCATCAATCGCCGCGATGTCACGGCCGTACAAGAGCTTCTCCACCATCCGTGACTTACCGGATACGATTCCGATTTCGCCAACAAGTGAACCCGATGGAGCTGCGTGACTCGCCCCCATCACCAGCCAAACTCTTTTGCATCCACGCGGCACGTCAACCCGAATTGCTTGGGCCTTCGAGCCGCGCTGCAGGACGCCGCCAATCGCAGCCGGAGCTGCTGGAGGAAACTGCCATCCCGTCGTTGGCATTGGAGATTTTGATATAGGCGTAATCCGACCATCCAACCGGCCCGTTGGCTTGGGAAGTGATGCTAAGTAGGCATCCGTTTCCGTGGATGCGTCTCCGATACGACCATCGTAGCGGGCATTGAAGATGTCACCCGCATCCCACGCTGGCTGCGTCGCACCGCCATTCCAGAAATGCTCGGCCGCATGCACCATCGCGATAAACTGCCGCCGCTCCTCGCCAGCAAGCACGCTCTCCTTCGACTCATATCCACACCACGTCGTACAAAGCGCACCGAGCGCGCCATTTGCGCCTGCGGCAGCCGCGAGTGATTTGATATTCGCGGGGTCCCACCAGGTACATGCCACCCGCTTCGTAAAGCCGCTGGACTTCAGGACATCGAGGCTTGGATACTTGCTCAGTGCTGAATATTGCCAATCAAAGATGGTGACATCCTTGGGGAGCTCAGCTCGGAGCCGCTTTGCATCCGCAGCACTCGGAGCCGTCCCAAAGCTCGGTGCACACTCGCTCGGATGCAGCAACATATCGCCCCAAAGCCAGGTTTCTCGTCCGACAGTACGTAATGATGATTGCCAATATTTAACAGCATCTGTGAATAATGTGACGAAGTCTTTGCCTTTGGTGATGAATGGAAACCGCCCACGCATCGTCACTTCATCCAGACCGATATGGAATGCGGACCCAGGAAGTGCTTTTGCGGCATCGAGCATAATCCCACGTACCAGCTCAACTCCTTGCTTGTTTGAGAAGTTCAGGGCATACGGCGTCTCGGGATCTTCGGCGAATTGACGTCGAGCCGCGGTTCCAAACAGCCACTCCATGTGGCCATAGCCCTGCACGAGAGGCGTAAGCGTAATACCGTGTTGCGCCGCGAAACGGGCTTCCTCTGTGAGCTGCACCGCTGTACCGGCCCACGTTGGTGCGATTTCAGGTGCGCTCGGCCACTTCGCCTGTTCGCACTGGATGACCATTTGGTTAAGCTTGAACGGCGCATAAATGCGTGAGATGAGCTTTCCGTGGAACTCAGGGGCAGTCTTTCCAAAGAACAAGTGGACGCCACGGAAGGCAAGGGTTGGCCAGTCTTTGATATGGGTTTCCGGGATGTAACTGCCTCCATCTGCCGTCCGCGTGATGAGTTGGAAAAGTGTTTCGATTCCCCAGCGGAGCCCGGCGATGTCCGTGCCAGTAACGCGAATTTCTTTGCCGATGGCTTCGATTTCATAGCCTTCCGGGTTTGCATCCGCTGCGCGTTTACCGATGCTGACCACCAGCCGTGTGGCTGATTTACCAGAAATGGTGATACCCGCTTGACGGCAGAGCGTTTCGAACCGGGCCTTTATCTCTGGCGGAAGGATTCCACTGAGTGCGATGGACTTGCACGACACCCGTTTTCTGGTAGCGGTATCGATACGTTGGAACTTTGGCGTTGGGATGATGACCGGCGGCGGAGGGGTAAAGATTCGTGTCCGTTTGTTCGCGGGGCGAAGGGATAGAGGGCGTCCCGGATCACTCTGTGGACGCGGCCCCACACTGAGGCGTAGGCTGTGGCTCAGTGGCTTTTCATGGAGGATGGGCGCCGCGGGGGACCCTATACCCATCCAGAACACGGGGTAGGCCTTAGCCCATCCCTGCGTATCTGAGCGTGCATCGAAGAGGACATTCTTTGCACTTGAGATCACCTCGCACTGGAGGTTCCCGATAGCAGTTTCGACCTCCCAGCTACGAAAGCCATCCGGGCAGAGGCGATTTTCCTGCTGACTTCGCCCGGGCTTTGGGAGTCTGGATGCGATTTTCAACGGGTTGCCATCCGCGTACCCGGTATTCCCAATCAGAATCGGACTTGAGAGATATGCACAGGCATACTCGATTTCGGCGGGGATATCGCGAAGGAGATTTGCGGTCATGTCGACTTGGATGCCATCCGGATCAGTGATGCTAAAGCGATAGGTGACGCTTACATCCGGGTTTGTTGCGACCACCTCAGCGGCAAACCCTCCCGGAATCGCGACCCAGCCGGTGGTGGACCATTTGGCACTTGGCATCCCGAACAGCTGCCCCGTCCAGCCCGCTTTGACAACATATAGCGTGGACTTGACCGCGACTGGGATGCCATCCAATGTGAGAGAAAGCCCTGCGGCGGGCGTCCACCCGATACCCCAGCGGCCATGGACCTTGACGGGAAGAGCACTACTTTGTGTCTGCAGTTTCGCTACCATGGCGCATTCTAGCGGGTTTGAGGGCGTGAGGGGAAGGGGGTGATCCCACTGACAGAATTGAGTATGGTGCATCCCCGTTTCGTTGGGTTCAATAACTTTAGAGGCAGTCAATCACAAATTCGAAGAGTTCGTTTGTTTCGTTTGTTGCGAATATTCTGTTAGTGATGGATGCTGTGGATATGAAACTAATGAAATTGGAAAGAACATCGGAAGTTGAAGTTTTAGCAACAGTCGGGGCTGCACTACGATCTGGAAGTCTTTGCATAACCAGCGATGATTCCGTTGTTTCCGTGCCAAATGACATTGCGCAGCTTGTTGTGAATATCCTAGATACCTGGGCTGGCGGGAGCTCAGTGACTCTTGTGGCGCATCACGACCTTCTCACGACTCAGCAAGTCGCCGATGTAATGCAAGTTTCGCGACCGTTTGTCGTCAGATTGGTTGATCGTGGCGACCTTGCTTGTGTTCGCGTTGGTAAGCACCGAAGGGTCTCGGCAGCGAGCGTCATTGAGTATCTGGAACAAACCCGGCAAGCTGGAGTGGCAGCAATTGCTGAGGAAGCGCGACAGAACGTGGCAGATAACCTCTACTAGGCCAGATTACAGTGCTGCGAGCAGTAATCGATGCGAACATTTTTTACTCCGCATTCCAGCGTGACCTGCTGTGGAACTTGGTTGTGTTGCGAGTCTTTCAGCCAAAGTGGACGCTCAAAATTGAGACTGAATGGACAGGTAATTTATTGGCAAATCGCCTTATTTGTCGGAGGACCGAATAAACAGGACAAAATTACTCTTGCGCAGGCATGGTTGGGATTGGCAAATTACCGGTAAGTCGTCAACCGATTCCATACCAAAGCTACCTGATGAGAATGACCAGCATGTCTTAAATGCAGCTGTCCAAGCAAATGCAGAGGTTATCGTAACGTCCAATATCAAGGACTTTCCTGCAGCATTGATGAGTGAAGTAAACATAAAAGCTCTCACATTGGATGAGTTTCTTTGCTTGCTTGAGAATGTCAATCCGAATGATGTCCGCCAAGGAATGCGAAGTCACCTGTCCAGCCTGCAACCATTCCACGTAACCGCTTCGACATATTCCGAGATGCTCATCAAAAACAAGCTTGTTTTGTTTCGTGCAAGTGTGCTGGATGAACTGCATCGATAAAACCTTGGATACGCATTTTTTGAGCAATCCCTTCATATATCCAAACTATCTTGCGAAGGAGTTCTGCGCTTCGTGGGAGAACGCATAGGCAAATACTGCGAGACCTGAGGCAATCATGGCATCCCGTAACCAATCCAGCATCATCGGCGTTTCCATCGTTCCGCATACAACTGCACCCGAAATGCGCTACGCTCAGAATCGCGGTCCCGGTCCTGCCGCACTTGTCCGCTTGTTTGTCAAGGGCGGTGCAATCCCGGAAACCTTCAACGACAAGAAGCCTGATGACCTCGTGAAGACAGGTGACTGGGCGTGGCATGATGCCGCTCTCGCTTTACCCGGCACTGCGGAAACTCTGACCGTCATTTCGTTCAATGGCAAGTCTGCCGCATGGGGAACCGGCAATGCGTTTACGATTGCTGGAACCGGCATCGACAAAGCAACCATCAAGATAGAACAGCCAAAGACATGGGTCACAGCGGTGACGTACCGCGGCCCGGATGGTTCGATTCACCCAAATCGCATCGTCATCCATATCCGGAACAATCAGACCGCAGCCACAAAAGTGACCGGGATACGTCTATGGCTCCCAAAACCCGAGCAGCCCTGGCAGCTCCTCCATGCTGGCAGCTGGATTCCGGTGAATGTGGCGATTCCGGCAACCGACTCGGGTGTAGTGACTGCCTTTGTAGCCCGCCTGCCCCTTTCGTATGCTGCGGTAGAGGTCCGTACATCCACCGGTAACCTCTGGGCCTATTCGCGGATAAAAGCCGAGCACTTTGCGATCAGTGGTGGGTGGATAAACAACGAAGGCTCGGATGCGCACAAAGACCCTGCATTCCTCGGTTTGCTGAAGTCGATGCATATCGATACGGCGCATTATCAGGAGCTGTCCGGGTACAGCGACAACCCAGAGTTGTTCAATAAGTACAAGCTGCGGCGTTTCAACAAGCTGGATCCTATTGATGTCTACAGCAAGCCGGAGAAGCTGGTCGATGTCCATGCAGTCGAATTCCTTGGCGAGCCCCAGTATGGTGGGGGGAAGCCTGTCCCGCCACAGAGAGTCCATGATCAGCTTGTGCCCTACAAGGCATCCCCTTTGCCGACATCCGTAACGCACAGCGAGGAGCGCATCTGGAGATGGTATGCGGGTGTCTGCGACTTTCCGCACTACGATGCCTATCGCGTCACGGCGCCGGCGGCGGATCAATGGACCAAGTATGACCGCTGGGGCGGGAAGAAAATCCGCTGGGGGGCGCCGCTTGAGACGATTGGCGTGATGTGCCGCTCGCTCCGTGAATTGAATCAGCCATTGCCTTGTGCATACTGGTCTCAGGGGCCGCATGAGGGTTGGGATGATCCATTTGATGGCCGTAAACGGCGGAGCCCGACACCGGCGGAGCTGCGCTCACAGGCGATTCATGCGCTTGGCGCGCGGATTGTGTCGCTGTATTGGTTCAACTTGAGTCTCAATTCACTGATGATGTTTCCTGACACCTGGGATGCGATGCGGCGGGTTGGCCGCGAGATCCG
>CAZSGJ010000146.1:0-5333 GCA_964606305.1 uncultured Armatimonadia bacterium
TTACGTCCGCGGCGGAGGAGGTGTTGTACCGTCGATGATTGTTCAAGCATTGTCAGTCCTCATCCAATAGCAGCTCATCCCAGCTTGTTGCTGTTCGCAACCGGGATGTCCACCGTGAAATGTCGGTTTCCTGAGCAGTGTTTACACGCATCGCGGATGTTTCAGGGATTGCTCCGAAGAAAAGCGTGGCGGTTTCGATGAAGTGATTACGGGCACCCGCAAGAAGCCCAAGGGCAAGGCCTTCCTCGCGACCTTCCTCGCGGCCAAGTTCGAGGCCTTCATTACGTCCGCGGCGGAGGAGGTGTTGTACCGTCGATGATTGTTCAAGCATTGTCATTTGCCTTTCAAAGATAGATTCCGCCTTCTCAGGATTAAACCGCATTCCAGCCAATGTGTATGCATGTCCCAAGATTTCAAGGCGGGTTACTTCATCAGGAATGGCAAGAATGCATTGCGTGATTGCTGTCCCCACTGCCTGAAAGGAACGGCCTCCAAAATCGGCCAAAACCCCTACTGCCGCTAAGCTTGATCCCGGAATCAAAAGTACCTCCAGCGGTAGTTTCCAGAATCGGATCACTGCATAGGAGTATAATAAGTAGAATCCCTGCCCTGCTATGTGACGGCGATATTCCCCGGAAATAGCTGGACTGTCGGCTCGCGGCGTCAACAAAAACACACACGTATGAACGGGAAGATTATGTTTCCTAGTGATGTCAACGCTGTATTCAAGAAGTCGTCGTGGAACGCGCCGGCCATCCTTTCCCGCTTGAAATTCCAGATGCACCGCACACTGACCAGCAGGTAGCCGAACGGACAATAATGCATCCACTTGCCGATGGGTAGCAGAAAGCTCAGGGCTCATTACCGTCCCCGACACTACTTTGGGTAAGCCGGCTAACGTTGCCCATTGAAGCGGGTCAACATCGACAAGCTGCTTTAGCGTTCTATCAACGCGTTCCGTGTTCATTCCAAGTTACTAATCGAAAAAAACACGGTCGTTACTACACTTTTAAAGGTGTTTTTTCAGGAATGTCGTATCGTTGACCCCCACAGAAGTGAATTTTTGACAGATAGGCAGCCAAGGGGTCGAGGTGCGCCGGCATCATTGTCATCAGGCAGAAATCACTCAGTAATGCAACTCCTGCGATTCCATCACCTAAATCAAACAAGGGGCGCTTAGCGCCCCATGTTTTTGATCACCGGATTGTTCTTTTCCGGATGAAACTCCGGATTCATAAAGTAATAAACCGTTCCCCATGCTCCAAATGTCACTATGAGGATTCCAATCCAGATCAGACAGCCAAAGCATGACTGATCTGGATTCAACCCGGGTGTTGGCAACCGGCGGACAGGCTTTGCTTCGGGCGATGTCTGCTGCCCATCGGTTGGTTCACTCACAGCTCGATTTGTGCCTTCTGTGCAACCGGCGCTGCGACAGGAGCATTTTGACGCTGATTCACCCAGCTCATCATCGAGCGAAGCTCTTTGCCAACCTGCTCGAGGAGGTGGTTGTCATCACGCTTCGTTAATGCATTGAACGTTGGACGACCGGCACGGTTCTCAAGAATCCATTCCTTAGCAAATGTTCCGGTCTGAATCTCATCCAGAATCTTCTTCATTTCCTTCTTGGTATCTTCGTTGACAACACGCGGTCCACGCGTCATATCGCCAAACTGTGCTGTATCGGAAATCGAGTAGCGCATACCGGCTATACCGGCCTCGTACATCAGGTCAACGATGAGCTTTAGCTCATGAAGGCACTCAAAATAAGCGATTTCCGGTTGGTAGCCAGCTTCAACCAGCGTTTCAAATCCAGCTTTGACCAGTGCCGTAGCACCACCGCAGAGGACAGCTTGCTCACCAAAGAGGTCGGTCTCGGTCTCTTCCTGGAAGGTGGTTTCGAGAACACCGGCACGGGTTCCGCCGACGCCCTTGGCCCATGCCAGTGCAACCTTGAGTGCTTCGCCCGTTGCGTTTTGATGAACGGCTACCAGACAGGGAACGCCCTTGCCATCTGCGTAAACGCGGCGGACCAAGTGCCCTGGGCCCTTTGGTGCACACATAAAGACATCGACATCCTTTGGAGGGACGATTTGTCCGAAGTGGATATTGAAGCCATGGCCAAAAGCGAGAGCTTTGCCAGCCGTCAGGCCTGGAGCGATCTCAGCTGCATACAGTGCTGCCTGAAACTCATCGTTGACGAGAATCATGATGACATCGGCGCGCTGCGCGGCCTCGGTAACCGTTACGACTTCAAAGCCATCGGATACAGCCTTGTCCCAGCTCTTGCCAGGGCGGAGGCCGATGATGACATTTTGCCCAGAGTCGCGAAGGTTCTGCGCATGAGCATGTCCCTGTGAACCGTAGCCGACGACTGCCAATGTCTTGCCACGGAATGCATCAAAAGATGCATCCGCATCGTAATAAACCTTTACTGCCATGTTCCTAACTCCTTACCAAAATTCCGCCGGAGTGCCCGGCAAAAGCTAATTCTCGTCGACCGCCAGGTAGTCGGATGCAACAAGAGCCGCCCGTAAGTCATCCGCCTGCAGCCGGATTGCGGTGCGGTTGGATGGTTGCCACTCGCCACCTGCGGCGAGCAGCTGGTTACGCAGCTCAGTGGATGCATCTTCAATAGCATCCAGCCGGGCAACCAACGCCGATAACATTTCCTCGTGCTCATCCATCAGGATGGGAAGCCCGGCGACCAGCTGCCGAAGATCACGCAGGCGCGCCTCAACGCGATGCGCTGCCTCATCAAACTCCCGCTGCATCACGGTCCTCCAGTGCATCGACATCACTGACTCCACTACCGTCGTGGTCAGAAACATCATCCAAAAATGATCTTCCAACCCACTTCATCCATGCAACACGTCCGGCAAATCCGAGGGCAATAAACAATGCTGCGTTTATCAGCAATGCCTTGATGGAATCGAGGCCAAATGCATCTTCAATTGCGTTGTAAACGAGCCACAATGGCTCAATCAACGCGAGAATCACACCATAGCCAGTCCATTCTCGTGAGCGAATCAACTTCCAGCCAAGAATTGCCAACATCACTCCAAGGATTGAAATCCCTAGAATAAGCATGTTTGCCTGCGGACGGGTGATTAACTCCTTCATAGACTGTCTAAACGGTCCTCGATCCGCGCATCATCGCAATTCGTCCCGTGCGCACAAGCTCTCGGATACCAAACGGCTCCATTTGCTTTTCAAAGGAATCAATCTTGTCGCCACCGCCGGTAACCTCAATCACCATCGCCCGGTCTGCAATATCGACAACCTTGCCACGGAAAATTTCGACCAACTGAAGAATCTCTGCGCGGCGCTCGGGTTCGGACTGAACCTTGAGCAACACCAGCTCACGCTCGAGCATCGGGGTGTCAAGGTAATCAAAGACCTTATGTACATCGATCAGTTTATGCAGCTGCTTTGTGATTTGTTCCAACGTGTCAGAATCACCGGCAACGACAATGGTCATACGGGAGAGATTGGGATTGTCCGTAATGCTGACGGTGAGCGACTCGATGTTGTAGCCGCGGCGTGCAAACAATCCGGAAACGCGGGCAAGCACACCCGGGCGGTTGTCCACCAACACTGTGATGGTATGCGTTTCAGCAGCGATTGCTGTGGCCATATCTCTAACTCCTTACCGCCTACCAGAGGCGGATGATTAAAAACACATAAACGGCGATGCCTGCGAGCACCGCTAACTTTCCAAATTTGCCGATGGGGTCCGGGATGGGATCATAGAGCTGCCAAGTGCTATCTGGACGCAGAACTGCGGGATCCGCAACATACCGGCCCTTGCGGGCAACAATTCCGACTTCTGCAAGGTGCCAGGCTTCCTCAGCAACGCCTCGCTCACATGTCAACATAGGCTCGCCATGCGCTGGGATGACACGCTGCGGCTTTACCGATGCGATCAACCGCAGCGAACGACGCACCGCCACCCAGTCCAATGTGTCCAGATTCGGTGGCATCCGAAGCTGCTTGGTCTGCCGCCACATCGGGATTAATTGATCCCAATCGATGGTCGAGAGGGCATCCCCTGCAAGCAACACGCCATCCGCTGCGCGGAACAATCCGATGCTTCCCGGTGTATGCCCTGGCAAAGCGAGGATTTCCCACCCGTTCACCGGACAGCCGCCATCGAACCAAGTTGCATTTGGCAATGCCTCCGCTGCCGGCTCCGGCTTGCGCTTTGCCATCAGGCTTGCGATCCCATGACAGGTCGTATCAACGGGCGGATACGAGATGTTCCCGTGGACCATCGGTGCTTCCGCAGCTGAGCAGTACACAGGACAGGCCCACTCTGTGGACAACTCCCGCGCACCACCAGCCACGTGGCTATGACCATGTGACAGCACAATGCCGCTGACTGTGCAATCGCCAATAAGATTGGTAACTGCCTTACGAACCACGATGGCATCCATTGCGCAGCCCGGATCCAGGAGCCACCAAGCGTTAGCATCATCATGGATGAGCACAGCATTGGTTCCTCCCGGAGTCGCCAGGACATGGACACCACGGGCGGCTTCAGCCATTAGCGGGCGACATCCACCACTTCGTCAACAACCGGCATCCGGGTATCGCGAGGCTGATAGTGGCAAGTGCTCTCGGGCTCATCCACAGGCTGCGGCTTGCGGACAATCATGTCACCAACTGTCTGCCCGGATGGAATCATCGGGTAAACGTTTGTCTCCTTGACCACTCTGAAGTCAATTAGCACCGGCCCCTCGGTTTCCATAGCAGTACGGATGGTCGCTTCGACATCCGAGACGTTTTCGCAGCGAAGCCCTACCATTCCATAGGCTTCTGCAACTTTGACAAAGTCCGGAGCGCGCTCCATGTCGACACTCGAATAGTGCTTCTGCCAGAACATTTCCTGCCACTGCCGAACCATTCCGAGGAAGGTGTTGTTCAAGATAGCAATCTTCACGGGCAGCTTATAGATGGTCGCGACGATGAGCTCCTGAATACACATTTGGAAGGAGCCATCCCCTGAGATACACCAGACATCCTTATCAGGACCAACGCCGAAGCTTGCGCCTATCGCCGCTGGAAGTCCAAAGCCCATGGTTCCAAGTCCGCCACTGGTGATGAACTGGCGGGGTGAGCGCATCCCGAAGTGCTGTGCAGCCCACATTTGATGCTGGCCAACATCGGTGGTGACAACCACATTGCGATCTGTCAGGCGTGCAATCTCACGAATGACCCACTCAGCGTGGAGAGTGCCATCCTGAGCACCATCGTTGTATTCAAGCGGCATGTCAGAGCGCCATGCATCGAGCTGCGCACGCCACTCGCTGATGTCCTGTGTTTCATCCACA
>CAZSGJ010000147.1:0-5307 GCA_964606305.1 uncultured Armatimonadia bacterium
CACATGTTGAAAGGATGCATTGCTATGAAGTCAAGATCCAGTTCCGGATTTACACTCATTGAGCTGTTGGTGGTTATCGCCATCATCGCTATTCTCGCCGCAATTCTCTTCCCTGTTTTTGCCCAAGCCCGTGAAAAGGCCCGTGGTGCATCTTGTCTTTCGAACATCAAGCAGCTGACCCTCGGCATGATGATGTATTCGCAGGACTATGATGAAACCTTCCCTGAATGGCGCTGGGACCAGAACTACTCCACCAGCTGGGGTGACAAGGGTTGGTATAGCCCGAACAACGCGACTACCATCTGGTATTACGCAATCTACCCATACGTCAAGAATGGAAAGGTTTACTCCTGTCCATCCGCGACGACAAAGGTCCGCTTCCGTGAGAACGGCTGGTTCGTCTTTGACGCCGCTGGCACATTGCCAGTTGGTCGCAACCGTATTCTGGACAATGAGTATCTTTCCTATGGTTCTAACGAGCCATTGACCTACTCGTTCCCAAGTATCGCAGCGATGGATAAGCCAGCGGATACGTTTATCATTGGTGACATGATCTCGGCTCTCTCAAGCTGGGACTGCTACGGTGACTGGGTAAACTGGGAAAATGCCGGACGTCCAAACGATGCCCGCCAGAACTTCCGTATCCCACGTCTCGCATGGGCAAAGACCGATGGACGTATTCCAAACTACTATGGAAACGCATGTTCCGGATCCCCTGCAGGATCGGGTCAGTTCCCGAATGCATGGGATGAAAGCAGCACGATCCACACCCGTGGTTCGAACGTTGGCTTTGCAGATGGCCATGCTAAGTTCAACCAAGCCGGTCAGGTTCGCGCTAGCTACTACGGAGTTAAGTAGTGGTTAGTGCTGACCGCTGGATACTTGCGGTCGCGTTCGTTGTCGTGGCCGGTGCTCTTTGCACCGGCTGCGGCAAGGACAGTGCGGCTGGTGGGGCCGGTGCTGCTGGTTCAGATCAGTTAGCTCCTGGTGCAACGCCAAGTCAATCTGAAATCGACCGCATCAAAGCACAACGTATGCCACCTGCCAATCTGGCAAATCAGCGTCCTGGTGGACCAGGCGCTCCCGGTGGAGGTTCACCATATGGCGGACCAGGTGGTGGTACAACGTACTTCAAAGGAAACTAACCCCACCGACCACTCGGATTTAATCTGTATATGACAACTATGTCCAATGGCCGGGCACCCGATAAACGGGTACTCGGCCTCTTTGCTTTTGTGATTATCGCAGGTATTGTCTCCATCCCTTGGCAGCTTAAGCAGTGGAAGGCAACCGATGTCGCACGTCGGCAGCGTGAGGCTTATGAGAAACGTCTCAATGCGCTCACATCCCAAAATGCTGAAGCCAAAGAAATTGAGGCATCCTTGGCTCAACCCGCTGTAACGGTTGAGACGCGGATGGAAGCCGCACGTTTTTACCTGTCACATGGAAACTCCAAGCGGGCAGCCGAACTTTTACAAAATCTGACATTCACGGGTAGAGCTGACTCTAATCTTGCGAAAGACGAGGCCTTTCACGGGGGGATGTCATCGCTCTACGAGCGGATCGGCTGGCAGGATAAAGCGATGGAGCATGCCAAAATTGCATTGACCGTCGCTCCAGACAGTGTTTCGTCAATACTGCGCGTCGCGTTTCTTGAAGCACTTCTCGGTTGGCAAAAAGACTGTCAGGCACACGTAACCAAGGCGAAAGCACTTGAGCCGACCAGCGCAGAACCCTATCTGGCCAGCGCATTGGTTTTTGAACAAATTGGAAGCCTTAAGGCTGCTGAACAGGATCTGATTAAGGCCGATAGCCACCGTCCAAGCGACTGGCGGATTCATCTTCTTCTCGGCAGAAATCGGATCGCACAGGCACGCTTCGATGATGCAATCTCGACACTAGACAAAGCTGCTCTGATTGCTCCCGATGAAAGTTCGATTACTGCTGCAAAAGTAGATGCCATTCTTGGCAAGTATAAAGCCCGGGCTGAAGGACGTGGAGACCTTTTGAAAGATGCCGAAGTTGTTGCAAGACATTATTTGGACCAGTCTCCAGATTCACCGGATGCAAATTATCAACTAGGGCGTATCTATCAGTTCATGGGTAAGGATGCGGATGCCATCAAGCAGTATGCGCTTGTGTATTCCAAAAGTCCGGATACCGGCCAGCTGCGGATTCAATATGGTACTCTTCTCGTCCGTGCAGGTAACCGTGAGCTTGGCAGCAAAATTCTCGGCGAGGCACGCAAGGAACAAACTCTGGGGGATGAGTACATGAAACTCGTCACGACGGCTGGTCAGGATATGCCGAATGCGGAAGCGCACAAAGCCGTGGCCCGCCACTGTATGGTTAACGGACGCATCCCACGCGCTATCCTTGAGTGGCAACACGTCCTGACACTGCTCCCTGGCGATAAAGAAGCAATCGCCGGTATCGCCAAGGCTTATAAAGTCCGCGGTGATATACCGGTTCCTACGAAGTAATCATCGAACAACAGCCCCGTACCGGATAGCGAAGTGGGGCTGTTATTTTTCTCAACTTCCAATCGAAACTTCAATGTCCGACTGGTACGGATGTGAGATCGTCACAAGCGGTGGACTCTTATCGAAGGCAACATGCTTGATGTCACAGCGTATATTCAGCACCTCATGGTGTGAGTGTATCCACAGAAAAACAGCCCCGAATCGTTCATCGACACGGGGCTGTTCTGCTATCGATAGTCTTTTACTTTTTTGGTAACAACACTCTGTCCATGATGTGCATAATGCCATTGGTTGCCTTTTTGTCGGCCTGGTATGGCTTTGACATGTTGACGAGCAGAGCACCCTTGTTGAAAACGACAAGCTCTCCACCGCCGAGTGTCTTCAGTTTTCCGAGGTGAGGAAGCTTTCCAAGGTCACCCGAAGTGTACTTACCCTTGACAATGTGATTTAGCAGCACAACTTTCAGCTCTTTAGGATCTGCAATCAGAGCAGCACTGCGCTTACGCCCCAACATTTTGAATGCCGCATTGCTGGGTGCAAACAATGTATATGGTCCCTTACCAGCAAGCTGTTTACGTAACCCTGTGTCATCCAATGCCTTTTCTAGTGTGGACAGGCCATAGGATTTGAAACTTTCTGACAAAACCGTCGGGGCCGGATCTCCTGCAGGTGCCTGAGCATGGGCAAGTGGGGAAATCAATATTGTTGCACCGAGAACCAGTAATAAACCAAGTCTTCGCATCGTTGGAAACCTCCTCGAAGTGTTCGGATTAACGATGCATCGTTGCACCGATAAATACGCTAGCAGTTTAACCCGAACAATGGCAAAGCGTCACTGTAAGGAGTAGATACACCTGTATCCTTACTTAAAATATATTTGCGCACGAGGATAAGCTGGCAATGGATTCCCTACATGGAATGGTTGGCATCGGTACCTGGGAAACGACTGCTGAGTTTAGGGGCATTCGAATCATCACCGGCGGGAAAACCATAGCTCAGGCTGCACCCGGTGATGCACTGAAAACCTGTCGTATCGCCCGCGGAGACTGGGATGTATCACAACGCATCATCCGCCAAAAGAGCATGGAAACCGACACTGCACTGGTATTCGGAAATCCTGAATGGCGTGACTATGACTTTCATGTCGAAGCACGTAAAGTCTCAGGGAATGAAGGATTTCTAATCTACTTTGCGATGACAGAGACAGCATCGCCAAGCCGCTGGAACATCGGAGGCTGGTCAAACACCCGCCATGCACTCCAGTCTCCCGGAATACCAGCGGGCTCCACAGAAGGCAAAATCGAGGCTGGGCGCTGGTACAAAATCCACATCACGTTGCGCGGAAACACCATCACCGCACGTTTGGATGGCAAAGTCATCCATCAGGAAACCCGCCAGCCTGCCGACACACGCTTCCCTAATGCACTGATTCCTGATCTGTTTGCAGATCCTGCCATCGCCAATTTCAACGGACGCTATTACTGCTACGGGACCACCGATGGCGCAGGTAAAGGCCTCGCCACCAGCGGCGTTCCGGTTGTATGGACATCGGATGACTTCACATCCTGGACCCTCCACGGACCCATCGTCGACGACGACTTCGATGCAAAGTGGTGGGCTCCCAGCAATGCCACTTACCGGAATGGCCGTTATTACATCTTCCCGACACTCGACAATCGCATCACGGTCCTCGCCGCCGATTCGCCTCTTGGTCCATTCCGAACCCCAAATGGCCGCCGCATCACAAAGACATCCGGCTGGAAACAAATGGATGTACCAGTCGGACATCCCATCGATGCCGAGCTCTACGAACACCCGGATGGCTCCATTTGGATGGCGTGGTCACAACGGTTTATCTGCCGCCTCTCGGATGACCTTACACAGCTAAAAGGCAAGCCTCTCGAGATTCCAACGGGGCAAAAGGGCTACTCCGAAGGTCCGATTCTTTTTGCGCGCAAGGGAAAGCTGTATTACCTCTACACCCTGGATGGCAGTGAGCGCTATCACTACGCCTACATGATGTCGCCTGGCGGCTCTCCCGAAGGCCCGTGGGTAAAGCCTGTCAGGGACATCATCGCTATCACGGATGTCAAAGCCGGTATCATCGGGCCCGGTCACGGCTGTGTCATCAACCACCCGGGGACGGACAAGTGGAGCTTTGTCCATCTCGAGTTCGGGCGCTCTGGAACAAACCGCCAGATTGTTGCTCAGGAGATGACCTTTGACACAGATGGCTGGATTGTTCCGATGAAGCTAACAGGAAAGCACGAGCCGCTCTCCAACAAAGTGTCGTTTAGAGTTTCGGCATCGAGTACGGCATCACCGCTTGAAATCCCACCGGTCAACCGTCCGGAGCTGCGACGTGTTGAGGTCTTTTCAGCATCCAACATGACAGATGGGTCCAATGGCACACGCTGGATGGCGGCACCATCTGATACATCACCAAGTGTTGTCATCGATTGCCACCAGTCTCGCTCGATCGGAAAGCTGGAAATCGCCTTCGTCAACCCAACCGGCGGTCATAAATTTGCAGTCGACATTGCAACGACCCCAGGCAAGTGGCGCGAGGTCAATCGCGTCGAAACGCCAGCAATCGGGTCTCCGCACTCGGTCTCAATTAACGCAAATGCCCGCTTCATCCGCTGCCGGATTACATCCGGAACGCCCGGAATCTGGTCACTCGCTGTTCGGAGTCGCTAAGATTGCTGACTTGAACGCACCCTGCAGAACAAGTTCAAGTCCGTTTCGGTAAACATAGTTCAACTAAATGAGTAAAGTGCTTCTGGTAGACATCATCAATGGACAGCTCCGATGAGTCGATTAC
>CAZSGJ010000148.1:0-5227 GCA_964606305.1 uncultured Armatimonadia bacterium
TGATAAGGCATCCGTAAAGGCTGTTTCGATAGAATGCACCAATGTCTGCTTACAATGTCGCCCTCGTCGGCGCAACCGGCGCAGTAGGCGCCGAGTTCCTTCAGCTCCTCGCATCCCGTGACTTCCCGCTTGGCGAGCTGCGCCTCCTCGCATCCAGCCGCAGCGCCGGCACAACCATCCGCTTCAAAGACAAGGACATCATCGTTCAGGAGCTCACCGAGTCCAGCTTTGATGGCATCGATATCGCCTTTTTTAGCGCTGGAGGGTCGCGCTCAAAACAGTACGCCGCTGCCGCCGTCGCCGCAGGTGCCGTCGTCGTAGATAACTCATCCGCCTTCCGGATGGACCCTTCCGTCCCGCTTGTCGTCCCGGAAGTCAACCCGGATGCCTTAACGGGCCACCATGGCATCATCGCCAATCCGAACTGCTCCACCATCCTACTTGTGATGGTCCTCGCTCCTTTATTGAAGCTTGCTCCCATCCGCCGCGTAGTTGTCAGCACCTACCAGGCAGCATCCGGCGCTGGTGCGGCCGCGATGCGCGAGCTCGAAACACAAACCGCAGCGGTTATCGCCGGGAATACGCCAGAACCCGAAATCTTCCCGCATCCGATTGCGTTCAACCTCTTCAGCCATAACACCGCTATTGATGACACCGGTTACAACGAAGAAGAGCTCAAAATGGTCAAGGAGACACGGAAGATTCTTTCGGATGACTCCCTCGCTGTGACCGCGACTTGTATCCGCGTGCCTATCCCACGCGCACACTCCGAGAGCGTCAACATCGAGTTCGATGGAGAGAGGCCATCCGTGAGCGCGATACGTGATGCACTCTCCAAATTCCCCGGCGTCGAAGTGATCGATGACCGTGATGGAAATGTTTTCCCGATGCCACTTCAGGCAAGCGGCCGGGATGAAGTCTTTGTTGGCCGTATCCGCGAAGATCTCTCGTGCCCAACTGCAATCGACTTGTTCCTCTCCGGGGACCAGATTCTCAAAGGTGCCGCACTCAATGGCTACCAGATTGCCGAGTGCCTGATTGAACGTGGACTGCTTGGAGGCAGCAAATGAGTACAACACTTCGCGGTGCGAATGCCCGCTTTGGAAACCTGCTGACCGCGATGGCGACGCCACTCCATGCGGATGGCTCCATTGACTTTGCCGGCGCCCAAACGCTTGCGAAGTGGCTGATGGCTGAAGGCAACGATGCACTCGTCATCAACGGAACCACCGGCGAGTCGCCGACGACATCCGATGAGGAAAAGCTCGACCTCCTCGATGCCATTATCGAAGCCATCGGTGCGGACAAAGTCGTGGCTGGCGCGGGTGGAAATGACACACGCCATATCTGTAAGCTTGCGGCTGCAAGCGCAGCGAAGGGCGTCGCGGGCATCCTCAGCGTCGCTCCGTATTACAACAAGCCCTGCCAGGAAGGCATCTATCGGCACTTCCGCGCCGTCGCCGATGCCGCAGCTATCCCGGTTCTGCTCTACAACGTGCCAGGACGGACCATCGCCAATATCGATGCCGCCACAACCGAACGCATTGCTGCGGATCAGGAAAATGTCATCGGGACCAAAGAAGCATCCGGGAACATGATGCAAGTCGCTGACATCGTTTCGCGGACGCCGGACAGCTTTGATGTCTATTCAGGAGATGACGGCACGCTCCTTCCGCACCTCGCGGTCGGTGGCTGTGGCATCATTTCGGTGATCTCGCACATTGCGACGCCGCAGATGAAAGATGTTTGTACGAAGTGGTTTGCAGGGGATGCCGCGGGTGCGCGGGAAGCATTCCTACCGACACTTGGAATCACGCGGATGATATTCGCCCAGCCAAGCCCGGCGCCAACCAAGGCTGCGCTGAGTCTGCTTGGAAAGCCTGCGGGTCCGGTTCGCCTCCCGCTTGTTGACCTGACACAGTCTCAGCTCGAAGCGCTTGCAGCGTTTATGACAGAGCGGGGATTGTTGTAGGGGTTAGCCCGAACAACATAAGCCCCTGCTCACACCGTGCAGGGGTTTTTGTTTAGTTGTTAGCGAAGCTGCCGTCTCCCAACCACGCCGCCCAACGCTGCCAGACATACACCCCAGCAACACCATACAAACCAATCGCCGAAGCGGGTGAATATGGTGACGTCCTTGATCGGCTCGATGACGACATCGAGGGCGCCAGCCTTCATCGCAGGAAGCAGTGCCGCGCTACCGCCATACGGATTTTTCTCTACACGCCCGGATGCCTGTACAACTCCGGTAAGACCCGTACTGGATGCCCGCACCATCTGTCGACGCACCTCAACCACACGCACAACCGCTGTGTCAAAGTGCTGCTTCTGCTCCACAGTGCCATCGTAGGTCTGGTCACTCGTCACATAGGCAAGCGCCGTCGCTCCCGCATTCACACTGTCGCGTGAAATGTAACCAAATGCGGTCTCGTAGCAAATGCCAAGACCCAGCTTTACGCCACCAGCGCTGACAACACCGATACGCTGCCCCGGCGTGTAGTTTGGATAGTTCACACCATAGCGCTCGAAAATGGGGTCCAAGTACTGCCGAAGCGGGAAGAACTCGCCAAATGGCACCAGCTGCCGCTTAGCGTATGCATCCCCGATATGGCCAGCCGGGTCGAAGGCACGAATCACATTGCCGACATCCCCGCTTTGCCGATGTTCACCCAGTCCCGTGATAAGCGTTGTGTTCCAAGTCTTTGACAACGTGGAAAAAATCGGGAGGTCGCTCTGTGTGATAGGGACCGTTCCCTCCGGCCAAAGGACAAAGTCGACAACGCGCGGGTTCGGGGTCGTTGTAGGGTTTGTCTCAGGACTTGCCGGGTCAACACCATCTGAATACGCATTGTTCAGCTCACGTATTCGTTGTGCCGTGATTTCTGAGTATTTCTGGAGCGCACTGCCACGGTCAAGGCCACGGTCTTCATTTCCCTGTACGAGAATGCCAAAAGTGCGTCCCGGATAATCTGAGTCCAGCGTCCGCGTTGACCAATATGCAAGACTAAAGAGGCCGAGTATTCCCTGCGCAGTTATGATGCCCACCGCCAGAATCGCAGGCTTACTTCGACGGGTTATCGCCGCGTGCACCAGACATCCACTGACAAACACCGCACTTGCGCTGACACCCCAGCCGCCGGTAGCCTCCGCTAGTTGCAGCCAGGGAAGTGCCATCGGGTGGCTGAAAACCGTGGATGTCAGAAACCAAGGGAAGGCATATGTGCCTGTGGAACGCGCCCACTCAAAGCAGACCCATGCCGCTGCGAATACCAAAGGGCGATAGCGATTGCCGACTTTCGGTAGCACCGAACCACATAGCAGACCGAAAATGCCAAACAAAATAGTCTCGAGGAGGACTAAGCCAATGTACGGACCATCATCGATGGCGCGCATCCACTCGACCCCTATTCCGTACAGTGCCGCGGCATGGAGAGCGGCATAGAGCATCCCTGAGCGAGCACGCTTGCTGTGGGCAATCAGCCACATCAGCATCCCCGGCGCAATCCACGCCAGCGGCCAGATGTTTAAAGGCGAAAAGGCGCACCACATGAGTGCGCCTGAGACAAGGGCGATGCCCGGTTTTGCCCACCACCGTGTTCGGGTGGTTTTCGCGGTTTCGATGCTATCTGGCAAGCGTTAGCTCCCTGGAATCCAGGACTCTCCCGGCTTGACCGATGCCGCTGTACGTGCCATCAGCTCTGCTGCATTGTCGGCATCTGAAAGGGACACGATCTCACATGGTGTGTGCATATAGCGCAGAGGGATGCCGACTAGTCCGGTGATCATGCCCGCGCGGTTGATTTGCATCGCGTTGGCATCCGTCCCGGTTCCGCCACCGTAGACCTCAATCTGGTACGGAATCTTGTACTCAACGGCCTGCTCAACCAGCCTGTCAGCGAGCTTTCGGTTGGCATTGGCTCCGCGCAGAATTGTTGGACCGCCGCCAAGCTTGACATCCGGGTGCATGCGCTTGTCCATGCTTGGGAAGTCTGTCGCAAATGTGACATCAACGGCAATTCCAAGCTGTGGATTAATGCCATACGCGCTTGTCTTTGCACCACGGAGGCCAACTTCCTCCTGGACGGTGGCAACGGCAAACACGGCTGCTTCCGGCTGCAAAATCTTGACGCGGCGGAGCGCTTCGGCAACCGCCCAGGCACCCACACGGTTGTCAAAAGCACGGGCTGCGGCACGGTCGCCAACGAGGCGGGTAAATCCAGCATCGATTGTGATTGCATCACCGAGTTGTATTCCGGCATCAATGGTTTCCGTGCGGTTGACAGCTCCGACATCCACCCAAAGTCCTTCGAGCACCGGAGCCTTTGTGCGCTCATCCGGTGTCATTACGTGTATGGGCTTCTTACCAATCACACCTGGAACAGCGCCCTTTGCGGTGTGAATTTGGACGCGCTGCCCGACAGCATTGGTGAGGTCGTGACCGCCGACTTTGCTGAAGTAGATGTAGCCATTATCATCGATGTAGCTGACCTGGTAGCCGATTTCATCGATATGGCCTGCGAGCATGATCTTTGGAAAGCCTTCAGGATTGACGGATGCAATCACAGAGCCCATCGGATCGGTTTCGATGGTGTCCGCGAAGGCTCCAACGTAGCTACGGAACACGGCTGCATTGCGCTCTTCGTAGCCACTTGGGGATGGTGTCTCAACGAGTTCCTTCAGGAAATCCAGTGCTGCATCATTCATAGTGTCTGTCCTCAACTTCGAAGCGCCTCGCGCTCCACCTAATGTTATTCGGCACGATGGTACCCAAACCTCAGCCTATCTAAGGCTAAATCTCAACATCCAGCTGGTCGCACAGCCATGTGTAGTCCCATGACAAATCACGCATCGCATCGTAGCGGCCGCTTGCCCCGCCGTGTCCACTGGACAAGTCCGTGATGAAGAGCAGGGGATTTCGATCTGTCTTGATACGTCTTAAGCGTGCCACGTACTTTGCCGGCTCCCAGTACATAACCTGAGAATCGTTAAAGCCCGTACGCACCAGCGTGCTCGGGTAGTCCTTCGCTTCGAGTTTGTCATAAGGGCTGTACGCGTACATCCAATGGAACTCTTCCTCAACATTCGGGTTGCCCCACTCAATATATTCACCAACGGTCAGCGGGAGGGTGTCATCCAGCATTGTGTTGATGACATCCACAAACGGAACGTAGTTCATTACGAGGCGGCAGAGGTCCGGGCGTTGGTTGACGACGGCTCCAAGGAGGAG
>CAZSGJ010000149.1:0-5152 GCA_964606305.1 uncultured Armatimonadia bacterium
GCATTCCCCGCCTATGACTTTTGAATTTTTTTCAGCCAACGGTAGGAAGTCCATAGTGTATTGTGAACCATACTTGGCGAAATTACCCGACATGCGACCGCCAGGAAGTGGCTTCAACATTAAAGCGGATACCCGGCTCGCGCTGCGTTATGTTTTAGAAACGAGACCACACAGAGAACGACAGGCGATTAACAAGTCAGGTTAACCAACACATCCCGCTCAATTTTCAGGAAATAACACTTGATGTACATAACATGTTCATCATGAACCATATTCCTTCGCTACCAGGGACGATTGTTGCTCCGCTTTCCTTGTGGGAGCCGAAGGGCTCCGTCGGCGTCATCACCGATCAGCAGGTTTGGGATGCTGTCCATCACAATATTCGCGGGCTAACCGTTCCCGCGTGGAGGGTTAATGTCACTGAAGCCACCATCAGTGCTTGGGACGAAATAATTGCGACCATCCCTGTCGATGTTGCAGAGTCTATCCTCGCCGTTGGTGGCGGATTGGTTCATGATGCTGCGAAGTACATTGGTAACCGCCTCGGATTACCTGTAACGGGTATGCCAACAGCACTCAGTGTGGATGCGTTTTTCACTGCGGCAGCTGGGTACCGTCAAAACGGGATGGTTCGCTACATGGAAACGCCGCCGCCAAGTGAGATATGGATCGATTTTGATGTCATCGCCGCTGCACCCCCAAGCGTCCGCGCAGCGGGTGTGTGCGATGTTTTGTCAATCGCAACTGGCACGTGGGACTGGCAACTAAGCCATGAACGTGGACGAAATGCACCGGGAATGCAATACAGCCCATGGGCGGCTGCAACAGCAGCGACATTGTTGGATGCATGCCATGATGCCTGTGCAGCAGCAGGCACCGGGGATCATGGCGGCCTAAAAGTCCTTCTGGATTGCCTTGCCCTCGAAGTGCAGCTTTGTAATCAGCTTGGGCATCCCCGTCCAGAAGAAGGAAGCGAGCACGCTTTTGCCTACTCCGTCGAAAACGCGATGGGGCACGGTCTGCCGCATGGAGATCTCGTCGGTCCCGGAATACTACATATCAGTCGACTGCAAAACAATGATGCAAAGCGACTCGAACAATCGCTACTCGCTGCTGGCGTACCGCTTGGGTCGATCCCGGACAGTATTGTGGAGGCTACACTGGCGGGCTTACCGGCGTATGTCCGGGAGCACAACTTCTACTACGGTATCGCCTGGGAGCTATAGCCCGTATCAGACCATCCCACGGGCTTTGAACCACTCGGCGCACGCCTTTGGCCACTCAAATGTCTCAGGCGCAGCTGCGGATCCCAACCCAACACCGTGTGCACCCTTTTCATAGACCTGAAGTGCAAATGGCACTTTATGTTCAGCACACGCCTGCGCAAACAACAGACTGTTCTCAACTGGAACAACCGTGTCAGCGTAGGTGTGCATCAGGAATGTCGGGGGCGTGTCCTTGGTTACCATTAAGTGGTTGGACAGATTCAGCTTCAATGCGATGGTTTGCTTATCGCCAAGGAGATTGTTCCGGCTGCCGACATGGGTGTACGGTCCGTTCATATCGATGACCGGGTAGACCAGAACGGCGACATCCGGGCGGCAATCGGCCGTGAAGTGGGTCGCCGCCGTGCTCGCTAGGTGTCCGCCGGCGCTGAAGCCAAGGATTCCGACCTTTTTGAGGCCCATCCCACGTGCCTGCCGAATCGCTTCCTGTGCATCGAGCAGCGGTGCCGGGTGGCGATACCCCTGCGTCCCGAGGCGGTACGTCACAACCAACGCAGTTAGTCCGAGGGTGTTCAGCCATTTGGCAATGGGCTCGCCTTCATGCGGGGCGTGTCCACCGTAGCCACCCCCTGGGCAAACAACGATGGCATTGCCGTTTGGCTGTGCCGGTTTATAAACAGTCAGCGTCGGTACGGCATCTTTGCCATTACCGAGTGCAAGGGGCATTCGGCCTTCAGGCCACAGGCGTTGTGTCTCCATTCCGCGATTCTAGCACGAGTCGCCCACGCCCTGCGCTCTGCTGTGCCCGCAGGCGTACAGTGCGCGGTGTGTCTCCCGTCACCTCACGGACAACACGTGACAGGTGTGCCGCATCCGCAAAGCCACTTTGCTCGGCAACCGTCGCAAGCGTCAGCTCCGTGGTCTGGAGGAGACTAACCGCACGCTCAACGCGCAGTCGGCGGACGTAGGCCCGCGGTGTCATCCCGACCTCAGCACTAAAGACTTCCGTAAAGCGGTCCGGCGACAAAAAGACGGCGCTTGCGACCTGCTCGATGCGCAATGGTCCCGCAAAGCCATCCTCCATGTAGCGAATCGCAGCAGCTACGGTGGCGGCATGTCCGGCTTTATGAATGGCGGCATCTGTCGGAGCCGATTTCGCCCTGGCACGCGCAAGGAAAACGAGCAGCCGTAAGAATGTAGCACGGCAGACAAGCATGCCATCGAGGGTTCCTGAGCGCCACTCATCCCGGATCTCACTCATCCACGTACTGACCTGCTCATAGGCAACCGGAGTCAGGTGTAGCCAGCGACCTCCAAAGCGGAAGTTTGAGTCAGGCGCACTGTCAGCCAGCATCAGTGCCGAAAATCCAGCCATCTTCGCAAGGACATCCTGCGTCTGCGCATCAAACATCTCGGCCTGAAAATGAATTGTGTCAAACCAGAGGTCGTCCCCGCCATCAAACCAGTGCTCCATACCGGGCCACATCACAAAGACATCCCCGCGAACGACAGAGTAGGACTTTCCATCAATCAGATGATTTCCCGAGCCGCGACGGGCGACATAGAGCGAGAAGAAATCCCTATGATGCCGGGTGATAGCGCCGGCATCCCCCGCAACGACATCGGAGAGGACAACTAGCTGCAAGCCAAGGCTGGCACACGTTCCGACGGCTTCGCTTTGGAGACTTGCGAAGTCGTGGACAACTAGTTGATTCGATGGCGGTGATTCTGGATGCATTGCTAATCTCGTATTTTATGTTCGTGATTCAAGGAATGAAGTCCTACCAGGCTAATGTTCAGGGTTTCACACACCTAAATTCGGTGTATCTGCAAGAATGCACCAGATTTGGTTAGAAAACGGCTCAATGCACACGTGAAGGTACAGCGATAATTCAATGGGTAGTCCAATATTGCCCGGATATTGCTCTGGTAATAATTTCTCATTTCGGCGATATTTGAGTTAGTTCTTCCGTGCACAATCGGTTGGTGAGGTTGAAATGGCAGATTTTGAATACAGGCAGAAGACGTTTGCCCAAGATGACATCGCTGGAATGACGGATGCTCTCCATGAAGATGGCTTTGCATTGATACCGGGAGTGCTCTCTCCGGATGAAGTAAAGCGGACTCGGGATGCCATTGATAACCTCACAGGCTTCGCATGGGATAAACACCTCACCGGCGCTACCGACCACTATAAGAACGTGTTCAACCGCGACAAATGGTTTCTCGACCTGTGTGATCGTGAACCACTCATCGACCTCGCCGAGTCAACCATGGGGCAGGATTGCCACATTATTGGCGAATCAGCCTGGCGCAGCCGCCCGGGGCACAATGGCTGGAGCCCGCATACCGACCGCACTTTCATCGATGTCCCCGAGGAATATCTTCTAAACGGCACCGTAAAGCTTCCGATTTATCTGTGCACTGCACATTACTATCTGGATGATCTCGATGTCTCCCTTGCACCGACGTGGGTGATCCCCGGTTCACACAAATCAGGACGTGCACTTGTGTGGGGGAAAGAGCAAAACCCCGTGTGGCAGGGCAAAGAGCTCGAGCCCGTTTTGTGTAAGGCCGGGGATGTCCTCTTTTTCCGCTCTGAAATCTGGCACACAGGGTCAGAAAACACATCGGATAAAACACGCTACCTGCTTCAGGTGCACTATTCGCATCGCTTTATCGCTCAGCAGTTCTCTCCATTCCTCCGCTTCCAGTTTGCGCCGCACATTCTGGAGACAGCGAATCCCCGCCAGCGACGCCTTCTTGGTGACCATCGCCAGATGGCCTATGACTAGGGAATACGGCCATTTCAGTGTCAACAATGCAATTGACGTCTTGTTGACTTTCGCTTAGCATCTGAACTACCTCTCGAGAAAGATACACCTCCCATGATTGACCTTACAGGACAGCACGTTTTCATCGCCGGCGGCAGCCGCGGCATCGGCGCCGCAGCCGCACGGATGGCAGCACAGGCTGGCGCGGATGTCACCATCAACTATGTGTCCCGCCGGGATGCAGCAGACAAAGTCATCGCAGAGATTGAAGCGTTGGGCCGCCGCGGCTACGCAGTTCAGGGTGATATCAGTCAGGATGGCGTCGCGAAAGCGATCATGGCGGATGCCGCAGCGCACCTTGGTAAAATCACCGGACTGGTGGTCTCAGCCGGCGTCTTCGAACCTGGCCCTATTGATGAGATGACAGCCGACTTCTGGGACAAGACGATGGGCGTGAATGTACGCGGCACCTTTCTCTGTGTTCAGGCAGCCGTGCCATACATGCGGGAGGCTGGCAAAGGAAGCATTGTCATCTACACATCCACCGCCGGACAGCGTGGCTCCGCAGTTTATTCCGCTTACGCGACGAGCAAGGCCGCACAGATTATGTTTATGCGTTCGATGGCACTTGAGCTTGGTGCCGACAAAATCCGCTGTAACTGTGTGGCACCTGCGTGGACGGAAACAGACATGGCTGCGCCAAGCCTGGATGCCCTCGGCCGCGAAGATGTTGCTAAGAACTTTGTACTTGGACGGATCGGCCTCCCGGATGACATCGCGGGTGCGACCGTTTATTTGTTAAGTCCGCTGGCCCAGTTTGTAACGGGTATGACATTGACCGTTGATGGCGGAATGGACATGCGCGGGTAGATTTCTACGTTCGTGAGCTAATCTCGTATCAGAAGGAAGTAATTATTTTTTCTTTTTGATGTGGGAAGAGATTGCAGTTTATTTGCTAAGTCCGCTGGCCCAGTTCGTAACCGGTATGGCATTGACCGTCGATGGTGGAATGGACATGCGCGGATAAGCGATTATTGGTTTCGAAGATCGCGTGATCATAGAACTTACAAACCCTCCCGGGTTAGTTGCCGGGAGGGTTTTCTTATTCAGTTCCATCAGCAGCTTTATCTCTCTGCGCCAACAACCAATCCT
>CAZSGJ010000150.1:0-1732 GCA_964606305.1 uncultured Armatimonadia bacterium
GATGTCGTTCCGCGTTTGGCGTGTGCCCGGCAGATGGTTTTGAGTGCATCAGGGGTGGCATCCATGGTGTCCGCACCACCGCCACCATGAATGTGAACATCGACGAAGCCAGGAAGCAAGACGTTCGCATCTTCCGGCACAGAGCCAACGTGCGGATCACCGTTTATGTGGGTGATGATGCCATCCGAGATGCCGACCGAGACGCGTGACAGGATACCTTGAGGGGTTACCGCAAATGCGGCATCCAGTGTTGTCATCGCTGAGCAGGGGCACCAGTCGGCTGTTCAGGAGCGGGCATTGGCGTGGAGGCTGGCTTTGTCTCGAGCTGCTTGATTTTTGCTTCAAGAGCCTCGATACGCTTAAGCAAGTCATCGAATTGCCCTGCAGCCGCAGCACCGGGCGTCGTGCTCTGTGTACCCTTGGCAATGGATGCATCAATCATCTGCTGGACTTTTTGCACATTCACCGTGGGCTTGATGCCACCGTTTTTGCGTGCAGCTTCAACGGGATTGTTTTTGTAAAGCCAGAAACTGACCGCCGAAAAGAGCAGGAGGGGAACGAGGGATACCAGAAATTTCTGGATGATTTTTCCATCTGAGTTGCCATTTTCATCCGGCTCAAATGCCTTCACCAGGATAATACTAACCAGATACAGTCCGGACATTGGGATTGCCATCAGCAGCATCGTTGCCGGGTCATTGGTTGGTGTAAAGATTGCCGCAAGCGTTGCGATAATCACAACGGCATGACGCCAATACGTGACCATCATTTTCGAGTTGATGACTCTAATGCGGCTAAGGAACAGCAGCAGAACCGGCAACTGGAAGGCGATCCCAAACGCAACGAGAATCTTTACTGTCAGTAGCAGGTAGTCTTTCGCATCCTGCAGGACGGTTGCATCCGGGACATCAGATACGTACAGGGCCATCCAGCCATACGCGGATGGGAGTGCTGAGTATCCGGTTCCGGCTCCCGCAAGGAGTAGGAAGCCCGCAAACGGTGCAAGGAAGCGAAGGGGCTTTCGTTCATCCGGTGTGAGTGCCGGGCGTACAAAGCCCCAGATCTCGTAAATGATGAACGGAAGGGCAACGGCGATACCGGCAAAGAGACAGGTTTCCAGTCGCAGGAGGAAGGCATCCTGGATTCCACGGAAGACAGGTTTGGCATCCGGGAGTTTTGCGAGAACAACATGTGCCGGCGCGAAGAGGATGTTATAGATCACCGGGAACAGGTTGTAGGTGGCTATCATGCCAAGGAGGACATAGCCAAGCATCCTGAAAATGCGATTGCGCAGCTCGGCAAGGTGCTCAACAAGCTCCATCTGCCCATCTTCAGCGTGTTCGTTCCGTTTTGAAAAGAGACCCATATCCTTCTATCTTATCGTTGCATCACTGGATTTGTTCCCTAACGGTGGGCAAATACGGTAGCACTGAGGGGGATGTTGTCAGACTGAAAAACTTTTCCAATAGGCAAAAAAGAAAACGCCTCCTGCGGAGCAGGAGGCGCATCGTCGCGGTAAGCGAAACGCTTACTTCTTAGCTGTTTTCGCTGGCGTTGCAGCAGGCTTGTCAAGTGTCACAACCGTGAAGGACTTGAACTTGGCAGGCACCTTGGCTTCTTCCTGCTTTTCACCCTGCATCCCGAAGGCATTATTGAACCCACCGAGACCAGCGCCGAAGCCGGAGCCACCCATGGATGGCATATCATCCTCGCCACCCATCATGCCGCCGCC
>CAZSGJ010000150.1:1832-5048 GCA_964606305.1 uncultured Armatimonadia bacterium
GCCGCCACCCATACCGCCCATGCCACCCATCATTCCGCCCATACCGCCCATCATTCCAGCACCACCGGATACACCGGCGCCAGGAACCATGGCTGCAATAATGGATGCTGGGGCATCGCCGTCAACTTCCATCGATGTCTCAGTACGAACAACCTTGCCGGCCTTGAAGCCGAACCAGATGATGCGGGTCATTTTGACCTTCGCACCTTCCATCTTGCCCGCTCCGCCGTAGATTGGCATCGTTACACGGCCTTCGAATGTCTGCTTGATACGTGCCGTTTGATAGCCGTCCTGCCACTCAAGCGATTCGAGGACATTGTTTGCTACCACCGTTGGAGGCGCATCAAGCGTTGCCCACTCGAGGAGAACCGGAGTCCGGGACTGCCATGGCTGACCAATACGAACCTTTTGTCCACCAAGATCAATGACTGGCAGAGCAACGTAGGCGCCAGGACGATCAGCGGATGCAACACCGTATTCGAGTGTCTTTCCACTGGTCGAAAGCGTACGGTAGCGTGATTTGAAGCTGAAAATGTCTTCCAGACGTGCACTCGCACCGTTTCCGGCCGTAATCGTGCCTTCGGTTACCAAGTCACGTGTGAAGTATGCAGATTGAGTGATGCGGTCCTCTGTTGAACGCTCATACTTCGCGGTAACGGTCTGGACAGGGAGTGTGAACGGACCGGATGCCTGGAAGTTGCCATTGTCACGACCAAATGCCGCGCCACCAGCGCCACCCATCATGCCTCCACCCATCATTCCGCCGCCCATCATGCCAGCTCCACCCATCATGCCGGAGCTTCCGCCTGCACGTGGACCGCTACTGCCCATCATGCCGCGAGGACCACCACCGCCCATCATTCCTGAGCTGCCGCCACCGCGAGGGCCGCTGGAACCCATTCCGCCGCGTGGGCCGCTGGAGCTCATACCGCCGCCACCCTTGCCCATGTCACCGCCATCGCCCATCATGCCGCCGCCGGCAAACCCGCCGCCGCCGGACATTCCGCGACCTTGCGATGCAAATCCATTCGAGCCGGCTGCGAAACCCGCACCCGCAGGTGCTGGCTTGTTCTCACCAAGGTACTCGACTTCTGTCTTCTGGGAATAATGTGTTTCATCCCCGACCTGGAAGCGATAGGTCAGGAGGATTCCATCCGCAGGTACGCGCAAGCCACCCTTGTTATCAACCTCAAGGGTGAGCGATTGACGACCGATGCGCTTATTGTTGCCATCGAATGCGATGATCTCGACTGCATGCGGCCCATCTTCGACACCTTCCAGGAGCGTCGGGTTCTTTGGGTCAGGCGTCAGTGCCTTGGTGTTCCAAAGAATCGAAACGCTGGTTTCGTCGTAAGCAAGGACATCGGTCGTAACAGACTTCGCTTTGCCGTTCTTCTCGAATACGGGGGATGGAACTCCAAGACCAGCACGGAACTTGCCATCTACAGAAAGTGCAAGATACTTGACATTCGTCAAAGCCGTGCGCGGAATTTGAATCCGCACCGTCTCACGTACACGGGCACCATCCTGCGGACGGGCTACCTTGAATGGCACCTGCGCCGATGCCGCCATAGGCACCGTGATTGCCAAACCCAAGACTGTCGCACCCAAAATCGTCTTGACCATCGCTTCGCTTCCTCTTTAGAACCAAGTCCGGAGACCGTTCACACCGTAGTGCAGACGCCCTGCAGATATTGTAGACATCAATGGGCCGCTTCATCAGCCCAATATCCAACATTCCTTTAGAGCGAGGGAACCCTGCAATCCTTCAATAAAAAGGCACAGAGACACTCTTCGTTCCGCATTCTACACGCTACCCGCGCAATTTCACCGTAGGTTTGCGACTTTCCTGTATGGCAAATGCACACCTTTCCGATAGCGGACACTCACCACACTGCGGTTTTCGCGCATCGCAAACCCGTCTACCCAGTCGAATCAGCTGAACATGATACGGATAGACATCCTCATCGCAGAGCTGACCCTGCAGAATCCCATGGGCCTTTGCCTCATCCACGGTGGGCCCAATCAGACCCACACGCTGACTCACCCGGTGTACATGTGTGTCCACAGGAAGCACCGGACGCCCCATACAAAACATCAGTACACACGCAGCTGTCTTCGGACCCACACCCTTAAACGACTGTAAGTATGCCTGGACATCCTCAGTGGAAAGCTGCTCCAAAAAGCTGAGATCACATCCGCCGGATGTTTCCGTTGCCGATCGAAGCACTTCCTGAATCCGCTTCGCTTTTTGCGCCGCAAGCCCGCCCCTTCGAATCGCATCAATGACCGCTTCGACAGGCGCATCACGTACTTCCTCCCAGCCGCCGGGAAAGGCACGGCGCATATCATCAAATGCTCGCTCACTGTTCACATCGTTTGTGTGCTGACTCAAAATCGTTTGAATCAGTCCATCCAATGGGTCGCCGTGGGAACTCCAGCTAACAGGACCAAATGCGGCATCCAAGCGGGACACCACCCAGGCTGTCGTAGGCTTTGCACGTCGGGGCATAGCTCATCTAAGCATTAATCGGAACCCGGAAGCAAGAGCCCCGCCTGATACGATGCCAGCATGGCTGGTGGTCAAGCTGCAGGTCGGGCATCCGTGCTCGTGATGGCATTCGTTCTTCTTTCCCGTGTCCTTGGCGTTGTCCGCGACATGGTTATCTCACACAGGTTTGGTCAGGACCTGATAACCGACGTCTACACAGCAGCATTCCGCATCCCGGACATCCTCCAGTACCTTGTCGCCGGAGGAGCCCTCGCCACCGTTTTCGTCCCTGTTTTCACGCAGTACTGGACACAGGAAAAACGCGAAGATGCGTGGACTGTCCTTCAAACCGTCCTCACAGCCGTTTCCATCGTTGCAATCGTCTTCATCATTGGACTTGAAATCTTCGCCCGACCACTTGCTGAGCTGATGAACCCTCACCTCGGCGAACTGAGGACAGGGGAGGTCCTTCCCGCCGCCGATGTTGCAGCGCGACAGCGATGGGCATGGGATGAAGTAGCGCGCCTCTCCAGAATCCTGCTGCCGGCACAGTGGTGTTTCTTTGTTGGCGGACTCATGATGGGCTCGCTAAACGCTCGCCAAAAGTTCCTCGTCCCGGCCATCGGACCCGTAACCTACAACCTAGGTCAAATCCTCGCCGGGTGGTTCTTTGGAGGAACAGAGCTGGGTATCAGTGCGATGACCTGGGGTGCCCTCATCGGAGC
>CAZSGJ010000151.1:0-2839 GCA_964606305.1 uncultured Armatimonadia bacterium
TCAAGTGGGCAGCTGGTCGCGGAAACGCCCAACGGTCAGGTGAATGTAAGCCATTCCCGTATCTCCGGGATGTGGGCTGGAGCGACGGCACGTACAATCCCAATCGGACTTGATCTCGTAGATGTCAGCGCATTCCCGGTGGACATCGGTGGCGACACATTAGATGCCGACACTTGGGCTACCATGGAAGCACTTGCCAAAGTGACCCAACGTGGGCTGGACTGGGCTCTTTCAGCAGCCTGTTACCCAGTGGATGGACTCGTGACAGCAACAAATGGAGAAACCTTCCAAGTTACATTGCTTCGCGACCTGCCACCAGCTGTGCGTGGTGTGGTTTTAGGTCCGGCTGATTCAGCACTGAACACGGAAACCATCAATCTCTTTTGTTCTTTCCACGGATGAACGCATTTATTCCTCCGATGACCACCTGCCAAGATTGGTAGTCATTTATGACGGATTCACTTGAACTTTTGCCAGTTCATCAATCCGGAAACGACTCAGAAAGTAGTTTGTTCACAGTCACCCAATTGGCGGATGGAATCTCCCCGGCTTTTGGATACCGTGTCATTGAACAGTCGGTAACAAAGGAGCAAACGGATGAGACTGGAAGACAAAGTAATCGTGGTAACGGGTGGAGCCAGCGGAATAGGCCTCGCTACTGTCGAGAGAGTGCTCGTAGAAGGCGGCTATGCCGTGATCGCCGATGTTGCAGGAAGCCAGGGTGGCTTTGAAGCCGAGCGCCTTCGCGCCAGCTATCCCGAGAAATGTATTTTCATTGCCACCGATGTCCGCTCTACAGCAGCTGCCAATGCGATGATCGAAGAAACCATTGCCGCATTCGGTCGCGTGGATGGCTTGTTCGCAAATGCCGGTGTCGGTATGACACATGCTGCCGAGTCGTATCCTGATAGCGAGTTTCAAAAGGTCATCGATGTCAACCTTACCGGAGCTTTCCGAACCATCCGGGCAGCCCTGCCCCCGATGTACGCGCAGGGCTCAGGCAGCATCGTTACCTGTGCCTCGATTTTAGGTGTCATCGGCCAATCCACGACCGCCGCCTACAGCGCCAGCAAAGCAGGCCTCGTCAACCTCACCCGAACGATTGCCCTCGAAGGAGCGAAGTTTGGCGTGCGTTGCAACTCCGTTGGGCCAGGGTATATCGAAACCCCGATGCTGAATCAGCTCTCCGATGAAGCCAAGGAATACGCAAAGTCCCTGCATCCCCTTGGGCGCCTTGGCCGTCCGGATGAGATTGCGGCAGCGGTTGTCTTCCTGCTTTCCGATGATGCCAGCTTTATCACGGGAGCCAACCTTCTGGTGGATGGCGGGTTCACAGCAGGGAAAGCCTGACACCGGTAGACTGTCGACAACTGTATGACTTCTGTTTAGGAGACGATTCCCGATGTCGCTGTCCGATTCATCCACCAAACCTGTGCATCCCGAAGTTGCGACGTACATAAACATGCTAAAGCAAAGCACGGGGGAGTGGCGGTGGATGCTCGGAACGGATGTCACACCTGAACAGATTTCCCATCAGGCCTACCCTGAAGCGCATAGTATCGGGGCGGTACTGCTCCATATGGCGGACTCGGAAGCCATTTGGACGATGGAAGTCCTCGAGGGCGGCGCGGTTCCTGCATCGCTAAAGGAAGAGCTGCTTGCCGACCAGACAGATGTTTGGAATGGCAAGTGGCCCGTTGCTCCGAGCAAGCCTCTGGAATACTACTACGAGATTCAGGACCGTGTTCGCGAGAATACTTTGCGGGTTCTCGCGGGGCTCACCGACATTGACAAGGAAGTCACGGCATGGGGGAATCCGTTCACTATCCGGTGGATTCTCGGGCACATGGTTTCACATGACAGCCAGCACGGTGGGCAGGCGATTTTGCTCCACGTCGCGCAGACACTACGCCCTTAGTGCAGGAATTACTGTGGATGTAGGTGAAGGTCGTTTCATGAACATCCTCCGTATGGTTCTTCCAATTCTGTGCGTGTTATCAACTGTATCCACCGGCTTTGCACAGACACAAACTCCAATCATCATCCCTCTTTACCCACCCGGACACCCGACGCTACAGGGACAAAATGAGAAAGAAATACAGACCCCACCGGATGCAAAACCTGGGCAATACTTTAACATCAAGAATGTCCACAATCCGATAATTTCCGTTCACCTTCCACCAAAGGAGAAGGCTAATGGCACGATGGTCATCGTTGCGCCGGGGGGTGGACATCGTGAGCTGGGGTGGCCAAACGAAGGGACGCAGATTGCAGAGTGGCTGAATCAACGCGGGGTCGCGGCTGCCGTTCTGAAGTACCGTCTTGCGTTTACTCCTGGTTACAAGTACACGGTTGAAGGGGAGGCGCTGCAGGACACGCAGCGTGCCTTCCGTATCTGCCGCGCAAATGCCAAAGAGTGGGGCATCGATCCAAAGCGTGTGGGAATTCTGGGGTTTTCGGCGGGAGGAGCGCTCGCTGCGCTTGTGCATATGCGTAACGATGCGGGGAAGCCCACCGCGACGGATCCAATCGAACGTCAAGGCTGCCGGCCGGATTTTGTTGCATTGGTTTACGCGGGCTGGAATCCGATGTATTTTTCCATCCCATCCGATGCGGGTCCTGCGTTTCTGACCAGCGCCGGCAAGGATGATGAATTTCACGCTAAGCAAACAGTTGAATACTACAACCTGTTGTTTACCGCTGGCGTTGAGGCCGAGCTTCACATTTACGGCCATGGTGGTCATGGTGGCGCGATCAGCGAGCGCAAAGGCATCCCCTTCGGCACATGGCAGGTTCGTTTCGAAGAGTGGATGGCGGATTTGAAGCTCCTCAAGAAGAA
>CAZSGJ010000151.1:2939-5029 GCA_964606305.1 uncultured Armatimonadia bacterium
ATGACATTCCCGGTTTCCATGAGGTGGAATGCCGCTTCAACATCGTTCAAGCCAATCTTTTGCGTGACCATCGCATCGAGATCCAGACGCCCTTGCAAGTAATACTGCGCAAGCAATGGGAAATCATGGCTTGGAAGCGCATCCCCGCAGTGGCAAACCTTTAGATTCACCTTGTTCCAGTACACACCGGTGTCGATATTCCCGACATTCAATGTGACTTCCGCATCCGGGCCCGGGAAGCCAATATTCACCGCGGTGCCATTGTAATTCACCATCCGGACGGCCTGGTCGATGCACTTCATCAAGCCCGTCGCTTCGAATGCAAAGTCAACGCCGCCTTCGTAGCCCGGCCATTCATCCTCGACCAGCCCGCGCACCACAGTAACTGGGTCGCAGTCTCGTGCATCCACAATATCCGTCGCGCCAAAGTCCTTGGCCCACTGGAGCTTGACAGGGTTGACATCCACGGCGATGATCTGCTTTGCGCCCTGAAGCCGCGCGCCCTGAATCACGCTCAGACCGACACCTCCGCAGCCGACTACCGCCACGCTTGCTCCCGGGAAAACCGTGACCGTGTTCATCGCCGCGCCAACACCCGTGATCACGCCGCACGCCAGCAAACAGGCTTTGTCGAGAGGCATCGCATCCGGCATCCGGATCGCAGCCTTCGAGTGCACCACCGTAGATGTCGCAAAAGTTCCGCAGCGGAGGACTTGTGAACACGCTGCGCCATCTGATGTACGTGTAATCGCTGTCTTCGGACGCAGCGCCATGTAGCAGTGGCGTGGATCGCCGCGGCGGCAGCTTGGACACGTTCCACAAGGCGCGCGATAGGCGATACAGACCGGGTCACCAATCGACAGGTGCGACACATTTGCGCCGACCTTGCGGACGATTCCCGCGCCTTCGTGGCCCAGGATGATAGGAAATTTCATCCCGGCACCCTGCTGCATCTTAATCGTCAGGTCGGTGTGGCAGACACCGCTAGCTGCGACATCGATAACGACATCATCCGGGGCAATATCCCCAATTTGAATATCGACAACTTCGACATCTTTGCCGGCTTCCGCCAAAATGGCTGCTTTTGCCTGAATCATGATCATTTTTCCTTTGTGCAGCCTGGGGGCCACGGTTGGTTGGTCTTTTAAGTGTTTGTTGCGCTTGATTTAAGAGGAAGTTATCAGAAAGAATTCAATGCAGGGACGGGCTTCCGCCAAAATGGCTGCTTTTGCCTGAATCATGATCTTTTTCCTTTGTGCAGCATGAGGGCCACATTTGATTGTTTTTTTTAGTCTTAGTTGGGCTTGTGTTGGGCGATTGGGCTACCAGGAAGTAAGTACATTTCACGAAATGTGATTCGCTAAAATGGCTGCTCTTGCCTGAATCATAATCTTTCACTCGTTTCTACGACCATACCGCCGCGTGTCCTAAAGAGTTTTCAAAAGTGCTGTCGTCAGCCGTGTCAGGGATTCGATGGCCTCAATATGCATCACTTCAAAGCCGTGTGTGTTGTCAACCGGGAGTGCCAGCGTGATTGGACGCGCGCAGTGCCCGGATGCCGCAGCGCAGCTCGCATCCGAGCCGCCGCGTGTGAGCGCATGAAAACTGACTCCCGTTCCTGCAACCTTTGCCGCCGCCGCAACCAGATCCAAATCTTGTGGGGCGGTGGGTGAGTAGCCATCCGTGGACCAGCACGTCGGAGTCGGAGTAAGCCGCAAGTCATTATCCGGAGCAATCGGCCCGATCTCGAGGGCAATACAGATATCTGGGCGGGTTCCGCCGAGCAGCCACAGCGCGCCGTGACCACCAAGCTCTTCAGCGGTGGTCGCTGCAAAGAGGACATCCGGACACGCACCGGCATCTTTGAGAGCGACTAACGTCTGCAACCAAACGACGCAGTCTGCTCGGTCATCCAGAAAGGGTGCCGCAATATGCTCGGCGTTTTTCCCGAGGCGCACCGGTTTCCGCCGCTCTTTTGAGAGAACAATACGTGTTCCCGAGCGCAGCGCAGCCGGGAGCTGGTCCGCGGGAATTCCTGTGATGACTTTGGCATCCGACCAGGTGATTGCTTTGCCATCCCGTGACTTTTG
>CAZSGJ010000152.1:0-4980 GCA_964606305.1 uncultured Armatimonadia bacterium
TTTGTCGACAATGTGCTTGAAGGCGAAGATCCTGACTACAACAAGCAGATTTCATCGCGTTTCAGTGATCAATATGCTCTGCGCATCACGCGTGATTTGAATACTGCGAAGTCATACATGATTGAGAGATTTGCAAACGAACCAGATGCGAGATTCGGAATACTTGCTAGCTCGCGAGACAAGTGTCTACCGATGTTTGGAGTGTTCAACGACTTTCAAGCTACGAAACAAATCAAAATCGGGAAGTGGTTTGGTGATGATGAGAATGATGAAGGGGGCTACGGAGGTCGGAACCTCCGTCAATGTGTGACAGAATTTCAATGTCAAGGGCTTGAACTAGATGGTGCCATTGTGGCTTGGGGAACCGACTTTGTGTACGAACAGAGTAGCGTTGATGGTTCTCATCAATGGACCAACCACCGAGCACGAAGGTATATGAAATCCAAAGGGGATGTTCGTAACCCACTTCAACTTCGAAAGAATGCCTATCGGGTACTTCTAACACGCGGACGCAATGCAACTGTCATCTTCGTCCCACCTCTGAGAGAGCTGGATACGACTTACGAATTCTTGTTGAAGAGCGGATTTGTGGAGATTACAGGTTAGGGAGCACTTTAGTATTCGAGAATTAGGAGTTTGTGTTGTCACAGATGTGTAAGGTTGATGGATTGTAATGACAACATGCAAACTACGGAGCGATTCACTCAAATGCCCCCACTAACCCACTGGTTCCAAACCATCGCCGTTATCCCACAAGCCACCGACTCGGTAGCGTACTGCCGTCTAGCACGGATATTTCGGGATCGGACCCGCGTCGGTAAACAATCCGGGCATGAGCTTGTGCGGACAGGGCATGAAACACGGGTCACGGTCAATATCTTTGAGCATTTTGCGCTGCTGCCGAACACCTGGGTGTCGCGTGTCGCTGACGCAGCCGGCATTGCTGGAATCAGAGATGTAACCGCTGTGCAGTGGTCATACGAGTTTGAAACCATCCGGGATGAGCGCTGGCCCAAAATGATCCGGGATGTGACCATCCATTATCGGACTCCTGATTCCGATGGCATTATCGTTATCGAAACAAAAGTCCGCCCAGGCGCGCTGGACCTATCAAAAGACATCTCTGGTTACACGGGTCACCAGGTATTCGATACTGTCAAGGGCCCCAAGCATCTTGTGTACGTCCTAGATGATGCAAGCTTTGGACTCTATGCCGACGGCCTGAGTGCCGGTGGAAGTCACGTTCTCCGCTGGTCAGACATCATCGGAATTCAGCTGCAGATGTTTGCTGAATTGGGACTTTCCAAGCGGCTCCTCAGTGACTTCATTGAGATATATCGCTCTGTCCTCGCTTGGCTTCCAGTAAGCGGTTTGGTCACGACAAATTTCGCTATGACCGCTGACAATACGGCCGCTCCCAGTGTTATCAAAGCAATCGAGGACTACATTTCATGGAATAGATTGTTGGTGAACCCCCACACGGATGCGGCATCACTTGCATCAATAGGACCAGATTACCTCAGTAACGAAATCAGCTTTTCAGACCGGATGGCCCTCCATATCTCCGATGCCCGCGTAAACTACACCGAAGCCATCTGGCGGCTGGGCTAAGCTGCCTGGTATAGACATCGGATGGAGTTTGCGATTCCGATGGCTGCCTTTCGAAGCTGTGTCGTCGCAGTCGCGGGCGAGGATGACGATGACCTCGCAAGGGAGTGGAGCCGGCAGGTGCTTGATGACACCAGAAACATTCCGGCGGATGCTGTTCTGAATCAGGATGATGTCTGGACATATGCTCATCAGGCATTTCCCGATGTCCCCGACTTCGGAACGCCGCTGCGCAACCGCATCGTGGCAATCATGGAGCATCTGGCGGATGCGATTGCCGATGAGCGAGACTGACATCCCCCAAAGTCAAAGCAAGGAGACAGTGCATCTACGGAACTTTGTGCACATTATTCGCATATGGAAACCTACGGGCAGGGTGATGTTGTTGCGATGTCACTGAACCGGGTATCCGAACCTTTCAGGGGATAGCCCTCACAGACCCGTGGATGGGAGGACTCCGGGATGGCATTCAGACCTCATCCCAATGGTGGCGGAATGGTCGAAGATACCGCCTTCGTCGCCGAAACTGCCTATGTTGGACAACACGCCGTTGTCCGCGATGGCGCACGCGTTCTCGAAAACGCCCGCATCGATGGCACAGCACAAGTCTACGGATACGCCAGGGTCACCGGGGATGCTCATGTGTCCGGTAATGCAAATGTCCACGGGAATGCATACATCTGCGGCAATGCCAAAATCTATGAGCAAGCAAAGGTCTTTGGCAGCGTCCGTATCTATGGTGCTGCGATGGTATTTGGGTATGCCCACGTCTCCGGGAATGCATGGGTCTACGGGAATGCCCGCGTGTACGGATGGGCGTGGGTCAGCGGATCATCCCTTATCAGCGGGCATACCGTTTTGTACGATGCGGCCCGGCTTTACTGGTGATTTCAGCGTCCGCATTTTGGGGATAGGTGTACCTACTGTGAATCGGAACGTACGTTCTTCTCATCCGCTCCAAAACCATGTAAGGTGTGCTTTGAAGCGGCAATGAATCAGAGGTGATGACATGGATAAGCTTTCCAAGTATCCGCACCTGATGCGGTATCTCCAGCATCTGAAACCTATCCCAGGTGGCTCGTTCCACTTTGGTGTAACCCCGCGCGATTACGAAACACGACATGTTGACTGGCTGTTCGCTTCCGTTGCGAATCTCTTTGGTGGAAAGCGGCGCCCGAGCATATCTCCCAATGAGCTGTGGGATCGTAAGATTGTAGCGGTATCACCCTTTCGCATGGGCGAGACGCCAGTGACCTGGGGAATCTGGAAGGAATACTGCAAGGCAACGTCTCTACGGATGCCGGATGATCCCGGTTGGGGCTACCCGGATAACCATCCCGTGGTGAACATCAGCTGGGATGACATCATGAAACCCGGACACTTTGCAGACTGGGTCACGCAGGTTGCAGGGTACAAGCTGACACTCCCAACGGATATACAGATGGAGTATGCCGTGCGCGGCGGCAAGGATGGACAGCTGTTTCCGTGGGGCAGTACCTTTGATGCCAAATATGTATGGTGTTCGAACTCACTTGGTGATGCAAAACAAACGGCTCCGGTGCATCGGACAAATCGCATCTATCGCAATAGCTACGGGCTAACCGATGTTGTTGGTAACGTGATGCATTGGGTTGCTGATTACCACGTCCTGATTTCTGATTTTAAGCCGGAGCATTTGGAGCAAGCAAAAAAGTATTACCAAAACGCACAGATGGTCTGCGTCCGCGGTGGCTCCTGGCTACATTCCCTTCCAGGGTATTTTCAATGTGAACATCGGCTCGCGGTCAATAAAAATCACAATGCGATGTATCACGGTTTCCGTCTGGCTGCGGAGAGTCGTTAGATCAACCAGAACGGAGAATAGTCACACCGTAGCTGAGTGACGTATTCAGTTGACATGTTACGTCAGGCCTGCTTACTCACAAACACGATTCATTTTGTGGTGCGTTTCATCACCGCACGTTGCAGACTGGTGATGTTTATATTCGTTACGCCTTTGCTGGCGGTGTCCGAGCGTTTTCCAGCCGTGACTTCAAATATGAGCTGTCCATCAAGCAGCTCATGGGTGCTCGTTAGCCATATCCCCTGCGTTTCAAACTGGCTGACCATTTTGTTGCCGAATGCGTAGTCTTCCAGAATCACGCCATCGCCTTCATCTGTGATGAAGGTTTGACTGGCGCGGTCTTTTAGGCGGAGCTCGTAGTCCTTGACCATCGGGTTGGTCTTTGACCGATATTCCATTTTCCATTGCCAGCGATCCGCGCCGCGGGGGGCAATCGTAAGGACAACAGGGATGACATCCCGTTTGACTCCCTTTGACCAAATTTCCATTTGGCCAGACCACACACCCGCCATCCGGGTGGGGAGAAGCTCCTCCGCAGTCGCAGCTACCGGGAACATCGCCATTACCAAAATAAGAAGCCGTACCAATGTTTTAGACATGTATTACTCTCCTAAGCCCATGCATCGAATGAAGACATGGCACGCCAACATCATGCTGGATGAACCGATGTGTAACGCCACGACAGTCGGTCACATCCATTTTGTAGTGTTCACCATCGCAATAAAGCATCACCGATAAATATCTGCAAACCATTTTTCGATGTCGCATCGTGCACATCGGGAACTAACGAACAGTGATTGTCGTTTCACTGTACATGAAGATTACACTGTACGGTTTTTGCGCGGTGGCTCTTGCTGTCTGTGCGCCGCTTGTACTGACTGGCTGCGGCGGCGGCGGGACGATGCCTCTCACCAATGGCGGTGGCGGCAATAATGGCGGCGGAGGGAATGGCGGTGGTGCTAATCGCTCTGCAAAAGACAAAATCGTCGAGGCTGTACAGACTGGTTTTTCCACCTATAAGACAGGTAAGGGTAGCGGACGTAAGCGCACGACTCGGGGTGAGGATCCTACACCCAAAGTTGTTTATGATGACTTTTACGAGCTCTGGGCACGGATGACCCCTGAGGAAAACTACACAAGACTCATTGAGTACTTCGAGGATGAAGCCTGCACATTGCCGGCCGGCGAGTCCCGCTACGACAAAGTCTATGCTGACAATGGCGGTGAGTTCAAAGCGAGCGGCTACACCAAGATTACGGCAGGTCCGAAAAAAGGCACTGTCGGGACCAGCGATGTTGAACTCGTCTACACCCCTGAGTTCCTGTACACCTTTTCCTTTATTCAGGATATCCCCGGCTTCTCCAGCTCATCGATTATCGGCCGCTGGGACACAACCGGCGGTGGCTATAAAACGTACGAAAAAGACAATGAAGGTAACGTAAGGCGCTACGAGTCTACTTACCGGAATGATGGCACATCAAGACTGGTCTTCACCGATGAAAACGGTCTTGAGTTCACGCTCGACTTCA
>CAZSGJ010000153.1:0-4926 GCA_964606305.1 uncultured Armatimonadia bacterium
CGGTTGCGCTGAGGCGATCTGTTTCTTTGTGACGCACATGAGCCACATTATGAAAACGGCTGGGACCACTGCAATACGGTGCGACAGCAGCGGCGGTCATGAGTGTGTCCGAGATCGCGTTCATGTCGACTTCGACACCGGTTAGAACGCCTGACCGTGCATCCACACAAATGCCATCCGGAGTATCCGATACGGTACACCCCATTGATTGAAGCACATCCGTAAATGCAGTGTCTCCCTGCAATCCACCCGGATGAATATTGCGTACCGTCACGCGTCCGCCAGTGACTGCCGCCGCAGCAAAGAAATAACTGGCCGATGACGCATCCGGTTCAATAATGTACTCTCCTGGAGAGACGTAGCCGGTTCCTGCGGAGACGGTGAATACGGACAATTCGGGATTTGTGTGAACATCAACGCCAAATGCAGCCATCATCTTTATAGTCATCGTGACATATGGCGCCGACAGCAATGGTCCATCGATTTCGATAATGGAATCTGCTGTGGCGTACGGGGATGCCAGTAATAATCCGCTCAAAAACTGGCTGCTTGTATTGGCTTTGATCTTGGTCCTGCCACCGCGTAGGCCCTGCGCATGAATTCGCAGTGGCGGACATCCAGTTCCATTGATGGATTCAACATTTCCACCAAGCTGTGCAACGGCATCTATCAAATCCTGGATTGGTCGCTCCCGCATCCGCGAGACGCCATCCAGGGTTACCGTGCCTCTTCCCGCTGCGATGGCTGGTGTGATGAAGCGTGCGGTGGTTCCTGAGTTTCCGACGAAGAGCTCAGCGGATGGTGTATCGAATGCCTGTCCAAGTCCGATGACGGTTATGGATTCTGCACTAGGGTCGATAGTGATTGAGACACCGAGTTTTTGCAGGCAGTCAACCATCCGGTCTGTGTCATCGCAAAAGAGTGCGTTTCTAAGAACTGTCGTTCCTTTTGCGAGAGCCGCGAGGAGGAGTGCCCGGTTGGTGATGCTTTTGCTGCCTGGGACAGAAACGGTTTTATCGATGGCATGCGTGCAGGTTTGCGCGTTGTAGTTCATCACGCTGAAGGATATCGCACGACGTTATCTGGATGTCGCATTCCGGCGTGAAGGAGTTTTGCCAGCTGTGCATCGTCTTCATCGGCGAGGGCCTGTTTTACGGCGAGGAGGTGTTCGAGGTAGCCATCGAGCGTCCCGACGACGGCTGCGCGGTTGCTGGTCAGGATGCGTGTCCAGACTTCCGGACTGGATGCAGCAACGCGTGTCGCAGAGTGGAACCCGCCGGCCGCAAGTTCGAAGACTGGTAATCCGGTAGAGAGGTCGGCCTGCCGTGCCATCGCATACATCGCGTATGCGGCAATATGTGGAAGATGGCTGGTGATGGCGATACTTGCATCGTGAACGGCGGCATCAAGGCGCATCGGCATCCCACCGATTGCATGAATGAATGCTTCGACTCTGGCGATTGATTCTGTGGATGTTTTTTCTGCTGGGCAGATTGGCCACACGGCCCCGTGGAACAGATCTGCCCGGGCGTGGATGGCACCGTGGCGTTCGCTGCCTGCCATCGGATGTCCGGGTACAAAGCGGGGGTCGGCATCGGCGAGCTGCATGAGGGGAACTTTGGTGGATGTGACATCGGTGACAATGCTCTCTTTACCGGCGAATGCGAGGACGGAGCGTACGGTGTCTGCGATGAGTTCCGGTGGAGTTGCGACGATAATGAGTGTTGCGTGTTGTACAGCTTCGCCGAGGGACTTTGATGCGTGTTGGACGCCACCGAGGTTTACGGCGGTGGAGAGGTTTTCAGCGGATGGATCCCAGGCATCGACGGTGTATCCAACGCTTGTTGCGGCGAGGGCGATGCTGGTGCCGATTAGTCCGGTTCCGATGATAGCGATATGGCGTTCCACGGCGTGGTCCTCAGTGTAAAATCTCAAAAGGGGATGCCATTGGCATCCCCTTCATGATGGGCCCGACAAGATTCGAACTTGTGTAGGCTTACGCCGACGATTTTACAGACCGCCTCCTTTAGCCACTCGGACACAGACCCATACAAAACACACTAAAAGCTGGAGACAGGACTTGAACCCGCGACCCGCTGTTTACAAAACAGCCGCTCTACCACTGAGCTACTCCAGCAAGTCAATGTGTTTGACGGGAAATATTATCATACGGAAGCCCATTGGCAAACCTCATAGGCTAAAAAAGGGTGGATTTGTATGTTGGATGGGGTGATTCAATAGGTAATGAATCGTCACACCGAGACTGGCTTTTCGGTGATGGTTCGACATTGAACTGATCTGGCGACGGATTACCTTCGTCACGAAATCCCTAGGTGCTTGCAATTGCCCGTGCTGTAATCAATCAACTTAGCGGTTGGGACCGGGGACGCTTTCATTGAGTTTCAGAGGAGATGCTTACGCCACCAGTCGTAGTGCTGCACGTCGGTTAGCAGTTAAGCCAACGCGTTGGTTACCGCAGCCTCCCGATGCATCATAGATGTACAGTAGGACTTTAGGATGACCTACGCTACCTAGCTGCTGACAAACGACACAGCTTTCAGATTGCAGTACGTTGGCGGACCTTGTGGACATGGCCCTAATCTTGTCACTGTTATAGATCCGTTGAGAACCGTTCCAGTATCAACATAGGACTTCCCACACTTTTGGCATACATAAAGAATCTTTTTCATTATTATAAGTTACCTACAATCACCACACATCAAACTGCAAGCAGAAACCTATCAGGACAATGTGCAACAAAATTGTCCGACCTCAATCGGTCAACAGTTGGGATGCGTACAGACAAATCTGACAACCATACCTATAAGTAAAGTAACATAGATCGTGAGTCAAGAGAGTGTTACTGTTGGTCGAGTTCATATCCAGGAACGATGTTTGGAGAATGTTAAGTCACTTTGGAGCGAGCTGAACGAAGTACGAAACGAATACAGCGATTGTGGTGCGAACGAGAGCGAAGCAGATTGGAAAATACAAGCCGCTTTATATGCGATTAGCTTTTGTGTGCTGGTGGATGTGCCAAAAACTCCGAAACGATATGGTCTAGTGAGCAAGGATTCCAACGCCGAGAGAACGTTTAAGTGTGCCAAAGAGATGCACAGAATCCTGAGCCTGATTCAGGTGGAGTTTAGAGCTTTCGCCAATGCCTTGCTGCCCGATGAGCTATACGAATGGTTGCTTGTATCGTGCTGGCGATATTGCAAACGATCGTAGTTCAGCTAAGTCCGAAAGTACCCCTCTTCATTGACGATTAGGGGTTTTCTATTGTGGTTGCTACCGTAAGTCGACCCAAGATCAACAAGTGGATTTTCTGGTGGCATTCGCAGCATAGGGAAACATTCACGTGACATGGATGGTTGAGTCGATAATCGTATGGACCAATAGATTGTCTCTGCTGGTTCGGTTCTACCAGTTCCGATAGACCTCATGGTGTGGCAACGTGTCTCCGGCAAAGGACGCTAACTGGTCCCTCTACCGCTGTTCGAAGCCCATGAATCAAGTGCGGAGCAGCTGCTTTTACTTGATACTGATCCACCAGTTGATCAGCTCTAGGGTGTGTTGATGAATCTGGCTAATGGCAGCACCTTGTGACTCGATTGGTTTTGAAAGGTCGAGGAGCGGATTCAACCTCATGTGAGCAAACATATAAGTGACGTCGGTATCCAGCTCATTCACAACAATACTCGGATGCTTGTTTGACTTCATCTTTGATAGCAAAACAGCATCTCTCGTTGACAGTTCAAGCTCAATGACCGCGCGTTCGTTTCGGTTTATCTCTTCCTTAGATCCATGGGGCTTGTTCTTTAGGGTTAGTTTCCAGCCATCCATCTTCATCGGTTTGCCGTCAGGCTCGACAAACTCCACCGATGGAAACCACCCAGCAATGGTCTTTGCCGTTGTTTTCTCTTTTACTCGCACCGTTCCACCACTTACAGCAAAGAGTTCACGATTGAGTGCTCCGACGACTTCTTGTATGTCCATAGTCACCACCCTACCAATAGGATCGCAAGAGGGCAAGGTTAGTTACTCACCCCACTAAAACCAAGTAAACTGGACCATGGCAATACCTGATTACCAAAGCCTCATGAATCCCGTTTTGTCTCTTATGGCGGACAACAAGACAAGGTCGGTGAGGGAGATTGTTGAAGCCCTAGCAGTTCACTTCAACTGGACGGCAGATGACTTGGATGAGCTTATTCCAAGTGGCGTTCAATCTGTAGCTCAATCAAGAGTAGGTTGGGCAGTTACATATCTCAACAAGGCTGGTTTGATCGAGAGACCAAAGCGATCACAAAACAAAATAACGGCAGAAGGCTCCCGAGTTGCTTCTCTTCCGGACGTCAAAATAAACAATAGGTATCTCAGACAATATCCATCATTTGTCGAGTTTCAGGTAGGTAAGAGCAAAAGCAACGACAAACATGCCTCTCCAATCGAACCAAACCTATCTGAACTAAGCCCCGAAGAACAGCTCGATTCTGCAGCTCTTTCGCTTCAACAATCTCTGGCCGACGATCTCCTGGACAAGCTCAAAACTGTCTCCCCTGCCTTCTTTGAGAGGATAGTTGTGGACCTTCTTGTTTCTATGGGATACGGCGGAAGTGTAAAGGATGCCGGCAAAACCATTGGGAAAAGTGGTGATGGTGGAGTGGACGGAATCATCAAGGAAGACAAACTTGGACTTGACACGATCTACATCCAGGCAAAACGATGGGAAGCAAATGTAGGTCGGCCAGAAATCCAAAAGTTTGCTGGGGCTCTTCAAGGATTCAGGTCTAGAAAAGGAGTGTTTATTACGACAAGCTCCTATTCAAACGATGCCATGGACTTTGTAAAGAACATCGACTCCAAGATTGTTCTCATCGATGGCGCAGAGCTTTCCAGGCTAATGATCGAATATGGTGTGGG
>CAZSGJ010000154.1:0-4875 GCA_964606305.1 uncultured Armatimonadia bacterium
TACCGATGAGCGCAGCGCCACCGGTCAGCGCCAGGGCGAAGGAGCCAGGCTCAGGTGCGACGTTGGAGCCGGGGTTGGACACACGGATGTTGCTGTTGGTCAGACCAACGTTAGGAGCACTAGCTGCCTCAAGTCCATTGTAGACGACATTTGCTGCTGCATTTTGTCCTGTGACAGTATAGACACCGGCACCATAGTCTCCCGTAGGGTTTGCACGTTCCATTCTTACTTTCAAGATGGTTCCTGATTGGATCGTCTGACCAGAACTAAAGTCGTACCAGCTAAAGCCATTTGCGTCTTGAGTCCCCAACGTGTTGATGGTAGTAAATCCACCGTCCCCGTATGCATAACTGAATGCAACGTTTTGTGTCCCAACCGTTGCAAATCCAATGCTATTCAAAATCATTGACTGAGTGAAGGTATAGGTAGAGGTTGCAGTTACTCCCCAGTTATACATTGACCCAACGGTAGAGCTGGCTGTGAGAAAATCAATCTGCGCATGCGCGCTCGCCGAAACGAGAGACAGGACTACGGTGCTGGCTGCGATAGTGACCAGCCGTTTTGAAATGATAGACATCTGGAGATTGCCTTTCGGGGCACTTGAGTGCATCAAATGCAGAGGAGGATTGTTGGATGTCTGCGGCCGGAATGGACTTTAAAGCCTTTAAGCAGACAATAAAAGTATCGTTTAGAGCGATTTGGATGTAAATAGTAGCCACCCGTAACCTTTCGTAAAGATTCACCGAGGGGGCGTAACAAATCGTAAACATTTGAAACGGTGCCTGCTTTACGGGTGTTGGCTCAGGTTTGTGAGCGAAAGAGCTGTCGCGGCAGTGTCTGATCCAACGACCACTTGGCCAAACATGGTCGATACACGCGGGCGGACACAGCGGTCCGCCCCTACGCAGAGGGTTTGTTTCGAAAAGCGGTCACATAGATACCGTAAACAGATTCACCATTTCATCCACCACAGTCGGCACGAACAAGCGCGAAAGCGCCACGCCGGGTGGAATGTGGAGCGGGTGTGCCGGAAGCCGGTCATGTCAGCCGCCGGGGGTTGCAAGCAAGCGGAAATTCGGCGGCTGGCAGGCCGGAACCGTACCCGACTGTCAAATCAAACAAATCGTCACCCAAAAGGCCAATCGTGACCATCGCGGAAGGTCGCCACACAGGACCGCATCACGCGCCAGACAAGCCAAGCCGAACCCGGCACCAAACGGGATTTTCGTAACATCCTGTGAGATCGGCACGAACGCGATTCCTCCACCCGGCAAGCGCAGCATCAACATGACCGAATCGAGACATGCGGGCGGACCGCTGTGTCCGCCCCCGCATCTAAAGGGTCACTTCTTCTTCAGTTGACTCCACGGAAGATTAAAGGATGCCTTGTACGGATAGTCATCCCCGACTTGCGGTGCGGCCTCGCCCTTTGCAGGTGGAACAATCCACTTGGCGCCTTTGACAGCCCCGATGCCATTTTCGCCAACAAGCAGCAGCTGCTCTAAATCTGCCGCCATACTTCCCGGGTTCTTTGGTGGCATATGCTTGTTCGGCTCCCAACGGTTTGCCATAAACATCGAAATCGTACTCAGCCCGACGCGGTGGCAAGTCAGACACTTGTTGCCATCGATGTGAACCGTTCGCATATCCCACTTCTGACCACCGATAACGTAAAATGGACTCTTTTGATCGAGAATTGGGACAACGGGTTCGTTTGTACCCGGTATCTTGGCGGCATTGATGAATGTATTGTTGATGAACGGATCGGCCTGATGACATTGAACACATTGGGGACGTGTGACTTCCGGGACGCGAAACGCATCGTTGAATTCCGCCGGGTTGTCAATCCAAGGCATCTTTCCGACCATCCGCCAGGTCTTTGGCTCAAGACGAACCCACGGACCAATCTGGTCATTGCTCTCAAAGAATGCCGTCGCACCCGTCTTACGGTTATAGCCAATCATTTGGACCGAGCCAAGCACGTGATCGACATCGAGGCTTGAGTTTCGGCTAAAGCTCACCCAAACAACATCAGGGAGCGGCTTGCCAGCAGCATCCCGTCCCTCATAGCGCTGCAGCGTGGAACCGGACACTGTATTCTTCCCAAGGCGACTCGGGTTGTCGAGACGCTGCCCCAGATTTCCATAGGACCGCTGGCCGTTTACAAACAGGGGAATCTCTACGGATTGTGCCAGATCAATCTTCGGCGGCAAACCCAGCTCAGGCTCAATCATCTTCACGTACTCAGTTGCGGTGCGCGGGAAGTCCCATTTGACATCAGATGCCGATGCTTTCGAATCTCCACTCCCCTTCTTCGGAAAATCGTCTTTACCTTGTGCTCCATTGCCACCTAGGAGAACATCAGTGGACATTCCAGCAATCGTGATGATCATCGGCAACGCAGTGACCGCTAGAACTATTCGGGCATGAAGTGTATTTATCATGTGCAGACACAATATCACGCATGCATGTTGGAGTGATTACCGATTTTTATCACTCTAATTAACAATGGGAGTGTAGGTTGTTTCCGGAAAAACACGCTGCATTTCCAATTTGTAGAAAGCATCTGCGCACCGTCGACACAAAAAGTGTGTACAGTTAATGCATTGGCAGTTCCAATGATCTCCGTACTCGCCTCATACTTGGCAAAACACGCTTGTCCAGTGGATCGTTACTGGTGTGCAACAAACCACCATCCCATCGTAACCATTCGGCATTTTCAGGTTCCAAACTCTCAATGACACCTGCGGTATTCTCTCAGTAGTCATGCGGCGGACATTCATACATCAAATAAACCTGCGCCTGCGTGCTGTTCGTCCAATCCTGCGGATTTACACTCCTCTTGCGCTCGCGTATCAAATGATGGTCATCGAGGCGCCAATGCTCACAGCAATGATTGCTGGGATGCCAAATGCGACAGCACAACTTCGGGCCTGGGGCCTCACGATGCAGCTTGTGCATATCGTTTTTGCCCCGATTGTGATGCTGCTAGCCACTAGTCTTGCTTTTGTAAAGTCACAGGCTACCTACACAGCAGCCCGTCGAATGACGATGATGCTTGGGGTTGGATGCACACTCGCGATGCTGCTTCTCGCTTGGACACCCACACTGGATATCATCGGAAACCAGATTCTTGGTTACCCGGTAGAAAGCGTACACCGGGCACGGCTCCCACTGCGCATCATGCTTCTCTGGCCGGCAGCAATCGGCTGGCGGCGATTTTCACAGGGCATTTTGATACATGCGGGGATGTCACATCGAATGCTTCACGGAACACTGATGCGATTAGTCATCATCGGTGTATGCAGCATTCCGATTAGAAACCTTGACCTACCGGGCGCGGCGGCAGCAGCACTCATCTTTACCATCGGTGTCGTAAGTGAAGCTATCTTTATTACATTGCTTGCTATGAAGCCAACCCAACAACTTCCTCTCCTTGCGTCAGATCCAAATGCAAATGCATTGTTGAAAGCCGTCAGCAGACTTCACCTTCCATTGGCTCTAACAGGTTTCCTCGGCCTTGTAATACAACCAGTCCTCAGCCGCTATCTTGCATCCAATGTCGACAGTGCCACAACCCTTGCTGTTTGGCCGATGCTGTTCAGCCTAATCACCGGCATCCGTGGCTGGGGAATTTGCATACAGGAATTGGCAGTGACCGCTCTTCGCAAACGGATATTACGGGAAACCGGAAGCTGGAAAGTAGCAACATTTATAGGCTTGATTGCCAACGTAGGAACGGCCCTTGTGTGCATCTCCCCGACGCTGACCAATGCGTTGGATGTCATCCTAAACCTACGAGGAGGCGATGTTGGAATTCGCAATCTCCTCCATTCCGCTCTCCCTTGGACGCTCCTTTTGCCACTCACTGCGGCATGGTTATCCGTCCATCGGGGAATCCTTGCATTCAGGCATCAAAGCCTAAACATATCCATCGGGATGGCAGCCTCGGTCATCGCGTTACCAGTCTGCATTGCACTGTCATCAAGACTGTCGTTCCCTCCGCTATGCGTTGCCTGCATTGTCCTGACACTTGTAGATGGCATCTCAATCGCAGCGCAAGCGATTCCACTTTCACGGCTAGCCAGTTAGTTCGTAAGGTAGCAAACAAAAACTAAAAAACCTCTCCCAGAATTTCCGGGAGAGGTCGCATTGTGTTCGCTGATGTTTATTTCAGGACAGTCAGTGTCCCAATTTTCGTTGTGACTCCGGTCGTCGCTGCAATCGTTACCGTTTTGTTTGCCGTGACGGACTGTGTTGAGACCTGGAACGCCACACTTACCGCGCCAGCAGGAATCACAACCGTTTGCGGGACAGGTGCAACACCCGATGCACTGCTCGACAGCGTTACCAAGACTGGCACCGCAACCGCCTTGGCGATTTTTACTACACCGGTTGCAGCAGTACCGCCCTTTACACTCGATGGTGTCAGCACAACGCTTGAAACCACGGGGGGCATAACGTACAGCGCACCATCCACATCCTCGCCGTTCAGCTTCGCTGTGATATCGGCATCAACCCGCTCACCAACCACTTGCGTCGATGCGCTGAACGCCGCACTGAGCTTGCCGGCTGGCACAACAACAGTTGCAGGTACAATCACGGCTCCCTTATCGGAAACCAGCTGTACGATTGCCCCACCAGCGGGAGCGGGACCGGTCAACGTCACCAAACCGCTTGCCTTAGCGCCTCCATCAACCATCCCAGGCTTGAACTCGACCGATGCCACCGTAAGAATCGACACCCGCAAGGTTGCTGATGCGCTACTTCCATTACACGTTGCAGTTACATTGACATCTTTGCTGGATGACACCGCAGCGGTAGTCACCGTAAAGGTTGCCACATTTTTGCCAGAAGGAACCGTGACAGACACCG
>CAZSGJ010000155.1:0-4874 GCA_964606305.1 uncultured Armatimonadia bacterium
CCATAGAGGCGCCCACGCCAGTTTGTCGGGATGACTTTTCCCACGAGGACCCAGTAAGCGGGCATATTGATGCCCATAAAGAACATATGGAACGCAAAACAGACGAAGACTGAGATGACAAACCAGAATGGTTTACTTGGCCCCCATGCCACCACAAACCAGGCAAGTGGCAACAAGGCGACACGTTCACCGATGCCAACCCAGACAACGTAGTTCTTTACGATGGGCATTTTTGACACCCATCGCACGGCGAAGAGTCCGGGTATTGCCTGAATGACCATTATCATCGCAACGAGTAAGCCAACCGACAGCTTGTCCGCGCCGGCAGCCGCCAAAGCAACCGGAATCACCGTGGTCGTCGAAAAGAATGCGTTGCCCAGCGGGAAGCCGATGGCATCCAGCAAACACATGATGAAGTTATTGGATCTTCGCTTTTGTGTGGCAACAGACATTTGAGAAACCAATCAACAAACAAAAAGCCGGGTCGCAAGCGACCCGGCATACAGATTTACCAGCAACAGCCGAAGGGATTAGACGCCCTTTGGAAGCGCCTTCTCACCGGCCAGGATGGCCTTGAACGCACGGGATGTGATCATGCGTGCAGCAATCTTGATCTTCTTCGTTCCGCCATCAGGGGTAGGAACGGTGACCGTCTGCAGGTTGACATGGAACTTGCGAGGCTTCTTTTGAGCACGCATCTCCCACATTCCACCGTGGTTATAGCGGACGTTTCGTCCACTCTGCGACTTACGTCCAGATAATGCACAGACTCGAGCCATGGTTACTTAGCCTCCCGGTATGTGACGTGGCGGCGAACCACGGGATCGTACTTCTTCAGTTCGATGCGCGCAGGGTCATTCCGCTTATTCTTCATCGTGGTGTATGCATGTGCGCTCTCGGTTGAACGGAGCGTAATCACCAATCTATTTTCGCTACTTTTCTTTGCCATTGCTCTATCCTATTGCTAGTAGTGCCAAGCGTGCATCATACCGACCAATTGCCAGACACCGCAAATTAATTCAAAAACTATTCGGGAAGCCCTGCTAACATACGATGCGTTTCATCCGCATATGTATGCAAGGGGTCTCCAAATTCAAGCTGCCGACCCTTGCCAGCATAGACAACATCCCAGTCAACCACATATTCCCGCGCTTTGGCAGCAATTAATCGACGTACAACATTGGACCGACCCTCAGCCCGGGTTCCTACAGGAGGACTGGACATCGCCTTCGCGATCTCAAAGTCAGACACAAGACGCACCATCTCACCCGATTGCTCAAGTGCATGGAACAAGCTCTGGTTACGATTAATGTTGTGATACTCAATGTCCAGGCTTTGCAAAATGTCATCCGACCAGGCAACCCCCTCGGTTGCGACAAACTCCGTGAACAATTTCTTCTTCGCAACCCAGTCAAGGCGGTCAGCCAAAACCATCGGGTCACGCTCCAGCTGGTCAAGCGTCGACTCCCAGTTCGCCAAAACCCAGTCTGTTTGTTCATCGACACCCGTCAAGCGCTTCTTCGCCGCAGACAGGTAACGCCGCTGCAAGTCAATCGCCGAGATCGTCGTGCCATCCGTAAGCGTCACCAGCCAGCGATAACTGCCATCCCGACTGATCGAACGCAGCGCCTCCAATGGATCCTGAATCTCAACATCCCGGCCAATCAAACCATCCTCAAGCAAGCTCAAAACCGCACTCGTCGTACCAACCTTGAGGGCCGTGGCATAGTCACTCATGTTCGACTCGCCAAACAGAATGTGCAGGCGGTTGTACGTGGCGTTCTGGTAATAACTATCCCATTTAGGATTGATGATTGCGCGGTTAAACCGAACTCGACTCGCAATCGTACGAATAATGTGATCCGCCCGCTGGCTGAGCTGAAAATCAACGGTGTTATCCAGCTCAACACCATAAAAATTCGAAATCCACTGGTAATCGACATCATGCTCGCTAATCGTCATGATCGAATTTTCAAGCGAACTAAAATTCAGCCTGTGGCCACCCACCCGGCCAACACCAGCAAAAATCTGACGCGTTACCAAAAACGGAATCAGCCCGCGCAGACTAGCACGAAAAAATTCCTCATCCGCCATCGACACCAGATAGTTCTCATGACAACCAAATGTATGCCCGCCAAAATGGTCCACGCTGTTATTGTGAAAGGAAACCGCATCGGACAATCCAAGGTCATCGAGGAAGGACTGGAGGAGCCACTGACCGGCTTTGTGGTGGCGACAGACATCCAAAATGGATGAACATTCAGCGGTCGCATACTCCTCATGGTCACCGACAGCATCCACGTAGAGACGCCCGCCATTGAGCAAAAAACCGCCCGAGCGCGCAGGCTCAAAAGAATAATCCCGCGCATGGAGGTCAATAACCCCCCACTTCTTTTCATAAAAGCAGTGATCGCGGACCAGGTGCACAATCGTCTCAGGAGTCCCCACCTGATCATCACGGACCAGACAGCCAAACTCGGTTTCTATCCCAATCACGCGCCGTTCCATGCTTGCCACACTCCTGTCGCCAAAAACAACACCTGGCAGGTGCCCGATTCTATCAAACATCGACCCTGCAGGGTTTCTGCGCAGATCAGCACTCAACGTACTCTAACTACCCGATTTCAAGCCCGGATTGCGACGCCCAATTATGCCCAAGCGATATACTGCTCCCCGATGAACACCTCTGTGCAAACCGATGAAACACCACGCTACCCCTTCCGGGAAATCGAGCGTACGTGGCAAAAGCGCTGGGCCGATGCCGACATCTACAAAGTCGATACGGATTCCAGCAAGCCAAAGTTCTACACATTGGTGATGTTCCCATACCCGAGCGGAAGTGGTCTTCATGTGGGGCACGGAAAGAACTACATCCCGGGTGATGTCCTCGCGCGCCACATGCGGATGAAGGGCTATAACGTCCTCAACCCGATGGGCTGGGATGCATTTGGACAGCCAGCCGAGCAGGATGCCATTAAGCGCGGCGTCAACCCACGGATGGTCGTTCCACAGCTCGCCGCCGAATACCGCCGCCAGCTTGAGACCCTTGGCGTTTCTTATGACTGGTCACGTGAAATCAACTCTACTGACCCTGCCTATTACAAATGGAATCAGTGGGCCTTCCTCCTGCTCCTGGAACGCGGCCTTGCTTACCGTGATAACGCTCCGGTCAACTGGTGCATTAACGAAAGCACCGTCCTCGCAAACGAAGAAGTTGTGGATGGCAAGTGCTGGCGTTGCGATGGCCCCGTTGTTCAAAAGCCTCTTCCACAGTGGAAATTCAGAATTACCGCATATGCCGACAAGCTCATCGCAGGTTTGGATAACATCAACTGGCCCGATGGCGTAAAGACCCAACAGCGGGAATGGATTGGCCGCTCCGAAGGCGCCGAAGTTGACTTTGCGGTTTGTACTGACAAACCGCAGAACATCACCGTCTTCACAACACGTCCGGACACCCTCTGGGGCGCCACATTCCTCGTTCTGGCGCCGGAACACCCGCTTGTCGCCCAAATCACCACGGATGACCAAAAAGCTGCTGTAGATGCCTATGTCGATGCAGCAAGCCGCGCATCCGAGCAAGACCGTACGGCGGAAAACCGCCCAAAAACGGGAGTGTTTACAGGAGCCTACGCAAACAACCCGGTCAATGGCGAAGATATTCCAATCTGGATTGCCGACTACGTCCTCACGGGTTACGGAACCGGCGCCATCATGGCGGTCCCCGCACATGATCAGCGCGACTTCGACTTTGCAAAAGCAATGGGACTCCCAATACGTCTTGTCTACCGCGAATCGGATGACCAAACGGATGACACCATCACCGCCGCCTTCGCCGAAGGCGGAACCCTGCGTGCTGATATCGGGGCTCCCCAAAGCATCGTAGGTCTTCCAAACGACAAGTACACAACCGTCCCCAAAGTCCTCGATGCCATCGCGGATCAAGGCTACGCACGCAAACGCGTCAACTACCGCCTCCGCGACTGGCTGGTCTCCCGTCAACGCTACTGGGGTACCCCAATCCCCATCATCCACTGTCCAGCCTGTGGCATCGTCCCGGTTCCAGTCGACCAGCTGCCAGTACTCCTCCCGGATGTCGAAAACTACAAACCAGGCAACGATGGCCGCTCGCCACTGGCATCGATACCCGAGTTCGTCAACTGCACCTGCCCGACCTGTGGCGGCGCCGCGGAGCGCGAAACCGACACCATGGCAGGCTCCGTCGACTCCAGCTGGTACTTCCTCCGCTTCACCAGCCCGGATTGCACTGCAGGTGCTTGGGACCGCGCTGCCGCTGACTATTGGATGCCCGTTGATCTTTACCTTGGTGGACGCGAACACGCCGTCGGACACCTTCTCTACTGCCGCTTCTTCACCAAGGTCTTCCACGATGCAGGCCTGCTTACCGCGGATGAGCCCGCATATGCCCTCCGCAACCAGGGGATGCTTCTCGCTGAGTCCTTTGTCGAAAAGGAACATGGGCACCCGGTCAAACCGGATGAGCTGCATAAATACAGCCCTGACCAGCTCGAAAAACAGTGGCTCAAAATGTCCAAGTCCAAAGGCAATGCGGTCACTCCGGATGAAATGGCAGATTCCTACGGCGCCGATGCTCTTCGCCTCTATATCTGCTTTGAAGCCCCCTTTGAAGACACAATTCAGTGGTCCGAAGAGCGCATGTCCGGAACGTTTCGCTTCCTCTCACGCAGCTGGGATGTCATCCAGACCATCGCAGGAACCATGCAGGATGCATCCGCTGACCACGCCGATGCGCGCTCCGTCAGGCGTAAAGTCCACCAGACCATCGCAAAAGTCAGCACGGCAATCGCTGACCTCCGCATGAACACAGTCGTCAGTTCTCTGATGATCCTCCA
>CAZSGJ010000156.1:0-4868 GCA_964606305.1 uncultured Armatimonadia bacterium
CTTCGTCGTAGTCCTGAGCGTACATCATAGATGCCAGACCAAGCTGTTTTGTGTTTGACAGACAACTGGTTGCACGGGCTTTTTCTCGAGCCTGAGCAAAGACAGGGAAGAGGATTGCTGCAAGTATTGCGATGATTGCAATCACCACCAGCAGTTCAATTAGTGTAAAACCGCGGCGCATAGTGCACCTCCAAGTTGATAAGTAGATTCCAACTATGAATGTAGCAAACGGCGCCTGCCGTAAAGTAAAGCGTTTGTTAAATGTTTAGTGAACGATTCAATCCCTTACTCATCCGCTCCGCGGAGCTCATCCCAAAACAGCAACAGCTCATGGCGATTCGTTGTGTCCTGACCAAACGTCTCCAGCAAATACTTGTCCAGTCGGGTGGACCATTCGCGGCTCTCCGCCGTGCGGCCCAGTTTTGCATAGGATGCAGCTAAAAATGGCCAGTTAAACGGATCGCTGGCTGCTTTTTCGCTGGCTTCAAGCTGCTTGATGGCGTCCGCAAATGCTCCCCGGCGGAACAACACCACGCCCAGCGTGTTCATATAGGTCGCCTTGGATTCAGCATCCGATTTCTCAACTGCCACACGCGCCAGCTGTTCTGCCTTGTCAAGGTCAATGCCGGCCACGGGTAACAAGCACGCTCCCCAAGCAATATTGTTTGCCTCAAGCGGGGATGACTGCGCAACACTCGCCCCGGACAGGCTTGTGGCAACCTCCGTTTTGTACTGCTCCGGATTGCCCGCAAGCGCCAGGCGATCCATGTTTTCAAGCGGGCCACGGTTTTCCGACAGCATGGATGCCAGTTCTGCCCGGGCTTCATCAGCTTTGTCGAGTCGGAAATAGGCTTCGCCCGCAGCACGGCGCATGGATGATGGACACGCTTCATCCTTTGGACAGGCGCGTCCGACGAGCTCGATGACATCGGCATACGAACCGCGGCTCCCGAGTATCCGGACCGCATCCGCCAGCGTGCCAAGCATCCGGGTAAAGCGCTCCGCTTCCCGCATTTCTTCAGGAGAGACCATAGAAACCGGCTGCCGGCTCGCCAGCCAGTCGCTGATTCGCCCACTCGCCGCCACAACACCAATAAGGCCACCAACCACAACCAGAGTTGTTACCACACGCTTGCGCGTTGCATTATCGGGTTTCATCGCCATCGTCGTGTCACCTCCGCTTGTGCATCGTACCCGCATCAACCCGGTTATTGCGTCAACGGTAGAATGGATGCATCGCCAGTCGCATCCTTACAGGAGAGTTCCGTGCCAGACGCATCAGCCCGCCCCGTTCCCGTAAACCACCCCGCATATCCGGCAGTTAATGTCGATGTCGCTATGGAGCTCGGCCTCCGCTCCAGCGAATACGACCTCCTTGTGGAGCGGCTGGGGCGTGTCCCGACCTACCTCGAGCTGAATATGTTTGCGGTCGAATGGAGTGAGCACTGCGCTTATAAGTACTCCCGAAACACCCTTCGGGCATTTGGTGAGTTCAAGAAGGCACAGGATGCCAATGCACTCGAAGGCGCCGGCGTGGTGCCCCTCGGCGATACCGGGCAGGGCATTGTCTTCAAGATGGAATCTCACAACCACCCAAGCTATGTCGAACCATTCAATGGCTCCGCAACCGGTGTCGGCGGCATCATCCGCGACATCATCAGTATGGGCGCACGGCCAATCGCCGTGTTGGACAGTCTCCGCTTTGGCGACATCGATGGCGACACCGATGTCCATATCAAAAATCGTTTTCTCTTTAGCGGCGTTGTTCACGGCATCTCGTCCTACGGAAACTGTCTCGGCGTCCCAACCATCGGTGGCGAAATCACCTTTCACCCTTGCTACAACACAAACCCACTCGTAAATGCGATGGCTATCGGCGTTGTCGAGCTCGGAAATGTTGCCAAGTCCGCTGCCAAGGGCGTTGGAAACCCGGTTGTGTTCTTTGGGTCATCCACGGGCCGGGATGGCATTCACGGAGCAACGTTTGCATCCGTTGAGATCTCCGAAGAATCCGAAGCAAAGCGCCCCAATGTTCAGGTTGGCGACCCGTTCTACGGCAAGCTGCTAATCGAAGCGACGCTTGAGATTCTTGCTACCGGGCACATCCGTGGCATCCAGGACTTCGGCGCCGCCGGCTTTACCTGCGCCAGCGTCGAGATGTCGAGCAAGGGAAATGTTGGCATGGACATTAATGCCGATGTCATCCCGCAGCGCGAAACCGGCATGACCGCCGCCGAGATCTTCACCAGTGAGTCCCAGGAACGCATGCTCTGCGTGGTCGAAAAGGGTCACGAAGATGAAATTATCGCCATCTGTGACAAGTGGGGCCTCAGCTCCGCCGTCATCGGAACCGTGACCGATACCGGAAATGTCGTCATCCACCACCAGGGTCGCATCGAAGCCGATGTCCCTGCGCAGCTGCTCACGGATGGATGTCCAACGTATGCCCTCGATGCGGCTGAGCCAGCGTATATTGCGGACTGCAAGGCATTCGATATCGATTCGCTTCCGGAACCAGCAGATTATTCGGCAACGCTGCTGACGCTGCTCGGAACCCCGACGATTGCAAGCAAGCGCTGGGTTTTCCAGACGTATGACCATCAGGTACAGACCCAGACCGAAGTCGTTCCCGGCGCAGGGGATGCTGCTGTACTGGCAGTGCGTGCCGCAGGGGGACGACGTATCGCGGCGACCACGGACTGTAACCCACGCTGGTGCTATCTGGATCCGCACCTCGGATCGCAGCATGCCGTTGCCGAAGCCAGCCGTAACCTCAGCTGTGTTGGCGCAGTTCCGGTCGCGACAACCGACAACCTCAACATGCCGAATCCTGAAAAAGAGACAGGTTTCTGGCAGTTCCGCCAGTCGGTTTATGGGCTCGCGGAAGCCTGTGACTTCTTTGGTGCACCGGTTGTGTCTGGAAATGTAAGCTTCTACAATGAGTCGCCGACAGGTCCGATTCATCCGACGCCGACGATTGGCATGGTTGGTGTTTTCCCTGAAGGTGTCGAACCGGTTGGGCTGGCCTTCAAGGATGCGAATGACCTCGTGTACGTTCTTCGTCCCACTGGAACCGAGGATGACCGGGGAATTGGCGGCAGCCAGTATCTTTATGTTGAGCACGGTCTCGAGACCGGCGCATTACCTAAGCTTGACATGGCAGCTGAGCTCGCCGTGCAGGCCGCAACCCGTGAACTGATTGCCAAGGGCATTGTCAAGAGCGCGCATGACTGCTCGGATGGTGGTCTTTTAGTCAATGTCTGCGAATCCGCGCTCGCGGGCAACACCGGTGTTGAGCTTCGACTGTCAGTGACCGACTTTGGTGACCAGCCATGGAGTGCAATCTGTTTTGGTGAGGCCGCAAGCCGCGTGGTCGTTACCGTCCGCGAGGGCGGCGATGAGCAAACCGCACTCCTCGATATCGCCGAAGCACATGGTATCGAAGCCGTGTTCATTGGGCAGGTCACCAGCCGTAACAAGATTGAGCTTCCGGGCGTGTTGGAAGTCTCCATTGATGCCGCACGGGATGCCTTTGAAGGCACGATTCCCCGCATCATGGCCCACTAGCCCAAAGGCTGATTGGATTCGGGTTTTGGGGATGCACCTGTCGCAAGCCATCCCCAACGATTAATCACTGTAAACTACACTTTTTAGAGAATAAGGAGCCAGAACGTGGCAAAGATTCCGGTTAAAAACCCCGTTGTTGAGATGGATGGCGATGAAATGACGCGCATCATATGGCACAAAATCCGCGAGAAGCTGATTTTGCCATACCTCGATATCGACCTCAAGTACTACGACTTGGGAATCGAAGCGCGCGACCGCACGGATGACCAGATCACCATCGACTCGGCAAATGCGACCAAGCAGTACGGCGTTGCTGTCAAGTGTGCAACCATCACCCCCGATGAAGCCCGTGTCAAAGAATTCGGCCTTAAGCAGATGTGGCGTTCGCCAAACGGAACCATCCGCAACATCCTGGATGGCACCATTTTCCGCGAGCCAATCATCTGCAAGAACGTCCCTCGTCTCGTCGGACACTGGGACCAACCCGTTGTCGTTGCCCGCCATGGCTTTGGCGACCAGTACCGCGCGCAGGACTTTACCTTCCCGGGTGCAGGAACCATCACAATCACATGGACACCGGATGGCGAAGGCGATCCGATCAGCCGCGAGGTTATCAAGACCAAGTCCAGCGGAGTCGCGATGGGAATGTTCAACCTCGATTCCAGCATCGAAGGCTTTGCCCGCGCTTGTATGACCTATGCCCTTGGCCGCAACTACCCTGTGTACCTGTCGACCAAGAACACGATTATGAAGGTCTATGATGGCGCATTTAAGAACACCTTCCAGCGCGTCTACGAGACCGAGTTCCAGTCCCGCTTCGAAGCGGCTGGCCTTACCTATGAGCACCGCCTGATCGATGACATGGTGGCATCCAACCTCAAGTGGAGCGGCGGCTACCTCTGGGCATGTAAGAACTACGATGGCGATGTCCAGTCGGACACCGTCGCACAGGGCTACGGTTCGCTCGGTCTGATGACCAGTGTTCTGATGAGCCCGGATGGATCTGCGGTCGAGGCCGAGGCAGCACACGGAACGGTGACACGTCACTACCGGATGCATCAGCAGGGCAAGCCGACGAGTACAAACCCGATTGCATCCATTTATGCATGGACGCGTGGGTTGCAGTACCGTGGTCGCTTTGATGACACACCGGATGTCGTTGGCTTCGCCGAGACCCTTGAGAAGGTCTGCGTCGATGTTGTTGAGTCCGGCCGAATGACCAAAGACCTCGCGATTCTGATCGACAAGGATCATCCATACCGCTCCACGGATGAGTTCCTCGATGATATCGATCGTGAGCT
>CAZSGJ010000157.1:0-2328 GCA_964606305.1 uncultured Armatimonadia bacterium
GGCTCCGGATTAGCAGCAGGCACACCGTCATCCGGACGTTGCCCAAGTGGATTGCCATCGATGCCGACTGCCGTGAATGTCAACGTGACTGCATCCCCCGCGCGGATATCTTTCTCCGTACGAATCACAATTTTCGACCGGCTGACGGACCGCGCAAGGTCGAGGGCTTTCAAGACATCATCGATACGTGTCTCGCCAATCGGCTCGCCATCCACGCCCGTGCCAAGACTTGGCGGAATGATCCCAGCCTTTAGCAGCTTTCTTCGAATATCCCCACGCAGAAGCAAATAAAGTTTGTCCGCAACCTTTTCACGACTGACGTTGTTCGTCACAGGCAGCTCACCCAGCACCGTTCCAGCTGCGAAGAGCAATGGATTTCGGAATGTGCGGACATCCACAGAGACGGTCTCACCTGAGACGGCATTGGATGTCGCAAACAACACAATCACCACCGGCTCGCCTGCGGCGGCGATGTTTTCTGCGGCTGCAGCCAGCGCTTCAAATTCGCTGATCGTCTGAATCTGTCCGGTTGGGAGGCGGACATTACGCTCCGGGATACGGACAGCACGTGCACTCGACCTGGATGCCTTAGCCCCACGGAGCTCTGCATTCTTTGCAGCAACCGCAAGCAAAGTCTCCAGCGTGTTCTGGATGCGCCCGACGCTGCGGGTCGCCGGTACCTGCATCCGGGCTACTTCCTCACCGTTACGATAAGTAATCTTTCCGGATCGCATCGTCACCGCTTCAATCGAAAGTGCATCGAGTGCCCGCTGCAGTTCTGCACGACGACTGGATAAATCAGCCACATCGCGTGTCAGGCGATCAAGTTCATCTGCCTGCTCCGTCGCCTGTTCCCTTTGTCGCTCCAGCCGGGATGACTGCATGTCAATCGTATCCTGCTGCGAACGGATGGTTTCTTTTTGCTGAGCCAGGGCTGCCACTTGCTTGCCAACTGCATCTTCAAGTTCCTTCAGCTGCTCGCGTTGTTCGGCAAGCCGCGTGCGCTGCTGCTGCATCACTGCTTCGAACACACGCTCCGCCGTCGCGACCCGGCCCTTTGCCTCGCCAGCCTCTTTCCGCGCCGCCTGAGCTTTACGCCCGGCCTCCACGGATGCCTTCATCGCAAGTGTCCGCTTCATAAGGGCATCACGGACATCCCGCTTCGCCTTCTCAACCTTAGCAATCGCAACACGCAGATTTCCACGGGTCGTCGCAAGATTGGCGGTCTCTAGTTTCAGCTTCTCATCAGCGATGCGAAATTGCAGCTGCGCCGCCGCAACCGCACGCTCCGCGGTGTGCTGATTCGCCAAGGCACTTTCGGCAGCCTTTTGGGCTGCGATTAGCTTTTTATCCAAAACCGCCTGCTCGCGGCGGACATCATCGAGGCGTTTCTTCGACAGACTCAGCGTCCGCTGGAGCTCAACATTGTCACGCGCAAGCTCACCTCCGCGTGCAACCACCTGACGGAAGCTACGGCTAATCAGGAGCATCGTGCCAAAGGATGCCAGCGTAATCCCGATGCCAAAGGTAATCGTGATGAAAATGGCTGTGTGGCGGGGACGCAGACCGAACAACGATGCGCGGCGCTTCCCAAGCTTGTGCCCAATACGGTCACCCGCCCAGGCAATAAAGCCTGAGATTGGCAGGAGCAGGAGGAAAAACAGCAGGGTGGTGTTTACCATGGGCATCCCGTGCCCATTCTACCCACCACTAGCTGGCAACCCGCTTAATCAAAATAATGCCGGTTATCACTCCAATAATATTCGGCAACTGTACCGCCAAATCTGGAGGGAGGGCGCCACCTTTTCCAATCGACATCCCGAGCTGGAGAAGCGACCAGTATCCAAATGTCAGCAATACGCTGAGCCCAAAGCCGAGGCTTTTCCCGGCCCGACGCGGTTGCAGACCAAGCGGAGCACCCAGCAGGACAAAGACGATGGTCGCAAGCGGAAATGCTGTCCGGCGGGCGATTTCGACTTCCGCCTCGCGGGCATCCATTTCCTGCCCCAGCTTGCGCCGCACCTGGGCACGCTTGCGCAGCTGATCTGTGACCTGCTCAATCACCGGACGGCTGAGCGCACGCAGGTCCTCGGGTGTTCCTAGAGTGACTTCCTGCAGCCGCGTGTCTGCGGTCCGCATCCCGACCAAGCTGTTATGGTCAAAGCTTGTAACGCCGCCATCGAGCAGCCAGTTCCGCGTGCCAAGCTTCCATGTTGCCGTCTGGGCAGCGACTGTCAACACAGGCTTCGTGTCATCCCAAAGCGTGATCGTAACCCCGTTCAGAACACCGCGCCCCTTGTCATCAAAGGAGACTCCGCCCTCGGCGTG
>CAZSGJ010000157.1:2428-4862 GCA_964606305.1 uncultured Armatimonadia bacterium
ACTTCCGAGTCACCTGAGAGCCGTCCGAATGCGAGGAGCGCTCCGAGAAGCATCGCCATCGGGATGGTGTACGGCAGCAGCGTCGGAAGCGTGTAGAGAACAACCTGAAGGATAACGGCCGCGGACTCGCCGCGTTGCAGATAGTCGGCGATACGCTGGAGTCCATCCGCGGCGAAGAACAGCGTTGTAAACATCCCGACGCCGCCAAGAAATGGCCCGAGAACTTCTCCAATAATCAGGCGGTTGATGCGTGTCATTGCGAAAGCCGGAAATTGTCACCGAGATAGTACTTCCGCACCATCTCGTCATGCGCGATCTCTTCCGCTGTGCCTTCGCGGATTACTTTGCCTTCGACAATGACATAGGATCGGTCAGTGAGGTCAAGCGTAGCCGCGGCATTATGATCGGTGATGAGGATACCGAGACCGCGCTCGCGCAGCTGGCGTACAACAACCTGGATGTCTGCAATTGCGAGCGGGTCGATTCCCGCGAATGGTTCATCAAGGAGGAGAAACTTCGGATCGGCGGCTAGCGCGCGTGCGATTTCAACACGCCGCTGTTCGCCGCCCGAGAGGCTGAATGCACGAAGGTCGGCCTTTTTGTCCATCCCGAGCTCTGCAAGCAGCTGCATCGCCCTGTCCTTACGCTCGCCTTTCGGACACCCAACCGCCTCAAGCACAAGCAGAATATTCTCAATCACGCTGAGCTTACGGAAAATGCTTGGTTCCTGTGCAAGGTAGCCGATACCGCGGCGGGCGCGCTTATACATCGGGAGCGGGGTGATGTCTTCGGCATCCAGCATCACCTTGCCGGACAGCGGCTTCACCAGTCCCACGGTCATATAAAACGTCGTGGATTTCCCAGCACCGTTCGGTCCGAGGAGGCCGACAATTTCGCCTTGCTCAAAGCGCAGGCTGACGCCATTCACGACACGGCGGCCACGGTATTCCTTGACCAGGTCGTGGACCGCAATGATGTGGTGCTCCCCGGCGGCAGTGTTACTCACGGCTTTTTTCCCGGTGCGGCCTTGGGAGGCTTTGGCGTTGCAGAAAATGATCCGCTGCCAAGCTCGATCAGCGGCCCAGCGGTTCCACTGCGAAGGACAATCTTGCCACCGTTACCAGTGAGCTCTGCAGGTCCATCCACATTTGGAGATAAATGCACCCAGCGAACATCCCCTTGTAGGAGAATCTCGGCATCCGCTTTGGCATCAGGCTGTGTATAAACCGCTCCTGCGCACGTGATGGTATCGGTTTGGTCATCGGCTTTGACGACAATCTTGAGAGGTCCTGTAAGCGTCCCTTTGACGATGATTTTGCCACTCACTTCGAGGCGGGCCTTGCGCGCATCCAGATCGAGCTGGGTTGAACGCAGCTTGAGCTCCGGACCAGCCATCTCAAAAACCGGCTTGCTGCGGTCGCGAAACTCGGCATTGAGGGAGCCGCCCGGATTGGTGATAGTAAACCGGCCGACGACTGCGGTGCCTTTAGGCGGCTGCGGGGTGGCGAGCAGCTGCGGAGTGATACATGCCGCAGTGGCGACTGCTGTGACAAGAGTTATTACATCGCGTGACATGACTCGCACCTATTTCCACCAGCCGGACACCGGCTTCTCATCCGTAAAAATCGCAATACGCGCCAGTGCGCCATCCGCCTTGAAGGACGCGGCCGGGATGTCAAACCCGGTGCTGTCATAGAGGCGTATGTTACCTTTGCCCACAAGTGTGGACCGTCGCATATCCCAAATCATGGTATCCGATGCCAGCTTGCGCATTGCATTACCAGGACCGCCCTCGGATACTGCATTTACGCGTCCACTTGCCGTTACACGAGCCGTTTTCTGATCGGCGACAATCAACGGGGCACTGAGTGTAAATGCAGGTTTGCCATTTTGGTATATGAGCGCTCTTGTACCTTTGATGGTCGATGTCGCATTTCGGTTTCCACTTGGTTCGGTGAGCAGCTTTGCGGATGCGACGCCGGAAACGGCAACCCACGGGCGACCTTTGCCATCGGGCAGGACAGCATCGAAGGAGCCAATCTCGGCATGGATGTCGGGGTTGTCCTTTAATTGTTGCGGTGTAGGCTTTGTGGCTTGCTTTCCCGTATCGGCTTGCCCCGGTGCTTTACGCTTACATCCAGTGGTTGGACAGACAACAAAAAGGGCCACGGCCAGTGTGGTCACGGTTGCTGATGTCCAAGGTTGCATAACGTATCTCAACATGCTTCTTGATGGGATGCAAGCGCACAAGTGCACCGCAGATACCCGTCAACGATATACTGATTCGAATATCGGTTGGTTTTAGGTCAAATATGAAGCCTCAACGTCTATCAGTCATTATTATTGCGCTCACGCTGGCGGCAATTGCAGTGGTGCTTGCCCCGGTGATCGCTCCGAAAAACGCTTTAAGTAAGCGTGTCACTCCAAAGCTCGG
>CAZSGJ010000158.1:0-1176 GCA_964606305.1 uncultured Armatimonadia bacterium
GGTCAGCAAAGTAGAAACACGGAAGTGACCGCAAATACGCCATCACCTGTCCGAACTGATGTGAGCATTAAGACCAGCGGAGCAAAGGCGCGCTTTGTCCAAATCGATGTCAGCTCAATCGGCAAGCTCCCCACCTGGCACCCCGCCGCTGGGCAAAAGGCGTGGTTATTCATCGACAACATTCTTGTAAACCCAGTGGGACAAAGGTAAGTCACGTTTCGTTTCGGGTAGTGTAGCGACGGGATGGTTATCTACGCGGCTAGTAGTATTGTCATAGGCATTGTTGGTGCCTGGCTGTCTGGCTCGGGGCCGCTCAAAGGCCTCGCCGGGACATCGGCGGTCATTATCAATGTTGCATGCATCATCCCGCTTGCCATCGGAATGTGGCGCTATCGAGACAAGCGCTGGATTAAGCTCGTGCTGTTTTGCTCGGGATTTGGGGTGGTCGAGCTCATCGCGGATGCCCTCTGCGTTGAGGTGACAAAGACGCTGGACTACTCGGTGGCGCGGTCTCCGATGATCCTCTCCAGCCCGTGGTGGATGCCGGTTTCGTGGGCGTTGGTGGCGTGTCAGGTGATGTTGATATCAGGTGCAGCCGCGGAGCGATTTGGAGAGAAGTGGCGAGTGATATCAGGCGCCGGATTGGCATTTTTGATGCTGGCTTTCCACGAGGATGCGGCATTTCGAGCGGACTGGTGGCGTTATCAGGATTGTTTGATGGTTGGGAAGGCGCCTGTGTATGTGTTGCTCGCGGAGCTGTTAATCGGCGGGATGCTTGCGTGGACAATGGGTCAAATAACAGCCAATGCTTCGGGACGGCGACTACATGCGTTGATTCGCTGGAATGGCTTTGGGACGATTATTGCCGGGATGATCGGGTTTGGCACGATTGAAGTCCTGCCTGTTTTGTTTCGGGGCCAGCCGCATCCGCTGGTGCCGTTTCTGTTTAAGTAGTGGCTGTCGCAGCCTGCCTGGATTTTCCGTTGATCCCACGGACCCATCCAAGCAAAATACATTCCTGTGCGCTGTAGTACGTCCCGAGAACCAAGACGCCGGAGTATGGCAGCGGCTGGATGAACTTGTTATCCGATTTGCTTGCACTTCTTTTTTATCTAAACAATTTCCGGTTCATCGTTTGAAGATTTCCCGTTCTTCCCACGGACCCATCCAAGCAAA
>CAZSGJ010000158.1:1276-4811 GCA_964606305.1 uncultured Armatimonadia bacterium
TTCCGGTTCATCGTTTGAAGATTTCCCGTTCTTCCCACGGACCCATCCAAGCAAAATACATTCCTGCGCGCTGTAGTACGTCCCTAGAACCAGTACGCCGGAGTATGGCAGCGGCTGGATGAACTTGTTATCCGATTTGCTTGCACTTCTTTTTTATCTAAACAATTTCCGGTTCATCGTTTGAAGATTTCCCGTTCTTCCCACGGACCCATCCAAGCAAATTACATTACTGTGCGCTGTAGTATGTCCCGAGAACCAAGACGCCGGAGTATGGCAGCGGCTGGATGAACTTGTTATCCGATTTGCTTGCACTTCTTTTTTATCTAAACAATTTCCGGTTCATCGTTTGAAGATTTCCCGTTCTTCCCACGGACCCATCCAAGCAAAATACATTCCTGCGCGCTGTAGTACGTCCCTAGAACCAGTACGCCGGAGTATGGCAGCGGCTGGATGAACTTATTCACTGCCAACAGTGAGTCGCTGACAACAAAGAACAGCGCGCCTATCAAGACGGTTCTGTTTTCAGGCGTTGGCTCGGATTTATAGCGGGCGGCGGCAACTGTCGCCATTGTTAAAATCACAATCAGGTAGAGCATTACAGGTGGAATAAGCCCGCCAGCGACCCCACCGGATGCGATCAGCCAGGATGCCATACCCGCACCGAAAAGTACGAGAGGAAACGCAAAGGCTCCATTCCATTTTGTCTGCCCAGACCTGACAAAGAGGATGGAGTATAAAATATGCGCGGTCAGAAAACTGGCCAGCCCCTGAATAAAATAGCCACTCCACGCGAGAAATGCATCCCCAGCAATCGATGACGCCCATGCGCAAAGCACAAGCCATCTCAGGTTACGCGGCTGGGCTGCAAAGCGTTGATGCGTGACCAATGTGAGCATCAGGAAGACCATCGCGCCAAGCTTTGCGACTTTGTATGCTATCCCCTCGAATGCAATCGGCCACGGGAGCTGTTCAGAAAACACTGCAAGGATGGCGAGCAGGTGAAAAAAGTCCATCAGACGTCGATGAAGCATGTTACTGGTGATGTTCACACACAGAAGCGGATGTCTGCCACGTGCAGGAATCCTACGGGTACCCGATGAACCTCCAGTGTCGCACCTTTGCGGCAGGAGATTTCGGAAATGCCACTGACACGACGCACACTGCTTGCGGGAGCTGCTGCCATGACGATTGCACCGGTTGCAACTGCAGCCAAAAAAGACACCTACCTCTATGAGCTGCGTGTTTACCACTGCCATCCAGGTCGGACAGCCGCACTGCACACCCGCTTTCAAAAGCGGACGATTGGCATTTTCAAGCGCTGCGGCATGGAAGTGATGGGTTTTTGGGATGCGATTGGCGCTGAAAACGATGTTGTTTACCTCGTTCGCCACAAAAATCGTGAAGCACGTGAGAAGGCTTGGCAGGCATTTGGCAAAGATCCTGAGTGGCCGCTGGCCGTCAAGGAATCGGAAGAGAAAGATGGCCCTATTGTCGCAAAAGCTGACATCTATTTGTTCAACGCGACAGACTTTTCGCCTGCTGTAAAGACGGGTCAAAAGGGGGAGCCTCGCATCTACGAGCTTCGTACCTACACAGCGAGCACCGGAAACCTTGAGCGGTTGGTACAGCGCTTCCGTGGCGGCACATTCAAGCTGTTTGAGAAGCACGGGATGGAAAACAGTGTGTACGGAACACTGGATACCGACCAGCCGGGCGCAAAAGACACGCTGATTTATCTCTTGGTACACAAGAGCGAGGCAGCGCGAAATGAGAGCTTCAAGAACTTCGGCGCAGACCCCGATTGGAAGGCACATCTCGCAAAGAGCGAGCAAGATGCAGGCGGTCCCTTAACGGCACCAGGTGGCGTAAAGAGTTTAATGCTCAAGCCGACCAGCTACTCTCCGATGCGCTAAGCGGTCTCGCTCTACGAAATGCCCTCTACATGTGTGGAGGGCTTTTTTGTTGCCTAAGGTTTAGGCTCAATCACACGCTTACCAAACACCGCAGCAATCCGAAACGCAAGCTCAAGACTCGGCTGGTGCTTTCCAGACTCAGATGTGTTTGTACGCCCAGCGGGACAAGCAAAAACCTTACTCACTCCCCCCATCCACAAAAACAAAAACCTCTTCAATCCGCTTACCAAACACCGCAGCAATCCGAAACGCAAGCTCAAGACTCGGCTGGTACTTGCCAGACTCAATCGAGATAATCGTCTGGCGCGAGACCCCAAGATGATCTGCAAGCTGCTGCTGCGTCATCTCATCCGCATCAAAACGGCACCTCCGCACGCTGTTCTTAATCGGCACCTAGGCCGTCCTTCGATATTCGAAAACTTGCACGCCGTAATTAGCGAGCTCAGAGATAACCACACAGAGCAATCCAAGCTGTCCAATGAAGACGCCATCTCCGAGAAGTGAAAACATCGGCCGTAGCAACGAACCTCCCGTGACCAGAATTAGCACACAGGATATTAGGCTGACGTATGCCGCCGTGGATGCTTTATGCCGAATCGCGATGTCTCTTTCATCGGTGACTTGCTTCCTGTCAAGAATGCCGACGATTGCCGCCGGGATACCCGTGATCAACATCTGGGCGATAATCGCCCCTACAAACGCAATGGTCACTACGCCCAAAGGAGGTGGAACATTTGATGTCTGGATTGAATACGTCAGAAACGAAAAATACGGGATGTAGACAACTGCGATAGAAACAAGGCAAACCCAGGCGAGGCGTTCATTTGTACACATATTGACAATTAGTACAGTTTTAATGACATTATGTCAAGCAGACTTTACATTATCGGAAACTTTATCCAGCCAGATAAACACATCGTCAAGAGCACACTGCACAATCGAGAGGTGCTCAACACCTGGATATTCTTTGTATATGAGCCGGCTTCCAGCGCGCTCGGCTGCCGGTCGCGTCCGGGATGCCATCATCTTCCCGAAGTCAAGCTCACCAACTCCAATCATCACCGGCAAATCTTTCCAGCGCGCCGGGGATGTCACTGCGCCACCGCCGCCAAGCAGCGCAACCGCTGCGGGCTGAATCGCACCTGAGTCCACGCCCGAGCTTGCCGCAGCAGCTCCCATGCTGTGCCCTACGATGAAAACTCTGGATGAATCAATGTTCCAGACCTTGCTCAGACTCTCCAAAAGCTGCGCTGGGAACCGCCCGGAGACCCGCGGGCTCACCAGATGCCAGCCACGTTTCGCGCAAAGCGCAGTGATCTTTCCAGCGCCATACGTGTCAAAGAACATGTTTTCACTGCCACCCGCACCATGGAGCGCAATCACCAATGGTTGCTTGACTTTGCTGTCATTTCCGCGCTGCAACCGACAAGGCACTTTCGCACCGGGTGGTCCAACCAAGGCAAGATAGTCACCGACACGGCCTGTGGGTTCATCTGTTTGGCCATCGGCTATCTCCCAAAGCATTTTGAGATCCGGATCGTTTTCGAGTGACTTACCAGCGAGCAGGGCGAGAATCCGTGCACGTGCAAGGCTCCGGGATGACGATGCATCCCTCTCGGAAA
>CAZSGJ010000159.1:0-4799 GCA_964606305.1 uncultured Armatimonadia bacterium
TAATCGTCAGTTTCGCAAAGTAAATGAAAGCACTACTGTTCTGCTCCCAGTAGCTGTCTTTCCTGTCATCCAAGTCAAGGAAATAACACCCCTGACTGCAGCTGGCGCTTCATCGATACTCACTTATGTCGGTCTAAACGTCTGCACATAAGTGATAAGACTACGCAATGCGCGTAACACTGCGATAACCCTACGGCCTCGGTGGGATTGCAAAACCGCCAGAGTTACCACCAGCGTTCCCACTCGAGTTCCCAAAGCCGCCTCCGCCGCTATAACCGCCGGAAGAACTTCCACTCTGTGCACCGCCGAAACGTCCACCACTGCCTCCAGCCGATCCGCCAGCGGATGCACTGCTGTAGCCAAATGTACGATTGAACGGAGAAACCTTTAGCGATGGATTTTGTTGCTCGAAGCGATTGAGAAACGCTACCTGATCCTCGCTAAGCGTTGCATTCACCTTGGAGCGAAGCGCCGTCGCAGAATCCTTCATCAGCTGCTTGACGGTAGCCATGTCCTGCGACCAAATCGCACGCTGAATGCGAACATCGTATTCCGCGCGGACCTTCTTTGTAACATCGAACAACTTCGACAGCTGCGCCTCGGAAAGCTGTAAGTCCCTGACCAAATGCGCTGGAATATGAGCACCACGCAAAATGTTGACATCACGCAAAAACGTACCAACGTAGCTGCGCTGTTCGGATGTCAGTGTGCCCAGGATTCGCTGATCGGCATTTTGACCATCCGCCTGTATCGACATAATCACATCGTTGAACTTCGCAGGATTGATGTCATCTCCGCCGCCAATCGCTCCACCAAGGTTTGCCATCTTGGTACGACGGGATGTCTCAAGCTGTCGCTGGATTGCTGAAATCTTCGCGACCTGATCAGGTGATAAGTCAAGTCCGACCTTGATCACATCAATCGGAAGCGCATGGAGTGCCGCTTCATCAGACCCGTTACCCTTGTTGGATACAAAACCGCCCGTGCTGGTTGAACCGCTCTGAAACGAATATCCCGTTGATGAACCAGAGGAAAATCCGCCGTTGAAGTTTCCACCGCTGTTGTTGCCAAAAACCTGCCCATTACTGTTTCCATAAACCTGGGCAAACGAGCCGGACATACACGCGAGCACCGTAATCAATGAAGCGACAGTGCCACCAAACGCTTTACCACAGTCCATTTTCATTAGAATTCTCCCGCTACAACGTGCGCGATGCGAACGACAACGATGGCGCATCGTAACGGAAACGTTTGCACGAACGCAACCTACAGTGCACGTTCAGCAGCTGAAATCATGTAAGTTCACGAAACAAACGTAATCGTTTCGGGCAGGTCCGAGGCGAACAACAAAAAAAGTCCAGAACCGACACTGTACTCTGCCGTAATCATTCACGGCATTCGATACCAAGCCGTGGTACACGGAACAACATGCGACGTATCAATATAGTCAACTTTATCCGGGCAATCGAACCACGGTTTTCAACGGACCTCCTCTTACCCGTCCAAAAGCAAATGGAGATCATCAAAGCATCCGGACTTCCTGCCACTTGGCTACTCCAATACGATGCCCTTGTTTCAGGTCCGTTCGTAACCTACCTGAAGGAAAACATGCCACAAAGCCACGAAGTCGGCCTTTGGTTTGAAATGAATGAAATGCACTGCAAAGCCGCAGGTGTAACCTGGAGAGGAAGACCAGGCTACGAATGGGATCACATTCCACACGTTGCCTTTACCATCGGTTACACCGAAGCAGAACGCATCAAGCTTGCTGATACCGCGATGCGTACGTTCAAAGATGTCTTTGGCACCTACCCGAAATCAATCGCAAGCTGGAACCTCGATTCGATCACAATCAATCACATTACGGAAACGTACGGAGCAGATGCCTACGCGGTTTGTCGCGACCAGATTGCCACCGATGGCTTCACAATCTGGGGCGCCCCGATCGCGGGTTACTACCCAAGCAAGCGCAGCTGCTGGAGCCCCGCACTCACATCGCAAAACCAAATCTCAACCCCCATCTTCAGGATGCTTGGACAGGACCCAGTGTATTACTATGACAAGGGATACACCCAACCGGATGGCAAATTCATCACGTCGCCAGACACAATGGAACCTGTCTGGCCATCCGGTCGCTCGCCACACTTCGTTCAAACGTTTCTGTCAATGATCCTCGATGCGCCCACACAACAGTTTGCCTATGCCCAGATTGGGCAGGAAAACTCCTTTCCCTGGCCAAGCCAGCAGGCCGCCTATGCCCCGCAAATTAATGCACTGGCATCACTACGCAAACAAGGAAAAGCAACCATCGAGACCATGGGTGAGACCGGCCGGTCATTTAAGAAAGCGTTCCGCCTCACCCCAACTCAGGCACAGGTCCAGCTTTCAGATCCATTCCGTAACACCACCCCCGAAGAAACATCCGTCTGGTATCAAAGTCGCTTTTATCGGTCAAATCTGCACTTCAAGGGAGACCTCCCATATCTGCGGGATATCACGGTCTACAGTGATCTCCATGAACAACCATTCCTAAAGCAAGCAACTCGCCTTGAGGATGTGGAGCAGAAGATGCCTCCTGTCCTCGATGGCTATCACTGGCGGACAGCGGCGCATTCACGAACGGAACCTGGCGCGGGCGGCTTCTTCGTCTCAAACGGCAAACGCTTGAAAAAGACCGGAAAAGTAGTGGTCAAAGAAACAGGCAACTCGATGACCGTGTCTGTCCCCGTCCAAAACGAGCAGTTCCTGAGGATTCAGTTTGATGAGAAGCAAATGTTTGTATCGCTGGTGCAATCGGATACATTTGCCAAATCCCCTCTTGATCTTTCCTTTGAATGGGATACACGCAAGTCAAATCTGACACGGGTTGCTTTATCAAGCGTTCACTTCCAACTGGATGACTTTCCATACTCCATTCAGATTGATGGAGGATTGGCAACACAAACGGACAAAGGCTGGAATCTATCGAGCGATGGCCGCTGTGTACTAAAGCTCGCGCAAAGAAAATAGACAGCCGACATCAAAAGACATCGGGCTGTCCATTTAGTTATGCGTCATATTGGTCGATTAGATCGCCTTACGGCGCTCCTTTCCTGCCTCCGCCATGTAGTAAAGTATGGGAACAGCCAGGCGGGACAACAAGGTGCTCGCAATCTCACCAGCCATTAGAGCAACAGCCAATCCCTGGAAGATGGGGTCAAAGAGAATCACGAATGACCCAACGATCACCGCCGTCGCCGTAAGGAGCATTGGCCTAAAACGAATAGCGCCGGCATCCACGACAGCCTGCTCAAGCGATGCGCCTTCCTTGCGCTGAAGCTCGATAAAGTCGACCAATATGATGGAGTTACGGACAATAATTCCCGCACCCGCAATAAATCCGATCATCGATGTCGCGGTAAAAAATGCTCCCATCATCGCGTGAGCCGGAAGGATACCGATGAGCGTTAGCGGGATAGGCGCCATGATGACGACAGGAATCTTGAAGTCCTGGAACCATGCAACCACTAGGATGTAAATCAGCACCAGAACAGCAGCAAATGCAATTCCAAGGTCGCGGAAGACTTCATACGTGATATGCCACTCGCCATCCCACTTCATCGCCGGTGTTCGGGTGTCATCCGGCAAATGCGTTGTCATCACATTGAGCTTGACCCCGCCAGGTAACTCCAGCTTATCCAGCGCCGCATTCATCTTTAGGATTGCGTAAACCGGGCTTTCCTGCCGACCGACCACATCACCCGTAACGTACACAACCGGTTGCAGGTTTTTGTGATAGATCGCCTTATCTCCCGATGTGACACTCGTTTTTACGAGCTCGCTAAGCGGGATCAATGTGCCAGCATTCGTTCTTACCTGCAGCTGCTCGAGTGCATCACTGCCGCTGCGGTCACTGCGCTCGAGGCGAACAACGGCGCTGATATCCTCTCGTGACTCATCCTCATGGAGCAACCCGACATTCCCACCGGACAGTGCAATCCTGAGTGCCGCCTGTGCATCAGCCATCGAAACTCCGGAAGCAGCAGCCTTGACAGCATCGATTTTGATGTTCCGTGTCGAATGATCCGCATCCACATACCAGTCGATGTCGGCTACTCCATCTGTGGTCTCGAAGACACCCTTTACCCTATTTGCGACATCCAGCCGTGTTGCATCATCCGGTCCGTAGACTTCAGCTACCAATGTTTGCAACACAGGAGGACCTGGTGGTACTTCTGCAATCTTTATTCGTGCTCCGAGGCGTCCTGCAATCGGTGCCAGCTCAGCGCGGAGGTTTTTGGCGATGTCATGGCTTTGGCGCTTGCGTTCGCCCTTCGGCAGAAGGTTGACCTGAATGTCCGCCTGATAGGGCTCGCTTCGCATAAAGTAATGACGAACGAGTCCATTGAAGTTGTAAGGGCTACTGGTACCAGCATAAATCTGGTAGTCGATGACCTCTTGCGTCTTGGCGACGTTCGAGGCAAGCTCACGCGTCACTGCAAGCGTGGTTTCAAGGGATGTCCCCTTTGGCATGTCAACAATCACCTGAAACTCGTTCTTGTTGTCAAAAGGAAGCATTTTGACGGTGACGGACTTGTTCACCAATAGGTACATCGCACCGGCCATCATGATTCCGACTGCGACAAAGAATACAGAGCGTACCTTCCAGCTGCGAAGTAATGGCAACATGATGCGACGATACAGAATCGTAAGCTTATCTTCCGGACCTTCTCCGTGATGACTACCGGCTAATGTGTTTCCTTGACCTTCCTTGCGCAGTATCCTAACGGCAGCCCAAGGTGTAACGATAAACGCAATCA
>CAZSGJ010000160.1:0-4769 GCA_964606305.1 uncultured Armatimonadia bacterium
TGACCGGGTACTGCTCGTAGTCCATGATGGTGCCGCTCACGCGTGGCGCGAGGTCATCCGGGCCGATGAGGATGCATTTTTGCGTTGTCATCACCGGAAGGCGCTCCGTATCCATTGTCCATCCTTGGATGATGTAGTCCTTCACAATTTGGTTAGCCCATTTACGGAATTTGACGGCGCTCTCGTAAGCGATTTAGAAGCCTACGGCGATGATTGATTGCAGTCTTTAGTGCTTCGTCTGATAGTTTTTGCCATCGGTAGCAGTTGTTAAGTAGGACTTAGCAAGTGAAATCCCATCCTGTTCGTTGTCGCTGAAGATGCGTTTCACTTACCGCGCCCCCTACACCGTCACCTTCGGAGGGTTCCTTCCGATGACCGGGTATTGCTCGTAGTCCATGACCGTGCCGCTTACGCGTGGCGCGAGGTCGGAGAGGAAGAAACAGACCGTTGCCGCAAGCTCATCCGGGTCGATAAGACTGCCACTCGGAGCCGTCGTTACCGGGAGGCGCTGAGGCCAGTCATCCGGCATCCCCTCCGCACGCTTGATCCTGATCTCGTTATCCGTCAACACCCAGCCAGGGTTGACCTGGTTCACACGAATGCCCATCGGACCCAGAGAGTCACCCAGATTGCGCGTCAATGTGAGCAGCGCCCCCTTGCTGATCGAATACGCCAGCAGGTTCCGCTCGCCACACCACGCATTCACTGAGCCAATATTCACAATACGCCCACCGCCGCCAGCCACCATGTGCGGAATAGCTGCCTGAATCAACATCAGAGGCGCGCGGACATTCACCGCCATCATGTTGTCAAACAGCTCCACCGTAGTGTCATCAAGGACAGAGCGACCCGTGTTCGCGGCATTGTTGACGATGCCGTAAATGCAGCCAAACTTCCCGATAACTTGGTCGATCAGCATCCCTGGAACCGCCGGATCGGACAGATCACCACTGACCGCAAACGGGGCGCCAACCTCTGCTGCAACCGCATCCGCCGCCGCCTGGTCTATCCCATGAATGACCACCTGCGCGCCGCATGCAAGCGCACGACGCGCCGTCGCCTTGCCAATTCCCGAGACCGACCCCGTGATTAAAACCGGTCCATTAATCTGCATATGCATGCACCTTTTCACAAATCAGGCGCAGCAGCCCCTCGAGGTCGCCACTCGCCGTCTGGAAGGCCGTGTTATCAATCGCAAGCGGAGCACCCAGCACCACCAGCGGCGCACCATAGCTTGGACACGCAATCGCCTGCTCAAGCGTCAGACCACCCACCGCTTGCACAGGAATGCTCACCGCATCCACAACCTCACGCAGCTGGTCGAGAGGACTTGGCATCCGCTCACCACGCGCCGCATAGCCATTACGCTCATCAAACCCGATATGGTGAATCACATAATCGCAACCCAGCTCTTCGAGGCGCTTTGCGGATGCGACCATATCAGGAGCCCCGAGGTTATCGCCCATCACCTTGACGCCAAAGTCGCGGCCGGCTTCGACAATACGCTTAATGGACTCCGGGTGCGCGCGCTCCATGATCACAACATGGGATGCGCCAGCTTTTGCCATCACTTCAGCCTCGAGGTACGCACCATCCATGGTCTTCAGGTCGGCAACAATCGGCGTGTTTGGGAACTCACGGCGCAGCGCACGCACGGCATGCACGCCTTCGGCAAGCAGCAACGGAGTGCCAGCCTCCAGCCAGTCGACACCAGCGCGCATCGCAATTTCGGCTGTCTTTAATGCTTCATCAAGGTCAATCAGGTCGAGGGAAATCTGGACAATCGGTTTCATATAAGTTAGCTCTTTCTACTAAATGTCGGCTCAGGCCGGGAAATGCTGCTGAACCTTACGACGGACAAAGTCAACGCTGCGCTTTAGCTCATCGATGCCATTCATGCCATCCTCGATGCTAATCCAATCCGGCGTGCGCCCGGCGGCTTTCAGGGTGGTGAAAATAGCATCGTAGTCGTTCAGACCCTTGCCGATTTCCCCGTGGGAGAGGCGGCTCGCGTACCCGATGGCATCATTTTCCTCATTCCGCAAATCCTCAATCGTGCCATAAAGCAGTGTTCGGTCGGATGCGTGCATCGTGATGACGCGGTGCTTCACGACATCAAGGACATCAAGAGGATCCTCCCCAGCGAGGAAGGCATTGGATGGATCGTAATTAATCATAAAGCGCGGGTGGTCGATACGGGCAATCAGGGCGGCGATACGCTCGGATGACTGCGCCCACTCAGGGTAAGTCCAGTAGTTGTCCTTGTAATGGTTTTCGAGGATGAGGGTGATGTCGTAGTCATCCGCTGCTTTGAGGCAGGCCTCGATGGCACCGGCGACGCGGTCAAGGCCCTGCTCCGTAGTGAGGTCGGGGCGGCGCTGTCCGGAGAGAACGCGGCAGTATTTGCCATCGAATGCGGATGTCAGCTTAATCCACTCAATTTCTTTGGCGATTTCGGCATCGATGTTGTCGCTGGTAAAGTCAGGCGAGCAACAAAGCATCGGCATTTCAAGGCCATGTGCATCGAGGCGCGCGCGTATATCGGCAATCCAGGCCGGGTCGGTTTCCATAAAGCCGGCGTAGAACTCGAGGCCATCCACTCCGAGGGTGGATGCCAGCTCAATCCACTGCGGGACGGTCATGGTCTTGTGGATGCAAAGCTCATCCATATAGCATTTTGGAAACGCGGCGATACGGGGTTGGTTCATGAGGGTGGATGTCCGGTCAGGTGGATGTGTTCCAGCGGGATTCGGCGATGAATACGGTGGCGGAACCTGGAATCGCTGTAATTGTAGCGTGGATTCGGGTGAGCGGTTGGTAGAATCCGTGCTGTGATAACCGCAGAAATTGTTTCTATCGGAACCGAGCTTTTGCTCGGGCAGATTCTGGACTCGGATGCTCCGTTTTTGGCGCAGCGTTTGTCCGCGCTGGGCGTGAATGTCTTCTTTCGGACGACGGTTGGAGACAATGCGGTGCGTGTTGGCGATACGTTGCGGCAGGCCTTGTCGCGTGCTGACATCGTTGTGTGTATCGGTGGGTTAGGCCCGACGCAGGATGACCTGACCCGTGATGCCATCGCGGGTGCACTTGGCGTTCCACTGCAGCGTGACCCCGAGCTGGTGGCGCATTTGACAGAGTGGTTTGCGCGCAAGGGGATTATGCAGCCGAAGCCGAGTATTTTCCGCCAGGCGGATGTGCCGGTGGGTGGGATTCCGATGCCAAACAGCTACGGGACGGCGCCGGGGCTTTGGGTCGAGCATGGTGGCAAGGTGGTGGTTGCACTTCCGGGGCCGCCGAGCGAGTTTGAGCCGATGGTGGAGGCGAGTCTGCTTCCGATGCTGCGTCGGTATTTGGGGACATCCGAGCAGGTCATCGTCAGCCGTACGCTGCGTCTGGTGGGTATGGGCGAGGCTGAGGCGGAGTCGATGTTGCTCGACTTGATGAAGGGTTCCAATCCAAGTGTTGCGCCGTATGCAAAGCAGGCAGAGGTCCAGCTTAGGGTGACTGCGAGTGCTGTGACATCGGATGCCGCGAATGCGCTGATTCAGCCGGTTGTGGATGAGATTAAGTCCCGGCTTGGGATTGCGGTTTATTCAGATAACGATGATGACTTGGAAACCCGTGTTGTGATGATGCTTGTTGAGCGGGGCGAGTCGGTGGCGACGGCGGAGTCATGTACGGGTGGTTTGCTTGCGGGGCGTTTGACGGCGGTTCCGGGATCGAGCGAGGTCTTTGGGACGGGTGTTGTTGCGTATTCCAATGAGACGAAAGTTGGGTTGGTTGGTGTGCAGCAGGCGACATTGGATGCGGTGGGCGCAGTTTCCCACGATGTCGCTGCGGAGCTGGCTCTTGGCATTAAGAGAGTTTCCGGCGCGACGTATGGCATTGGAATTACGGGCATCGCTGGCCCAGGTGGCGGCTCGGATGACAAGCCGGTTGGGCTGGTTTATGTTGGGCTTGCGCACCCGGATGGCCTCGATGTGATTCGAACCGTGCATACCGGCTCGCGTCAGGATGTCCGTTTACGGAGTACGCAGCAGGCGCTTGGGATGTTGCGGACAGCTATTCTACGCCGCAGCGGCTCATCTCTCTGAATTCTCTCTTTAAAGCAAACAAATGTTTGTTATAATGTGTTTCAGGTACTTACATCATCATGCGTCTCTTTTTGTCTCTCCCCTTGTCTCCAGCCGTTCTGGATGCGCTTTTGGCCGTCCAGCAGCAGCTGGTTGCTGCGGTAGGCAAAGAGCATTTGAAGCTGGTGAAGCCGTCGGATTTCCATTGCACATTGTTGTCGCTGGGCGACCGTGATGCGGGCCAGTGGGAAGGTGTGGTGGATGCATCGGTGGTGGTTGCAGATTCTGGTTATCCCTTTGATGTACGTATTTCCGGTGTGAAGTCCTTTCCCAAGGTTGGTGCTGCGCGGACGGTTTTGTGCCCGCTTGTTGGGAGCGGGCTAGTGGAGTGGCAGAAGCTGATTGGGGTGGCGGAGCCTTGGTTTATCCCGATGGGTGTGCCGAAGTCAGGTGGTTTGCAGCCGCATATTACGCTGGCGCGTGTTGCTCCCAAAGGGGATGGCGCTCACGTTGCGGCATCGCTTGCGGGTTTATCTCTCGATGTCAGCTGCCTTGTCGACCGCATCGAATTGGTTGAGACGTTTCTCGAGCCAACGGGTGCGCGTCATGAAGTGCGGATGCAGTTTCCTCTTGGCGGTGGGGCATAGAAATAATTTCTGTATTTTGTAGTAATAGGTGTTTTTCACGCGTTAAGTA
>CAZSGJ010000161.1:0-4763 GCA_964606305.1 uncultured Armatimonadia bacterium
TTAGCTAACTCTGAAGGGACTCATCCAGCTGACCGCGGACAAATGCGCGGGCTCGGTGAAGACGTGATTTCACGGCTGCTTCGCTAATGCCCAGTGCATTTGCGGTTTCGCGGGCTGACAACCCCTGCACATCGCGACGTTCATAGACATCCCGGTAAATCGAAGGCATTGTCGACATCACGCGAAGTACACATGACTTTGTCTCTGCCTCGATGAGCTCCTGCTCGGGCATCCCGGTTGTTCCCGCCGGATCAAATCCAACATCCTGGAGTGTACTGAGCTGCATGACTGGATGCAGCTGCTCGCGCTTTCGCAACCGGCTACAGGTTCGCCGCGCAATGATTGCAAGCCAACCTTGAAATGCATCCGGGTCGCTAAGCTGGTGCATCGCTTTGTACGCATTAAGCAGTGATTCAGCTAGTACATCTTCCGCGTCATCCGGGTTGCCACACATCCTTACCATTTGGCGGTAAACAGCATCTTTATGGCGGCGAACCAGTGTGTCAAACTCCATGGTTTTAGTATTACCGGATTTCGTTATCTGGTGGTGGTATCGCCGTGGGAAACATTTCCGATACCATGTTTGCATGTCTAACTACTTTGGCGTCCGCGGCGAATACATCACTCTGGGTCAGTTCCTAAAGGCCACTGGACTGGCGCGTACCGGCGGTGACACAAAGGATATGCTTGCAACCGGTGAAATTCGTGTCAATGGAACAGTTGAAGACCGACGTGGAGCAAAGCTGCGCCCCGGTATGACGCTGGTTTTTCCAGGCGGTGAGACGTTTGAGCTGGTGACAGAGGAAGAGGCTGCGGCCCGGGATGCCGAGGATGGTGTTCCTAATGTTCCTTTGGAGGTTGCGCCAGATACGGAAGCGCATCAGCCAGTCGTTGGCAAAGAACGTCGGTTTGAAGAAGGCAAGCCCCGCAAACGTAACTTAGATGCGTCGGGACAGCCCAAAAAGTCGCACACCCAGACCGGCAAGTATGCTACCTATGGTGAGTATCAAAAAGAGCGACGTGCTCTTCGTAAAGAAGGACGTGAGATCCGCGCTCAGACCCAAAAGCCCATTGCCAAGGACATCGCCCCCGGACCCCGTCGTGGCGCCAGCCGCCCCCGCTGATGGCCCCAGATCAGGCAGTGGCGTGTTGAACAAACGGATTGCCTGACGTACCACCCACGCATCAAGTGCGACTCCTCCGATTAGCAGGATGGTGGCAAAAATACGCCCAGTGATATCCGGCGTCTTGGTCTCCTGCGTACTCATCGGCACTATCATACGACCAGCCCCGTACCTATCGCACCCGGAATCACTCTGCTGTAATCCCGAGAGCGCTGAGAACACGCTCCATCACCAAACCGCTCGCCACCGCTGAGATGCGCATCCGGGCGATATCCGTGCCGTAAAAGGCCACGATAGGAACCATCCACTGAAACAATGGCAACAAATACGCCGCATCATTTGCATTTTCGCCTACGCGGGCTGCCGCAAGTCTCCGCACCGCAGCAGTAAGCTTGAGAGCTCTGCTCAGGCGGTCATCCGTGGCATCCGCCTGTGACATATCAATCGAGCCATAGATTGGCTGGTCCAACAGAGCCGCAATCGTCCTCAGGAGCCGATCTTCATCCCCGGGCTCACTGACACGTGACCACTGGAGCAATCCAATTGGCTCAAGACGCGCAAAGTCACTGGCAACACTCCGTGTCCGGGTCTCCGAAAAGTCGATTACATACAGGTTTAAACGTTCATCCACCAGGATATTGTTCAGGTTCAAGTCTCCATGGGTGATGCCGGCCGGCCATTCCACCGTGAAGTCAAGAAGTGCATCGTAGCGATGCTTGAGAAACCAATACGGATTAAGAACATCCCGGCCAAGCGTCTGAGAATACACCTTGGGGGTATCAGGACTAATGCCAAGCACATCAAGGCCAAGCTTTGGGAGCGATGGAAAGAGACCGCGGACATCATGATCACGGAATGGCTGAACGGGTTGGACACGTGCCTGGCCGTACCACGGCTCGAGGACATTTCCGGTGGTCTGTTCGATAATAGTGATGGCTTCGTCGATATCGCCATTCAGATAGATGTCCTCGAGCGGTCGGAGCTTGGATTCCACGCCGGTAATGCCCAGAAAGTTGTAGCGAAGCCCTGCATAATCGCCATGCTCAGCCTTGCCGAACAGCACGGTTGAGTTATTCAGAATGAACGGCCGGACGGCAAGACGATAGGCCTGCTCTTCACGCATCGTGATGGCATACGGGCTGATTTTCAGCACCGTCGGCAACGTGCGTCTGCCTTCACGGTCATAGGTATCCGCGGCAAATGTGGATGCCGTGAAGCCTCCCGTGAGGCGCTTCAGGCGAACACGTGCTTCATCGGTAAAGATCGACCGCACGATGAGCTCCCAGCTCGGATGTAATGGCTCATCAATTTCGATTTGAAGGCGATCGTCCGCGCCATCGCGAACCGCAGGGTGGCTCTCAAACCAAATGCGTGGGCTGGATAGTTCAGTATGTGCATCCAAGCGGACAACTTTGAGGTCCGTCGCCTCTCCGAGTGCCGTCAGGGATGCCTCAGCCGTCACCGGCAGTGTATCCAGCTGGGTTCCGCTTCCGATCAACGCCACCCAGCGGTCATCCTTAATGCCTTTGGTTCCCATCACAACAGCTGGCTGCGCACCAATGGAGCAATGGATGACAGCAAGGTACGTCTCGGAGCCGCGTGTTGCTGCAAAGTGAAGGAGGTCCCGTTGGAGGCTACCAACACGGATACTGCGTGAGAGGTCGTAAATGTGCGAGCCGCTCCCGGTAATGCGGGCAGCCCATTTGACGAAGGCGAATGTCCGCTCAGGAGCGATACTGGCAAGGACATCCGTTTCGCCGCCGGGCAAGCCCACAGCAATCAGCTCACCTGTCGCGATAAATCCTCCGCTTACATCGTCATCCGATGTACCATCCGGATCAAATCCGCCATCCCCAAAGGCAAAGCCGAGCTCGGTCAGGCTGATCGGGATGATGCCCTCTCCTCCGTCAAATAGCGTGATTCCCAGAGGCGCGCTGCCATAGGAGTGTTGGTAAACGGCACCACTTGGTGTCATAAAGCCACTGGTAGGGCGTGCTGCGGTTTCACCGGCCAAGGCTCCGATGGCGTCATCAAGGGTCGGATAGGCATCCCAGTGCCCGAGGAGACCTGTGACATTCAGAACATCCCGAACACTTGATGTCATCCCGGCGAAAACCGGCTTAAGCCCAGTGGCTCGCAGCGACTTGTCAAGCTGGAGAAGAGAACGGATGCCAATACTGGAAAGGTAGGTTACGCCTGTAATGTCAAAAACCAGCGGAAAATGAGCCTGCTGGGACATCCATGCATCAAGAACTCCTGATCCGGCGGCATCCAGGCGCCCTGTGAGGACAAGAACTTCAATGCCGTTGTGACTCGAAACAGTAATCGTAAGGGACATGGTTTGACGGCTCCTGAAAACCTGTGCATTGTCTTCTTTGCATTCTACTGGCATGCACGCTACCGGTATGCTGGGCTATGAACGATTATCTCTGTATCCTTCGGCCGGCGCGTGAAGGATTTGTGGATGCTCCAACCGCTGATGAAGTCGCAGCCGTTCGGGCTCATTTCGCCTACCTGCAAGGACTGACAGCAGCGGGAGTATGCCGTCTCGCGGGGCGCACGGATGGCATGGGCATGGACACGATTGGTATCGTCCTCTATCGCGCGACCAGCCTCGACGATGCAATAAGACTCGCAAACAGCGATCCAGCGGTTGCGCAGGGCGTGATGACAGCTACCATCCATGATTTCCGTCTCGCACTTCTCGCTGAAACCGTTATTACGTAAACGTCACCGCTCCCGTGGCAGTGTCCATTGTCGCCAAAGGACCGACGGGTAGCGTCAGCCTCCGAGGGATATGGCCATACGGGTACCGGGTATAAATCGGGATGTGCTTTGCGACCAGCATGTCCGCAACTAGCGGGACTTTTTCGCTAAGCTCAGCGTTCTTGGAATCATCATCCGTGTTGAAGCTGCCTAACACAACTGCATTCACTCGGTCCAAGAATCCTGCGAGCTTGAGGTGGTTGAACATCCGATCGATGCTATAGACATCCTCGCCAATGTCTTCAAGCACAAGAATCGCACCCGTCAGGTCTGGAATGTACGGGGTCCCGATGGCTTCCACAAGCAACGACATACACACCGGTATCAGACGACCAGTGACTGTTTCCGGATTCGGCCGGCTACCTACACTGTCCAGTAGTGTGCTGTCCGGTGTAGGCAACGTCCCAACACCTCCGGTCACCGTAAGCGAGCTAATCGCATCGAAAAAGCTCTGTGCTGAAAACGCATCCAGGGATGCCTGACCAAAGCCATCCCCCGCCGTACACATAATCCCGCTAAAGCTTATAATCCCGGTTTGGGCGAGGATACCAAGGTTGAGACTGGTGATGTCCGAGTAGCCGACTAACGGCTTTGGGTCACGGAGAATGCTTGTGTAATCCAGATACGGCAGCAGCTGCGCGCTCCCATAACCACCCCGCGCCGCGACAATTGCATCGATATTTGCATCCTGAAAGAAGCCATTCAGGTCACTGACGCGCGCATCGATGTCGCCCGCAAGATACGGGAAATCACCATGAATAGCTTCCGCATTTGGTGCGATGACAACTTCGTAGCCGCGTGAACGCAGAGCATCCGCAGCGATGGCAATGCTTCCCGGCTTGCTCGGTCCGGCAGGTGAACAGATCCCGATGG
>CAZSGJ010000162.1:0-4730 GCA_964606305.1 uncultured Armatimonadia bacterium
GAACCCGGTCGCTCCCTCGTAGCCGAAGCAGGAACGACGCTGTACACAGTGGGCCAAGCCAAAAGAGTCAACATTGTTGAGGAGCCTGGAACCAGAACGTATGTTGCAGTGGATGGCGGGATGAGCGATAACCCTCGCCCACAGCTCTACGATGCGGTATATCGCTGCCTCGTTGCCAATCGTGCCGATCAGCCACGCGATCAAATCGTAACTGTTGCCGGTAAGCACTGTGAGACAGATATCCTGATCTGGAACACGCCAACGGGAGCGATCGGCGAGGGCGATATTCTGGCTGTACAAACCACGGGCGCGTACAACCACGCGATGGCCAGTAACTACAACCGCTTCCGCCGCCCGGCGGTGGTTTTTGTGCAAAATGGTCACGCGGATGTGGTGTACGAGCGCGAGACGCTGGATGACCTGTTACGTCAGGACCGCCTGCCGGAGCGCTTTCAGCCTAAGTAGTTTTGTACAAAGCGTACAAATTCTGGGCCCGACCTTGTTGTAAGGTCGGGCTCTTTGTTTTCTTATGTCCCCCCGGACAGCACTATGCGAATCAGCGATGTTACATACGCGACCTAAGCCATTTGGCCACAATCTAATTATTTGCTCACGGTTTTGTCACACACAAGCCTCATCCCACGATTAGTCGATGTTGGCATCGAACCAGCTTCCGCAATGACGCAGCATGGGATGCTGAAACGAACCCCATGGAGTAAACAAATAATGTCAGATATTGATAACAATGATGATTCACTAATACATGATTTTGACCATGAGCGTGCTGAGGCCCTGCTGGAGGAAACGTACAATACTGACGCTGCTCCCGGGTACTGGGGTTACTACAGCTTCTCGGATGCTCCTGCAGGAATGTGCGGTGGTGGAATGGGTGGCTTTACCTGGTTCCGAGATCAGGAATCACTCTTGACATTCTTCGAGGGTGCCCTTCCTCATATCGCAAGCACATGGATTGACTATGATGCACTGGCTGCACCCTTTGCAGAATTTGGTGAACACCTTCGCGCAGATTGGGATTCTCTAAACGATGTCCTCCTCGATGCAAACAACCTCCTCAAGGGCTGGGAGCAGATTTTGTGGATGGGATCATTTGAGGAATTGACATCCGGAGAGAGTGCATTTGCCTGTGAGCTGAGGGCTTGGTTCCGGGAGTTCATCTTTGATGAGGACATCGATGGTGACATGCCAGCTACGTTCTCTAGCGAGCCACTTCCTGAGGAGCTCTGGGAGCATTTCTCACAGGAGATGAATAACCGGGGGCTGTGATCTGAACTATCCCCAGCGAACCGAAGTCATCGTCAGCGAGCCGCCAACCGCGCTGTCTGTAAAGAACTGTGGTTCTTCGTCTGTGTACGCTGCTCCGAGGGCATAGAGCATCGGCCAGTAATGATCAGGCGTCGGCACGGCAAGTTTTTGTGCCTCGTTGAAGTCTGCAACGTTGGTGAGGCGCTCCATATCACGTGACAGCAGCTGGGACTTGAAGAGCGAGTTAGCTTCCTCGGCCCAGGGATAGGCGAAACCGGGATCTGAAATATGATCCCAGGCAATCATCCCGAGATTGTGTACAAGGTTACCACTGCCAAGAATGAGCACACCGTGCTCCCGAAGTGCCTTTAGCTGGTCTCCAAGAGCCAGATGAAAACTACCTGATTGATGATAATCAATGGATAGCTGAACAACGGGAATATTCGCATCAGGATACATCTGTCTCAGGACAGACCAAGCACCATGGTCAAGGCCCCAGTCATGGTCGGCGTGTACGGTGGTGCTAGAAATCAGCGAACGGGTTGCATCCGCGATGTCGGGTGCACCCGGCGCCGGATAATCAATGCTGAACAGCTCACGGGGGAAGCCTTGGAAGTCATGAATCGTCCTCGGATGCCCCATTGATGTCACCGCTGTACCACGGGTCAGCCAATGTGCTGAAATACAGAGGACTGCCGTTGGTATAGGAAGTTCACGTCCGAGCTGCCTCCACTCATCCGTCCACACATTGGTTTCAAGCGCATTCATAGGACTTCCATGTCCCATAAACAGCACCGGCATTCGGTCTGATTTTGGCAAGTTGGCAAGCAATGTAAGCGTTGCATCAAGAGACATTGACCGTCACTCCTCGTATGTAACACCACTATCATATATGGGCAAAAAAGGCTCCCGAAACGGTTTCGGGAGCCTTTTGCATTTTAGGAATATCTTAGAGCTTACTTCGCTGCCTTCAACTGTGCGTTGACAGCATCCCAGTTCACAACATTCCACCAAGCCTTGAGGTAATCGGCCCGCTTGTTCCGGTACTTCAGGTAGTAGGCATGCTCCCAGACATCGTTGCCGAGGATTGGAACGCCACCATCCATGTACGGGTTGTCCTGATTTGGTGTGCTGACGATCTCGAGCTTTCCAGCCTTTGTGCGCGCGAGCCATACCCAACCGGAACCGAAGCGCTTCAGTCCAGCATCTTCGAATGCCGCCTGAAACTTTTCGTAGGAGCCAAAGGTTCCGTTGATAGCATCCGCGATTGGCCCCGTCGGTGCACCCGCGGTACCTGGCTTCATTTGTGCCCAGAACATCGTGTGATTAACGTGTCCACCGCCGTTGTTTCTCAAAGCAGGGCGGACATCTTCAGGAAACTTGTCCAAGTTTTTTACAAGGTCAATTGCACTACTCAGATTCTCAGTTCCAGCAGGTGGAACTTTGATCTTGGCAAATGCAGCATTGAGATTCGTCACATACGTTTGGTGATGTCGATCGTGATGAATCTGCATCGTCTCGGCATCGATATGTGGCTCAAGTGCGGCAAATGGATATGCCAACGCTGGCAATGAGAATGGACCGGTCGGTGTCTGGGTGGCAAATCCCGCCCCGGCAACGCCTGCAAACGGCATCGCAGCCAAACCCTGCAAAACTGTACGTCGTGAAATCATCTACTTCTTTTCCTCCCGTTGCACGATGAATGTGTCAAGTTCCTTGCCATTGGCATCAATCTGGCGGACGACCAATTTGTCCCGAGTGATATCTGCTACGGTAAACGAGTGAATATCGTTTACGAGTTTGCTGGTAAATGGCTGGAGCTTTGGTTCCTTGTCTGAGACCTTTTTGTAAAGGCCGGCGCCGCCGGCTCCGGTGATGATGTAAATCTCACCAGACGGCTTACCGCCCTTTACGGGGTCGTACTTTTGATCCAAGTCAAATGTACCTGCTACTGTGCCATCTTTTGCAGCTTTGGCGGTTGGATGAAACACGAGCGGGTGCGTTCGCTGATAGTTGTGGACGTGTCCATTCCAAATCATTTGGACTTTGTGCTTGTGGAATGTCTCGGAAAGCACGCGCATCCACTGGTTCGTAAAGTGTTCAACACTTGAGTTGAACGGGGGATGATGAAATGCCACAAAACGCCAAGGAGATTTCGCAGCCGCGGCAAGGTCAGCTTCCAACCATGCGACAAGCTTTGGGTCCGTCCATTCAACATTTGGGTTGGCATCCAGAATCGTCCAATGAACATCGCCTACAGTGATCGAATAGTTAGCGGCATTCGGGAATGCATTACCCGCAGCAGCCTTATAGGTTGCTTGAAGTGCGGCATCGCCGCCCAGCTGCGTGGCACTCGTTGAGCCATTTGGATAATCATAGCCATTGCCCGGAAGCCCCCAGTAAAGGAAGTAAGCAAAGCCATCCTGGAATTTGTCGAGCGTTGTTGACCGGATATCGTGGTTGCCTGGCGCTGGTATGGTAACGGTTGATCGAAGGAGCGGCCCTCCTTGTTTGGGATCTGCTGTATTGGCATTGAAGACTGGCCAAAAATTGGTTCTGTATTCACTCGCCCGTCCCTTTGAGTACACAATGTCACCCGTCAGAACCGTGTAATCGGCCTTAACCTTGCTCGCCTCCATTGCGATCAGCTTCGACTCCGGGGTACCTGCCCCGCAATCTCCGAAAATAACAACCTTTTGGCTCTGTCCGGCGGAGGGTCGCGTTTTACATCTGGACTGGAAGACGGTTTCCTTACCACTGACAAAGCGATAGTCAACCCATGCGCCTGCCGGAAGTCCAGTGACTTGTTGCTGAATGATAGTGTGAGCATCCACGCCCGCTGGTCCCCAGACCTTCGAACTTTTGGGGCCCTTGGCTGGCTTCCATTCGCCAGAACCGGCTAGTCTCCACTCGATGGCCAAGGTCGACTTGGGATTGATTCCGGTGAGATGGTAGTTTATGAGGATGCCACTGCCAGACTTCGGGTCCTCTTCAAGAGGCAAAAACTGAACGTATGGCTGCGTGAAGAATATGCCAGGCTTTGCAGATATCTCTTCTGATGGCGCAAGGTCTTCGGGCTTGATGGCAGGGCTGACATCCGCGACTGGCTGCGACTGAGACCGTGGAGCATTTCCGAGGCCCGGGTTTTGCATTTGCGGCGGCGAGAGGTTTGGTGTTGCACCGGCGCATCCAAGGAAGGATGTCGATGCCAATGCAATTACCTGTAAGCCAGGTGTGATTCTCATAAAAAAAGTATATCAAGGTCCACCGGATGACATGTTGGCAATGCATTAGGTTTTCTCTTGAAGTCGCATTGTTAGTGGAGGGCGTACATTGCCAGCACTACAGCTACATTTGCCACAGTACTCGGGACTTGAATCATCACGGAAAGACAAACATCCCCAGAGACAAACGCCCCTGAGGATGTGTAAACCTTCCAAACAAACCAAGCGTGGACTATGGCTTGC
>CAZSGJ010000163.1:0-4696 GCA_964606305.1 uncultured Armatimonadia bacterium
CAGCCAACCGCCTCTGCTGGACCCCACCATGCACCGGTTTCTCCAACCGGTGCTGCCCCAAAAACGCTCGAAAAACGGTGCCGTCAGTGGTGCCGAGGTGCCCGTATTGGTGCCATTCAGTTTTCCTCGTATTGTCACAGTTTTCCCCTTTTTGCACTCCTGGAACCCGGGGACAGGGCCACGGACACGGGGCAAAACCGAGGTCCATAAACGCAAAGAAACCCCGAGTAAACTCGGGGTTTCGTGGAAAAACACTGCGTTTTGAAGCGTTCTGCCGAAGCGGAGAGACAGGGATTCGAACCCTGGGTACCCGTAAGGGCACTCCGGTTTTCAAGACCGGTGCAATCGGCCGCTCTGCCATCTCTCCGGGGCGGATGCTACGCCCCAAAGGCCGGATTGTCAACGAGTTTCCAGACGGGAGGACTCCAAATGCAGCAGTCCGGAAAAACCGACCCGTACAACTGTTTGCCGAGGATCACTCACGGCCCGTCACCAAACCAACGCACACACCCCGCTCAGCTCACCCGTTTTTCAAAATTCCCTGCACCACCTCACCAAAAATGTCCGTCAAACGAAACTGACGACCCTGAAACCGAAATGTCAGCCGCTCATGATCAATACCCAGCTGATGCAGTATCGTCGCCTGCAGATCGTGTACATGCACCAGACCGTAAAAGCATACGGATGATGATCCCGCCCCCAGCGCGGTCTGTTGTTGATGTCGCCCTGAATAAACGGCGTCCGACCAAACTCACCACCCCAGATCACCAGCGTGTCCTCCAGCATCCCACGGGCCTTAAGATCCTTGAGCAATCCTGCAATCGGCTTGTCCACCGCACGGGCATTGTCTTCGTGGCCACGCTTGAGGTTTCCATGCTGATCCCAGCGGTCATGACCGGTCCCGGGACAGGTTAGCTCAACAAATCTAACTCCGCGCTCCAGAAGGCGACGAGCCATCAGACACTGGGTTCCAAAGACGCGTGTTGGACCATATTGATGGTCGATGCCATAGAGCTTCTTCGTGGCTTCGGACTCTCCGCGCAGGTCGTAAAGATCCGGAACAGCGGTCTGCATTTTGAAGGCCAGCTCATAGTTCTTAATGGCAGCTTCGACCGCACCAGAGTTGCCCGTCGAGCCCAGAACACCCTTGTCGAGCTTCTTCAATAAATCGAGTTTTTTGAGCTGTTCCGCATCCGATGCCTCCCCGCGCTCAAGATTCGAAACCGGCTTCGCACCTGCCTTGAAAAGCGAGCCCTGATAGGTTGCCGGCAGAAAACCTGAACCAAAACAGTCTGCACCGCCCGGGGGTATCAGACCGCCGGACAGAACAACAAAACCGGGCAGATTCTGGCTTTCGGTACCGAGTCCGTAGGTAATCCATGCACCCATGCTCGGTCTCCCTTGGTTTCCATTACAGGTGTGTAGGAAGTAGTTTGCATTGGTGTGCTCCGGGAAGTTACTCGTCATCGAGCGGAGGATACACATGTCATCCACACACTGCGCAACTTCAGGGAACAGCTCACTGACTTCAATGCCACTCTGACCATACTTTTTGAAGGACCAAGGCGACTTCAGCAGGTTATTGTTGTTGTTGAACTGCGTGACAGGCACTTTCATCGGCAATGGCTTGCCATGGTCAAGCGTCAAACGCGGCTTGGGGTCAAAGGTGTCCATCTGACTGGGACCGCCATCCATGTAGAGGAAGATGACCCGTTTAGCACGCTGCTTGTGGTGCAGCTTGGTGATGATCTGCGAGCCGGTCGATGCCCTTGCCGCATCCTCCGTCGCGAGCCCGGCGAGCGCCAGCGCACCGAAACCATTTGCGGCACGACCAAGCAGCTCCCTGCGTGACAGGGGAGTCACGATATTGTTACAGCCTTCAGTCACTGTGATTTCTCCAGTTTCACTTGCTCAATACACCCGAATCAACGGATAAATATGAATTCCTTGACGTTGAACATCACGTGGCAGTAGTCCTTCCACGCATTCAGGTCGTTGATGTCCTTGCCGATGAACTCCATCGCCAGCTTTACTTCATTCGCGGATGGCTTACGACCATAGGCAGCCGTGTAGGCGACATCCAATCGGTCTGCTGCTGGAACCTTCATCAATGAATCAGCCCAGCGGTTTGCCATCTCGCGGACAAACGGACTGTTCATCATCGCGAGGGCCTGTGCTGGAACATTTGACTGCGTACGTTTGCCGATACAGGTGAATGGCGTCGGCATGTCAAACGCCTGGAAGAAGGTTGACATAAAGTTACGCCGTACACCCATGTAAATGGTTCTTCGACCATTGCCATCGAGAGGTCCGCTTGGCGGCAACCCACGTCCATCCGTGCCCGGATCGAGGTTGACAAACACCGATGGACCGTACATCGTGCGGTTGAGCGAACCCGACACCGCCAAAATGTTGTCCCGGATCGCTTCTGCTTCGAGACGCCGTACAGGGTACTTCCAAAGCAGTCGATTGTTTGGATCCTTGCGCAGCGCTGCAGGTTGGTCTGCGACACTGACCTGCTGATAGGTCGCCGATGTCACAATCAGCTTGTGGAGCTTCTTTACAGACCATCCATTGGATGTAAAGTTGGTTGCCAGCCAGTCCAGTAACTCCGGATGCGTCGGGCGGTCACCATTGATACCGAAGTCATCGACGGTTTTTACGATGCCGGTTCCGAAGTGGTGGTGCCAAAGCCGGTTCACCATGACGCGTGCAGTCAGCGGATGGCTTGCGCTTGTGACCATGCGGGCAAACTCAGCGCGTCCGGAGCCCTTTGCAGGCTCAATCTTCTTATTTTCAGTGAATGTCACAGCGAGCTGAAGGCGTGGAGCCTGCTCGCCGAGTGCACGGTGATTTCCGCGGATAAAGACTTGCTCATCCGTCCCGGATGCACCATCCACCATGCCTGGAGCACGCTCTGCAGCAGGTGTACGCGCATCGATGGCGGCCCACTGCTGAACAGTGGCTGTCTGGCTTGACGCTGTGAGTTCGCCTCGGCGGGCTAAGACATCCAATGTAGCAAGCGCCGGCATATCTGCCTGCGCAAACGGTCCATTTGCAGCCATTTTTGATGCGACGGATATGAGAGCAGTACGTATCTCAGCAGCTGGCATCCCGGATAACGGGTTTTTTGCATCCTGAGGAGGCACCGGCGAGTCGCTGATGACATAGCCATCAAATGCAGCCCAACCGTGCACAGCACGGTCGAGCGGAGCTCCCTGCGACACGGTAGCCATCGGGGAGTCCTGAACATCAAAGTACGCTTCCCGCCCCGGCCAGAACTGCGTATCAATCGTCCGCCATTGGAACTGGTCTGTATCGAGGTTGAGCTCAACGACATCAAAGATTGGGCCACGGATAACGATAAAGTTATCGACCATCAGGTTGACCTTCGACCGTCGTCCTGCAACCCGGACATGCACGTAGCGCTTTGTAAGCCGGAAGTTCGGTGAGCGCATGACGCCTTCGAACTTTGGAGGGGTGATGCCACTATGCATCATCGGACGTGCCACAAACCCGCGTAGCTGTTTGTTCGGGTCTGTAGACAGGATTGGGTCTCCTGGCTGCGCGATTTTGGGGAATGCGATACCGGTTGCACGCCACGCATCCAAAGTATCCGTCCCCGGAGTCATTGGTATCGGGGCAGCATTCGCGGCACCAGTCAGCTGAGCATCGGTTAGGTTGCCAATCCCAGCCACGAGGTCAGAACTCAGTGCTTTGCGGTCGAGCGCATTCGTCACACCGGATGCATCCCGCGCGACTGGACCAAATGCCTGGTCATTGACGACCACCTGTTCGTAGCGGCTACTCTTTAGCATTCCATAAATGCCGTAGTAATCCCGCGCTGGAATCGGATCAAATTTGTGGTCATGACACCGGACGCAGTTTACAGACACACCTAACATCGCCTTGCCGATGACATCAATCTGGTTGTCAAAGCGATCAGCCTGCTCCTGTCGGACATCCGTAGGGGAGTGCTTCCCTTCACCAAGCCAGAAGAATCCAGTTGCCGTGATGCTCTCATTCCAGCCCGTAACTTTGTCAAAGCGTGGATTGGCGAGCGTATCTCCAGCGAGATGTTCGGTCAGAAAACGGTTGTAAGGGACATCTTCGTTGAAGGCCCGGATGACATAGTCGCGGTATTTCCACGCATTCGGCATATCAAAGTCAAACTCGTGTCCGAGCGACTCGCCGTACCGCACGAGATCCAGCCAGTGGCGGCCCCAGCGCTCACCGTAAGCTGGACTAGCGAGCAAGCGATCAACCACACGGGAGTAGGCATCGGGACGGGTATCTGCAAGGAATGCCGTGATTTCATCCGGAGTTGGCGGAAGGCCCGTGAGGTCAAACGTCACGCGGCGGAGGAGCGTTCGCTTATCTGCCTTGGCACTTGGCTTAAGACCTTGGGCAGCTAATCCGGATGCGATGAAGGCATCAATTGGGTTCCGAACCCACGCCTGATTTGCAACCTTGGGTACAGCAGGTTGCTTCACTGGGAGATATGCCCAGTGCTTGCGACGCTGCTTCATGACGGTCGTAAAATCAGTGGTTACAGCGGCTTTTGGTGCAGGCACAGCCTTGTCGTCCGGCATCGGAGCACCGCCACGAATCCAAGCCTCAATCGCTGCAATCTGAGCCTGCGGAATCCGACCCTTTGGAGGCATCATCAGGTTGTGGTCATCGTATTTGATGGCCT
>CAZSGJ010000164.1:0-4695 GCA_964606305.1 uncultured Armatimonadia bacterium
CCAAGGGCGAGAATATAGAGGTAAGGACTCTCATCGTAGTGGTCCCAGCGACTGTCGAGAAAGCCGCTTTCAGGTTTCCATCCCATGCTGACACAGCTATCGGATGCATCACCGGTCTTGCGATTTTGCATCCACTGCCAATCCGTCTTCGCGAGGATGCTATTGACGCGCTCGGCGATTGCTCCACCGAAGACGTTTGCAGCCATGATGAGTCCGAGCTGAAGGAGAGCGGTGTCGATGCTGGAGAGCTCACAATTCCATTCACGCTTGCCGGTTTCCCAATCGATGAAGTGGTAGTAAAAGCCTGCTTTGCCATCCAGTTTGGTCTCGATGGTCTTGAGCACCCGCTCGATACGCGATACCGCGGTACGGCGGTCAAGCCAGCCGTAGTGGACACCAATACAAAATGCCGTAATGGCATAGCCGGTTGCGGCGATGCTTGCGATGCGTGTCTGTCCTGCTGAGCCGAGTGTGTTCTTTGTACGGTCCAGCGTGAGGCCGGATTCTGGGTGGCTAGCATCCAAAAAGAAGCGGAGTGCGCGCTGCGCCATGTCATCGGCGAGGGTGGAACGAGACGAGGAATTAGCTTGAAAGGACATCGTTGGTGGATTCTAACGGAATTCGAACCGGGATGTTTGTGGAAACTGGTACGTTGGATGAATGCTTTGGCATTCGATTTGCTTTAGTTCTGCTAAACAGTTTATAGAATTACACTAATTTGTAAATGGACCAGACCACGATGACAGCAACTCCCACTTCAAGTGAAAACCGTAAGCCCCGTATTTTGTTCTGCGGACAGGTGTTTACCGGCAACGCAGTGCCTGTTGTTGGTACCAAACATCTCTACATCGCGGACATTGCATCCCAACGGCATGTGCAGGTTACCAAGGGGGCATTCAATGTCGGTAGCTTTGCAACGTCATCGGATAGTCGCCTCGCGTACTTTAGTAAATCACAGGTGGACGGACCAAAATCAGATCAGATATTTTGTGTCGATCTGCAATCCGGACGTAGCAAGATGCTTTATGCGGGTCAGGGTGTCGGTCACCACTACGGAGATTTGAAGACATCCCCGGATGGCAAGCAGCTTGGAATGGTACATACCTTTGATGGTGGTAATGGTGCAGCAGGCTTCAAACGTATTGTAGTTTTGGATCTTCAGACCTTGAAGGTTTGCTCTGCCGGCCGTTTGGATGCGTCATCAACCCACTGGGATTGGTATGGCAATAAAGATATCCGGATTACGCTCGCAAACCCGCAGCCAAATGTCTCGGCTGTCGCAACAGTTTGTGTTGCTACCGGTCGTGCGCTAATAGCGAGAACAGCGTTAGCTGGAGGCGGAACTGAAAGTTCTCATTCCTTTGATAAAGGTGTCACGGTTGTGACACGCGGTGCGGGAGATGTTTCGCTCGTCACTACCGGTAAGGCAGAGCGTAAGGTAACGATTTCGCTCGCGATGCAGCAGCGGATGGGCTTTGTCCCGGATGGCATTGCGCTTTCACCACTCGCCGGGCGGATCAATGGGAGGATAGTCCTGAAGACAGCATCCCGTGAAAACCAAGTCACCGCGTTTGGTGTCCTGAATGAAAAGCTTGCACAAGTTGATTACTGGTTTATGAGCCCAGGGCATACAGTCTTTGCCCCGACGGCAAATGTTGCCATTGCGTGGCGAAACATTCCTGAAACAACCGAAGTGGGCGAGGCAGCTACAGATTCCGGGTTGCAGTGGATGGCGCTAAACCGAACCGATCGCTGGACGGCTGTGTTGCGTAATCAGGTGTCGGTCTCTGGGGACAAGATAATTATCCTCGGATAAGCAAGCGGTCTGTCTGCGTTTCGGAACGTTAAGAAACTGGTCATGTGTGTGGATTGTCAGCTGCATTGCTGTGCAATGTGACACCGATGGCCTTACTGTTTAGGACCACGTCCACTCGATTCGGCTGAATGGCATACCATGCAAAATCCGGTTGAGTGGTAGGGTGATGACATGGATGACATGTACCTCGGGGCTGGTCCGGTTACGCAGTTCGAGCATACGCATCCATCTATCAAGAATGTGGATGCCGAGTTTGAACAAAACCGCACACATGCACAAATTCTTGCGGATTTGGTCGCGGCGACTGTTGGTTCGTGGCCATTTATTGCTATCCAAAGTGTCCTCCTCGTCATGTGGATAGCCATTAATGTTGTCTTGGCGATGAAGCATTCTGACAAAGCATGGGATCCGTACCCGTTTATCCTGTTGAACCTTGCACTGAGCTTTCAGGCGGCGTATACGGGTCCGATTGTGATGATGAGTCAGAACCGGCAGGCGGAGAAGGATCGACGTCAGGCCAACAGTGACTACGAGACGAACATCAAGGCTGAGGCTGAGATTCGAGTCATAATGGAGCACCTCAAATATCAGGACAAGATGATTCGTGAGCTGGTTAGTGAGGTCAAAATGCTACGCGCGACCCAGCAGCATGGCGGTGCGACCACTCATACCAACCATGACCATCAGCTGTAACAAGCAGGTTTAGGCTGTTGTTGAATCTGCCGCTGGCGTTGCCACGGTGCGTCTCCGCCGCGGTGTTGTTCCACGCTTGACGTGGGTGGCGCAGTTGCGGCTGCAGGCCCTGCGGTGCGTTTCGCCGTTTGTAATCAGCGTTTCACACTTATCGCAGATGACGGCGTGTTCTCCGCAATATGGGCACTCTGTTGGAACATCGGCAGGGTCACCGCAATGCGGACAGCGTCCCCAGCGTTCTGTGGGCTTGAGTTCGGGCGTTACTGCAATGCGGTCATCGAAAACAAAGCACTCACCTTCGAAGACGCCGACATCGGGGAACTCTTCGAAGTACTTCAGAATCCCGCCTTCAAGCTGCCAGACATTGCTGTAGCCGCGCTCCTGCATCGCGAAAATCGCCTTTTCACAGCGGATGCCACCCGTGCAGTACATCAGGACCTTGGTGTCCTTATCAAGTGGGTTGTTCTCGACGTACTCTGGCCACTCGGTAAAGACATCGAGATTTGGGTCAACCGCACCTTTGAACTTACCGATTTTGACTTCGTAGTCATTACGAGTGTCGATTATGACAACGTTCGGGTCATTCACAATCGTCTCATGCCATTCCTGCGGCGTCAGGTGGTTGTTTTTTGTTGTCGTCGGGAAGACGCCTGGCATGTCGGCGGTAACGATCTCTGTCCTGATATCAACTTTGTACCGTGGAAAGACATAGTCGTCGGCGGTTGCATCTTTGAAGATAACATCCCTTCCGAAGACAATCTCTCTGACAGCCGCCTTCCAGGCATCCATGTTTTCAGGGGGCATGCAGACGGTGCCATTAATGCCTTCCGGAGCAACGAGAACCAGCCCACGGACCGCCAGCTCTGGTCCAAGTGTGTTGAGCTGAGTAACGACAGCATCGACCTGTTCAGGGGTCAGCGGGACAAAGTGATAGAAAGCCGTAATCGCAACCATGACCTGCTGTCGTATCATCGCAGGATGGCGTCCGGGAAGTCTGTCATCCGGCGGATTGTGCTTGCAAAGCGTTTCCAAACCGTCCGCCGGATGGAGAAATCTGCGTTGTTGTCTCTAGGCGTGGACTACAAGGTTTGTTGGTTGACCGCTTGTTCGACGATTTGTGTATCGCTCGCGGCAAGGTAACGATCCAGCTCTAGCGTTGCCTCTTTAAGCTTTGAGGCTTCACGCCCGAGGGTTGTCGCCTCATTGGCTGCACGCTTGATGGTTCCGATTGCGATTTCATTATCAAGATTTGACTGCAGGGAATGCCGAAGGCTGGTTATCTGTGCATCGAGTTCCTGACGCAGGTAGGTCGTGCGACGAAGCCACTGATGTGTTTCATCGGCGGAATCGGCGGACCTGACAAGTGCCTCAACACGTCGGACGAGCGAGTCACGGATTACGGTATCGGCTTCGCCCTGCGCTTGTTCGAGGAGCTGCTGTGCCTGTGTGCGCAGGGTTGCGCTGTCGATAGGCTCAAGTGCTGTACCTGGGTCAGGGAGGCGGTGGATGGCCGCTCCCAGCGCGGTAATTGCAGCCGTGACATTGTCTTCTGTGTCGCGAGGGAGGTTTTTCTGAGATATGGCATCCCGGACCAGCAGAATAAAAGTCCTGTAGAGTGGGTCTTTTTCTTCTTTCAGGATGTCATCGAGCTCGGCGGTATGCAGGGGAGTGGTCAGCCATTTCTTGTACGACTCCTTCGGAACCTCTTGTCCAAAAATAATTCCGCCAATGCTAAGTGTTGACATCAGCCCGCCAATAATAAATCCCTCTGGACGTCCTTGGAAAATTCCCATTCCCAGCATCATGCAGGCAGGGATTCCACAGCCCAGGCCAAAACCCCATGTAAGGCCGCCGGAAACCTGGGATGTATAGATTCGCGTTGCACCTATCAGTAACTTCGCGAGCTCACTGTCAGGATTGAGCTTGGTCTTCTTGAGCCAGTTACGCTGAACACCCGAAAGTGTTTCAGGAACGGTGTTGTCTCTGTATGCCGACTGGGTTGTTTGTGCGATGTTGACAAGCGAGCGCTTGCGGATGACATCCACGCACCGGGCATCACCAAGAACCTCAGGCGTTAGATGCATTGGCTAAGCACCCGTGATGTGTCGATTAGGCGCGACATCAGGTTGCCCCTCCCGTTGTCTGCGTGGACATCGAGCGGTTGAGGTCTGTGGCCATCCGGCGAT
>CAZSGJ010000165.1:0-1798 GCA_964606305.1 uncultured Armatimonadia bacterium
GAAGAAGTAATCACGTCGTTCTACAGTCGAACAGCCCGGTGGATTCCCGCCGGGCTGTTTTTTGTGAGGATACCGTGTCGTGACAGTAGTCCCAGATTCGTTGATTTTTCGAAATGTGATGGGATGAGCAACGATTTGTCAGACACAAAGTGTGGCGAGCTTGCGTTCAAGAGAAACGTATGCCTCCACATTTTCATAGTGCAGCCCTGCCGTCGAAACGTACTTTGACATTGCTGTCAGAATCGCACTTTTTATTGGTACCGACATAATCCTGTTACAGCTCATGGCATCACCTGATGCACGTTGTATGTTGCGTAATCAACAATTTGTTTGCCCGTCAATATCCGTATAGTTGCCAGTGCAATTTGATAGGATAGGGATTCCATGAGTGCGTTCATACTGGTAACCGGAGCATCCGGCATCGCGGGGCTTGAAACAACAAATGCCCTGCTTGCTGCTGGCTTTCGCGTCCGTATGGCAGATATCGCACGTCCTGCAGAAGTCCCGGAGGGAGCAGAGTTCGTTAGGTGTGACACGCGTACGGCTGCAGATTGCAACGCTGCCGTCACGGGGACCGATGCGGTTGTACACCTCGCAGCATGGCACTGTGGCTATATTCCGCCCGTGTCGGATGACACCATCTGGGCCGTAAACACTAATGGCACCTACAACATTTTGCAGGCATGCAAGCAAAACAATATTCGGACCGTTGTCTATGCATCCTCGATGGCGTATGGGCATGGATCGGTTTACAGCGTAACAAAAGTTGTCGGCGAGGAAATGTGCCGAGGTTATCATGTGCAAACCGGGGCAGCCGTTGCAATGCTCAGGTATCACGACTTTGTACCTAAACGGTATCTGGACTTCGGGGCGAAGCTCTTACGCAATGGCGTCGATGTCCGTGATATCGCTGCGTCCAATGTCGCTGCTATCTCCGCCGGTATGGATGGACGATACACAATCTTCAGCAGCGTAGTCCATACAGATCATGGCATTCCTGCTGTCGTCCTCCAAAAGTTTCCGATGTACTGGGAGGTCTGGTGTGAGCAGGTCGTCCCGGGTAGTACTGAACTCATTGATGCATATGGCATCGATATCCCCGCCGAAGTCGAGCAACATGATCTGAGTAAGATTTATGCACTCACCGGATGGAAGCCTACAGTAGGATTCTCTGCGTTTCTGACGGACCTACAGCTTCGCCATCGGCGAGGGGAGGATGTCCGCAATCTCTGGGCGCCTGGTCGGATTCCAGAAGCGTCCTGATGACATAAATAGCATCCGCAAATTTTAGGAAACAACCACGATGAACCCATGGCTCGCTGCAGCACTTGCAATTGCACTAATCGCTCCACCAAAGCCCGGAAAGCATGAACAATGGGATACGGAAATCTCAAAACTGGAGGCAAAAGCTGCCAAACGACCTGACTTGCACGGTGGAGTGGTCTTTACCGGTAGCTCAAGTATCAAAAACTGGAAAACGCTCACCAGGGACTTCAACGGCATCCCGGTCATCAACATGGGATTCGGCGGGTCTGAGCTGGCGGATGCCGTTTATTTTGTCGACCGCCTCGTCCTTCAATACAAACCCAGGGTCGTCGTGGTCTATTCTGGCGAAAATGACATCAATGCGGGCGTCCCGGTACGAAGAGTTTTGGAAGACCTCAAGCAGTTCATCGCACTGGTTCACAAAAGCGACCCAAACACCAGGATTATCGTTGTCTCACTAAAACCCAGTCCATCAAGAGAGAAGCACCTCGCCAAGGTCCGCGAATACAACAACCTCGCCTCCGATTACATC
>CAZSGJ010000165.1:1898-4652 GCA_964606305.1 uncultured Armatimonadia bacterium
GGACAGACGTACTCGCCCCGATGGTGAAGAAGGCCATACTGCAGCGCTGATGGTCTTAATGAGCCACTAAATCCCAGAGAAGCACCTCGCCAAGGTCCGCGAATACAACAACCTCGCCTCCGATTACATCAAGGGTGTCCGAAATGTGGAATTTGCAGATGTCTTTACGCCGATGCTGACCGCGGATGGCAAGTTTCGAGATGAGCTTTACGTCTCTGACAGACTCCACATGACGCCTGCTGGTTACATGATCTGGACAGACGTACTCGCCCCGATGGTGAAGAAGGCCATACTGCAGCGCTGATGGTCGTTGTGATTGCAACCATGTTATAGTCATTGGTGATGACTGCCACTTGTGAAGCAAAACTGACCTTTGATAACGCATCACTCTTTCGGGAATTTCCAAACCTGCCACGAAATGAGAACAAAAAGCGTGTCCTTAGCATCGCAATTCCTCGTGACTATACCCATACGGGAGAGCTGACAGTCAGCGCCTGGCGTCCTGCCGACACATTGAAACCCATCACAATAAGCCACGAGACGATTGTGGAAACACATGTCGGCATTTACCCCTATGAGGATACTGAGGCATCCCGTAATGGGAGCGAGTGGTGTGTGAATTTTGCCGACAAGTGGTTGTTTAACTACGGAGAGGATAACCTCCTCGCACAGGATGAGCTGCAAATTGCAGAGCACCCGGTTGCAAGCTGCCTCCGCCATGCAATGGCTGGCACCGCAATCAAACCGCAGACTCGAGACTTTAGTAACGACTTTTCTCCGCGCCCACTTCTCATCCGAGGCATTCTCCGTCATGTCCATTTAGACACCACCACCGGACTCTACGGAAATGCGTTCGCAATTGCGCCAGCAGCCGATGTCATCACGGCATGCACCCCAATCAAGCCACCAACGGTCAGCAACATAATCGCCATGGATGCACCTCCGGGTGGTTCAGGAACCTACACACGTGAGACATTGCTAGACATTTGGGAGACCGCACTTACAGCGTTCTATGGAGCCGTATCCGAAGCCGGCGCATCGGATTCTGATACACATGATGGCTGCACCATCCACACAGGCTGGTGGGGAACGGGCGCATATGGGGGGAACCGCTCCCTGATGGCCATCATGCAGGTCGTCGCCGCTCGGACGGCCGGAGTCTCGAGGCTTGTCTTCCACACGGTGGATGACCGCGGCGCGGATGACTTCGAAACTGCTATGGCACTTCCCGGGCTAGAAGCATTTACTGATTCTGAGGCCATCAACCCAGAGGCGTTTCTTGACTTTTGCGACAAGCAGCGGTTCCAATGGGGCATCAGCAACGGAACCTAAGCGCTAGTCATCTGAGTCGGCCACACCGCCTGTGCCATGCTCGGCATGTAAGCCAAGTGCTTTCAGGCCACGCCCATGCGAACCCGCAAGCTCTGCTGGATAGCGCTGGTTTGGACGCATCACAGCCCACTGGTCACGATTGAATAAATCCTCCGGCACTCTGTCGGGTTTTGTAAGGTCATAAGAAAAGCCCGAAACCGACTTTGGATTCGTTGCGAACAGGTCTATCTGTGCCGGGAGAGCTTTGTATGGTTTTAGGTCGGACTTAGGTCCAAAGCATGCCACGAGCGGCGTCGAAAGTGCTTCCGTTCGTGTTAGACCTTTGGTACCGAGAATACCCTTGATGGTTCGAAGCACCGACCCTTGATTGTAGAACGTTGAGTTTACGCCAAGCTTACGCGTCCTGGGACTGATCACAAGACACACGGACCGGTGGCCATCCACATGGTCAACTCCATCCTGAGGGTCATCCTCAACGACAAAAATCACGGTGTCTTTCCACACAGGACTTTTGGAAACGGTTTCTACAAGCTGTCCGAGGGCGGCATCATTGTCCGCAACGTGCGCGGCCGGAGTAGGTGCTCCTGGAGCAGAGCCGCTGGTATGGTCCTGAGGGAAGTACACTGTCATAAAATTCGGAACCCGCTTCTCCTTTACAAGGCGGTTGAATGTCTCGTTGAAGACTCTCACCCTGAGTAGATCCGGGATGTTCATGTTCCAGCCCGGATACGCCCGTACACTGTGCTGACGGACACGCTCTATCCCGATCAGCTGGCTGGACTCTGGTAGTGGCAGACCTTGCTGCGCCTTGCGAATTAAGCTGGCATACGTCTCGCCACGTGGCATCCCTGCAGTGTCATACTCCCCAAAGTTCAAAAATGACTTACCTGCCGCCATCACAGCATCCCAAATATGCCCTGTTTGGGAAATCGCCAATGGCTCATCACCGTACGGATACGAACGGGTCCAGCCGCCAAACGATCGTTCAAAGAAGCTGGTTGCATTGCCTTCCGTTGTCCACGAATGACCATCCGCACTCAGGACACCATTGCAGTAATAGTTATCCAAAAGTACAAACTCGTTTGCCAGCTTGTGGTGATTCGGCGTAATTTTTCCGCCATATAAACATAGCTCGGGATCGCCATTAGCCCCCTTTACATCTCCGAAAACATGGTCGTAGGTTCTGTTTTCCTTAATGACATAGATGACATGCTTGAATGCGGGATAGGAATCCTGCGATTGACTCGGGGTTTTAGCAGCTCTGAAAGGCTTCCCCTTATCTGCATTGCGGTCAATCAACTGAATCAGCCCTGTGAACTGATAAACATTGCGACGTTTACGCTCATCCGGGTTGACATCAACACGCACGGGCTCGCTCATGGCGATACGCCCATACTTGTCGGTCGCAATGTCCCGTCCTCG
>CAZSGJ010000166.1:0-4605 GCA_964606305.1 uncultured Armatimonadia bacterium
AGCAGCCGGCGAATGAAGCAAATGCGACCTGTTCCACTCTTGAGATACCAAAAAAACTAAGGCCAACTACGCGTTTACGCAGTCGGCCTTTATTTTCACAATCCCTAGATCACTTTACGGCTTCTGAGGGGCGCCTCCACCTAACGGGAATGCACCGCGTCCCCGTCCTGCACCACGCCCGCCAAATCCACCTTGACCGCCACCGAAGCCACTTCGCCCGATGAACTGCATAATGACTTTGGCTTCATCCTTGGTTAACTTGCCATCTTTGTCTTTGTCGAGGAGAGCAAATGCCGGATTCTGAAATTCATCGCGCGTGACCACGCCATCTGAGTTTTTGTCGATCTGACCAAACATGTTCTCGAACATGCTGTCCAGCGCCTGATCTTCATCCACTAACTCTGTGGTGTCATCTTTGCCCAGAGCGTAGTACTCAATGTAGCCCAGCTGCATCTCATCAAAGGTTTGCGGACCCCACGGCACTTCACGCTTTGGATCAGGATTGTTTTTGTTCGCAGGCGAGTTATCAAACCAGCAGGTGTACTCAAGACGGCTGTTCTTAGGAACCATCAATGGCTCAGCATATCGATACGTGTGTTGCCAATTGAAGTCGTAACGAGGGACATCAAGGAGGAGCTTGCGTGTACCATCCGGGAACACGAGCTCATACTTTGCAGCCTTACCTCTGACGTGCATGTGCGGCATCAGGGCGGTCATCTTTATGTCCATCGGGATTGGCAGCGATGACACAACCTTATAATTCGGGTCTCCCGGTGGGATACGGAATCGTGTGTTGGAGACGCCCGTCACCTTGATCTCGTGCTCAGGTGCCTTGGTTGCAAAGCGGATTCCAAGTTTGGTCTGATCCGAGACTGCCGTACCATTCGTCGTATAGTGCATTTGGAAGCGAAGCACGGTTCCCTTTGGCAGCTTTTTCGCGAGACCTTCCGGCCATGCGGCCGTTGATGTACCTGGCACATACGCTGCAAAGAAGCTTGCGCGCTCGTTCAGGTCATCTACCGTGAACACACCAGGCTTACGGATAAAGATCAGGACGTGGTGAACAACCTGTTTCGCGCCCGGCACAACCTCGACCGACTGGACCCACTTGTCTTCTGTGATTTTGACTTCGGCATCCATGATCTTGTACGGAATCACGCCGGTAGCCGGGACGAACAACGCCTGTGGCATGGTCACAATCATGTCTGGCTGACCGAGCGTCCAGCCATCCTTGATGGCTGGGAGAGGTTTAGGCGCCTTGGCAATGTTTCCAAGGGCGCGTGGTCCGCTTAGCCACGTCAGAATCGTATTCTTGTCTGCCGCGGGAAGAGAACAGTCGTTGACCCAAGGTGATGTCGTGGTCCCAACAGCGGGTGCTGCCTGCCATGGAGGCATGGTGCCCTGCTCGATGGTTTGCTTGATCATCCCGGCGTGGGCTTTGATATCTGCAATCGTGTCCAGCTTGAATGGTGCGATTCCTCCTGTACGGTGGCAGGAGACGCAGTTCTTTTGGATGATGGGGGCGACGGTTTCGTAGTAAGTAACCGCAGTAGCCGGAGCTTCAGCGACAGGTTCCAGTGCGCAACCACTTGGCTCAACATTCGCCGTTGCAGGCTTTCTGCCGGCCACGACTGCTCCAAGTGTACTTAGTAGCCATTGATTACGTGGCTTAGGTAGCGAACCTGTGACTGAGTATTGGTCATCTGCGGCGCCTCGGTAAACGAGCTCCTGTTTAGCATTGAAGACAAACACTTCGGCAGTCGTTCTTGGAGCAAGGACACGTGAGATTGCCTTATCGGTATCAATGACATAGCTGCCATTCAGTCCGGTAGATGCTGCAACACGGTTGGCATCGGCAATGGAATCAGTCTCAATCGGGTTTACGTAAACGAAGTTGATACCTTTAGCCCGGAACTGATCTTCCAGCTGTGCAATATTTGCAAGCTGGCGCTTCGTAACCGGGCAGGATGTGCTTGTATACGCGATGACAAGGCCTTTGGGACCGGCAAGCTGGCTGAGCGAAGTCTGGCGGTTTTTGATGTCTTTGACTGTGGGAATCCTTGACAGCAAACCAGCTGCTGCCTTCCTGGATGGAGCTTCAGGACGTGCACCTGCCGTGAACGTGATACCCACCATCAATAAACCCGTAAGTCCAAGTGTCCATGCCAGTTTCATCGGCTTCACCAGTAATCCTTAAATGATCAATGCAAATCGATTATCAATATGTCGAATGACGTTTATCCAAACCGATAAGTTTCCACAAATTCAGTTTGTAGATGTAAATGAACCCGTCGGTTATAGCGGCTTTCACCAGATTCATCAATTTGTTCAGGTATTCATACACTGTACACTACGGTCGCATCAGCACCTCATCCAGATTGAGAATTGCATTTGCGACGGCCGTCAGTGAGGCATGCATTCCAATGTCCGTACTCTTGCCGACATCTACATTTGCCGCAAGAAGTAATGCGGTTGCCTTATCACTACCTTTGCCCCGATAGCGGCCCAATGCTGTCTTTAGCAACCGCTGAAGGGGAGCAATTTCAGAAGACGTTCCCGGTCGACCCGTCGCCCGCTCAAACATCCACTGAATCCGCCCCCGCGCATCGATGGTTGCGTTCATAGCGCTTGCTGCAAGTGCCCCCGCTGCCTCCACATATACGGGATCATTCATCGTGACAAGTGCCTGCAATGGCGTGTTTGTCCGGATTCGACGCATCGTACAGACATCCCCTTGGCCGGAGTCAAACGTGAGCATCGAAGGATACGGATTGGAGCGTCGCCAATAGGTATACATCCCGCGGCGGTAGCGGTCCTCCCCTGTGGATGTCACCCACTGCATTCCGGAGTATGGCGTCTTCCAGATTCCCGGTGGCTGAGGAGGCATTACCGGAGGTCCACCCATTTTTGTCGAGAGGAGTCCGGAGACGGCAAGTGCCTGATCACGAATGACTTCCGCTGACAAACGAACCCTCGGCATTCCGCTGAGCCATCGGTTTTCAGGGTCAACCCGACATGCATCCTTTGCGCGTGCGGCGCTCTGCCGATACGTCCGGCTCGTCACCATCAGCCTAAGAAGTGCCTTTTGTGAGTACTTCAGGTCATCCCGAAACACGACTGCCATATAATCCAACAGCTCGGGATGACTTGGCTGTCCACCCTGCGTACCAAAGTCTTCTTCCGTCTCAACAATCCCTCGACCAAACAAGCGCGCCCAAAGTCGGTTGACGGCCACACGTGCAGTCAATGGATTTTCCGCGGAAAACAGCCACTTGGCGGCATCCAGACGGGTTGGGCTCGTCACGCCTGGCTTCCCAAATGTCCCGGGTAGCGCAGCGGATACTACAGCGCCCTGGTCCAGAAAACTTCCACGGTTATGAACCTTAGTGATGCGAGCACGCTGTGGGTCCAGCTCACGCATGATTGGTGTGTTTGGGAAATTGTCACGCACCGATTTTTCAGCCGCTTTTAGCGTGTTAAGACGGGTAAGAAAGTCAGCACCATCCGGATATGTGGATAAAAATGCCATGTCAATGAACTCCTGCATTTCTGCAGTGCGTTCGGCAGGCGGGACTAGGAGAAGCTCTGCGATACCGGGTGGTTGGACGGCACGCGCAGTTTGCTTTGAGGAAGCAGTGGATAGCGCGAAGCAACCCGCTGATAGCTCCGGATAATTGAATTCCATCTTTACAATCAGCTTGCTGCCAGCACTGACGGTGCGTTCAAGATCGAACACAATCGCATGCTGGCGGTTGTTCTCTGGAGAAAATGCCCAGCCGGATCCCGGTTTGCCATCGATGGCATCTGCGGCCGGCCAGCCTCCCTGCTCAATGTCGGCTTTCGCCGCGACGATGCGTAGTGGAATCAGCGTGCCATTTTCTGTTAGTTCCTGAAGGACGACTTCGCTCGTGACGACATTTTGGTCACTTGCTGAGCGTCCAGGTCCCATATTGGGGAGAGATTTGTCTTTGAGAATATCCAGGCGGATCCCGGCAGTTGGCTGATCCAAAGGAAGCGTTACGGTGAGAGCTTCGGTACGCGCGTGCGTGCCACTGACAACAATAGCCCGGTCAGGGCGAGGCGTACCTTTGGCTCCATTGATTGACGTTACGTTTGTAGGCTGAATCCGTTTCCATGTACCCTGTGCACTCTGTGCATCCGACCACTTTTGGAATGCCGCTGTACGCTTTGCATCACCGGAATGCAGCTCGACGCTGAGAGCCTTGCGGGATGCATCGAGCTTGGCAAGCTCAGCTTTCTGAGCAGGCGTCGGGCCACTGATGGTTGGGCCATCATCGTAGCGGTCCGCATCCTCGGTTTGGTTCCATATCGCATAAAAACGGTAGTAATCGGTCTGCGTGATTGGGTCGTATTTGTGGGTATGGCACTTCGCGCAGCCAAATGTCAGCCCCATCCATACCTGACCAGTCGTGTCCACACGGTCTTTGACGGCAATCGTCCGGAACTCTTCGTCATCCGTGCCGCCTTCATCGTTAGTAGGCGTGTTTCGATGAAAGGCCGTTGCGATGCGGTCTTCTTCCGTGGCATCCGGCAGTAAATCACCTGCCAGCTGCAGCATCGAGAAGCGGTCATAGGGAATGTCGG
>CAZSGJ010000167.1:0-4589 GCA_964606305.1 uncultured Armatimonadia bacterium
CCTCTGGGCCTGCCCGTATGAATTTTGGACTATGAAACCCTAATTTCTGGATTCGGGTGTGGGCTTATTTTCTTCTGAGGTGCATGCTGACGGCGGCTCTGCAGACGTATCTGGTTCAAGCGACGATCCACACGTTTGACAATACAGCTGCGGATGCCTCCCTCGGTCAATCTCAGCCTTCCACGCTTCAATCTCTTCCGGTGTCTTACCTTCAGCAATCTTTCGTAAAGCCTTTACCAGGTAGTCATAGCGTCCTTCAGGTGCATCTGGACTCATTGGTTGCTATCCTCTTCTTTCAGGCGTAATGGGAATGGACAAGTTGTCAGAACCGGATGCCGTCTCAATTGACGATCATTGGTTACTAAGGTTGCATTCTTGATGCAAGCGGTCGCAGCGATACATGCATCGATAACACTAAGTGACTGAACTGATCTCAGTTCGACTGCCATCCGGGAAATGTCGCGCGTTAACGGAATCACTTCCCCGCTACTCACATCATCGACAAGAGATTCTGCTGCCTCAAGATCCATATGTCTTGGCGCCGCAAGCTCTACAAGGCTTATTGCGCTAACTAGGATGAGGACGTCATCGGAAAAACCTAACGGGGTTCCACCTGCAACATCGATTAGGACATTGGTGTCCAACAAGAATGTCGTGGAAACATCCGGCTCATGCACTGTAGAAGAGTATGTAGAATCCGCTATCCAGGCGGAATATGCAGAACTCATGGCGAAATCCTCCAAAACAGGTATTGGGTCCGCCTGACGGCAACTTACCACTTTCGGATTTTGCTTGCAACCACGCGATGGGAACTCACAACCTTCGCGTGAGGGACAGTCCGCGTGTATTCTCTTTTAGCATTTTTATCATCGGTAAAGCGGGCTGGAGTGGCATCCCGCCCCTACACGGATTTGGCATTTGGTTAGTCAAAACCTGCCATATTGATGTTGGAATTTATTCGTAAAGCCAGACCGAAATGTCTACCCGACCCCTCCAACTTCCACAACATCGCCATACCCGTCCATTTGGTACGATATCGAAACATGCAGCACCTCGAGCCTGAAGATCACTCGACATCCGGAAAGACAACTGCCATCCTCGAGCTCGAAGCCTACCAGTGGATGACACGGATGAGCCCGCTTGTCCTCGATACACCGCCATCCACCAAAACTGCCGTAAAGCGCCACCTTGCAGACCTCCAAGACCAGCTCCTAACCGGACGACAGCTCCAACGTGAGATTGCCACTGCGGGCTTAAACCCAAGCATTGTCACATCAATCGATGAAGCCATCCGCCACCTGCCAGACATGATCCGGGATGCCGAAGCGCACATCACCTACCTCGAAACCGGGGCAGCAAACGCCGAGGATGCCGCAGAGCAGCTCCGCGAAAAGCTCGCGCGCCGCGCCGCGCAATCCGAAGTGGATGACATCATCGGCAAAGGCTTTGAACAACCTATCGCTGCAAGAACCCGGCATCGGAATATCCCCGCCGCTATCGGAACCGGTATCTTCGGTGTCGCCTGGACCAGCTTCACCACCGTCCACGCCGTATTTATGATTGGCGGGATGATGCAGGCTTTCGGGTGGCCCGCACTCTTTCTCCTGCTGTTTTATTCGATGTTCTGGGCGGTCGGACTCGGGATGCTGGCGACATCCGCTGCCAGCCTGGGGACAGAAGACATCGACTTCTACGATGGCACACTGACATCCACATTTAATCTCCTTGGCTATAAGCGCATCCGGAAAATCGCGATTGACCCGACGTACCGGGCAAGAGTCACCAAGGTTACCTGGGGCGGTTTCCAAATGCAAAACAGCAATCGCCGAAGTACACCGCAGTGGTGCATCGAAGTGCGGGACACATCTGGCACAAAGCACCAAATTAGCAAGGGCGGCGACAAAGACATCCTTGAGGAAGTCGCGCGCCAGCTCAACGGCAAGTAGATATCGAAGCAGACGCATTCGGATATACTCGCGGGCATGAAGAAGCCACTGAAGGTCTTTGTGCTGGCCGGGCAGTCCAATATGGAAGGGCAGGGATTTATCACTGCCGATCCAAAACGCAATGCCGGTAAAGGGTCGCTCGAATACTTGGCCAGAGAGCCCGCATCGGCATCCAGGTATAAGCATCTCGTCGACCCGAAGGGCGGTTGGCGAACCCGGGATGATGTCTATATCCACTATCTCAACCGCAAGGGTAAGCTAACGGTAGGTTATGGCGCGGATGAGCAGAAGATTGGTCCGGAGCTAGGCTTTGGATGGATTATGGGCGAGCACTACCGCGAGCCTGTTCTCCTCATCAAGCGGGCATGGGGTGGGAAAAGTCTTGCAGTGGATTTCCGGCCACCCAGCGCCGGCGGCACGGTAGGACAATACTATAACGAGCTGGTGGATGGCACCCGGCACGCAATCGCCCGCATCCCGACCGACTTCCCAGAGCTTGCAGGCTACACTCCGGAACTCTGCGGAATCGGCTGGCACCAAGGCTGGAATGACCGCGTCAATCAGGCCTTCAATGATGAATACGAGAAAAACCTCGCCTGCCTGATTCGTGATCTGCGTCGTGATCTCGGAGCTGAGCGTCTCCCATTCGTGATTGCCGAAACCGGGATGACCGGTCCAAGCGAGACACATCCACGGGCGCTGTCACTCATGAAGGCGCAAGCCGCGGTCGCAAAGTATCCAGAGTTTCAAGGCAATGTGGCCTTCGTCGGAACACGCGATTTCTGGCGTACGCAGGAAGAGTCGCCATCCGGGCAGGGCTACCACTGGAATACCAATGCTGAGACGTACTATCTCATCGGGGATGCGATGGGTAAGGCGATGCGTGATCTCCTTCTTACACCCGATGCGGGCCGGTCGACATTTGCTATAGGTAAGCCAGGGAAATCGGCGAATGACAAGCTGAATATTGCGTTTGTCGGTTCTGGAGGATGGATTGCTCAGCAGCCTTACAATCAGGGCTGCTCGGAGGAGAACCTCGTCGCATTCTGTGATGTCGACCATAACCAGTGTGCCGAGAACATGAAGAAGTGGCGAACGAATCAGCCATTTTTTGATGACTTCCGCAAAATGCTGGACAAAATGCATAAGCAAATCGATGCCATTGTCGTCAGCACACCGGATCACACGCACTTCCCGGCAACCCAGATGGCGATGGAGCGTGGGATCCACGTTTATACGCAGAAACCACTCGCACACAATATTTGGCAGTGCCGGACGCTGGCCAAGTCAAGGCTGCGCTACAACGTCATCACGCAGATGGGAAACCAGGGTCACGCCGATGATGGCATCCGCAATTCCGTTGAAGCCGTTCGCGCCGGTGTCATCGGTAATGTCACCCGTGTCCTGTGTCGCAACGATGGACCCAACATGGGCGGTGAGCATTTTGGCAACCCTGCCACGATGCCTCCGCCGCGCTCGCCTATCCCCGCCGGCTTAGACTGGGACCTCTGGCTTGGTCCTACGGCAAAGCGTGATTTTTACCGAGACTACCTTCCATATAAGTGGCGTGCATTTTACGATTTCGGGAGTGGGATGCTGGGTGATTTCGGCTGTCATACCTTTGACACGCCGGTCTGGGCGCTCGACCTTGACCCTCCAACCGTTGTTGAGTGTCTCTACCGGACAGATTCGCTGAATGGGCTGATTCCAACATCGAGTCACATACGCTTCCACTTCCCGGCGAAGGGAAAGCGCGGACCGGTGGTTCTCGACTGGTTTGATGGTGCTTCAGACTTCAGTAGGGCTGGTGCATTTGAGACATTTGGGATGGATAAGGATGACATTGCAGGGAATGCCTGTCTGCTGATTGGTTCCAAGGGGCTCCTCGGTTGCGGGACGCACGCCGGTCAACCGCGGATTTATCCTGAACCGGTCCAGGCTGCCTGGAAAGCCAGTCCACCCGCGAAGACGATTCCGCGTGTTCAGGGTGGGCCATTCCGAGAGTGGATTCGCGCAATCAAGGGGGCAGGTCCGGAGCCAGGCTCAAACTTCTCCGTCTCCGCCAACCTCACGGAGATAATTCTGTTGGGTGTGCTGGCGCAGCGCTTCAATACGCGGATTGAGTGGGATGCGAGTGCTGGTCGGATTACGAACCATCCAGAATTGAATGCATTTGTGAAAGAGCCTGCCCGTGCAGGGTGGCGCTTTGGAGAGAACCTATGAGACAAGGACAGACTTGGTCAGATCCAGAGCTGGCGCGCCGCGAAGATCCTGATTTTTTGATTCAGGGAGAGTATGTGGGGCGCAGCGTTGGACTCCAGTTGGTGGCGCTGGGCGGGGGCAAATTCGATGGCTATCTCCTCGATGGCGGGCTCCCCGGGGCTGGCTGGGAGCCGGGGCGCGGGCGGACTTTGCTCAAATCAGAGGATGCTCTTGAGCGCATTAAGTCTCTCAAGCGTATTGAGCGCAAGAGCCCGACGCTTGGGAAGAAGGCGCCGCGTGGCGCGGTGGTCCTTTTCAATGGTCGCTCGGCGGATGCGTGGGAGCGTGGCAAGGTTGAGGGTGGGTATTTGCAGGCATCCGATGCGATTACAAAGCAGCGCTTCGCCGGCTACTCACTCCATTTGGAGTTCCGGACGCCCT
>CAZSGJ010000168.1:0-4534 GCA_964606305.1 uncultured Armatimonadia bacterium
CATCGGAGCAAGCCCTTGCGGATGATGTCATCGGCGTCACGGGCATCAAGAGCATCCACCACCTCCGCCCCGTTCTCCCGGTCCAGACGACGGTCACCAGTCATATCCCGTTTTCGACCGCCGCCGGGTTGCTCGATACCCTTGGCCCGGATGGCACCCTCCTTGATGCCGCCCTTTGCTACGAAGCCGCCCGGAGTGGGCTCACTACCGGGGAGCTGCGCGCGAAGATGGGCGATATCGTCACGGTCCTCAAGGATTCGATACAGAGCGGCCTCGCGGGCACCGAGTATGCCGACCGTGTGCTGGGGTACCAGAGTGGTGGCTTTCAGACGGCACTTGCGGATGGCAGGCTCCTGGATGCCGGCGCACTCAACATCGGGATTGCATATGTCACCGCCCTCATGGAAGTCAAGTCCAGCATGGGAGTGATTGTGGCGATGCCGACGGCTGGTGCGTGCGCGGCGCTTCCCGGGATTGTGATTGCGGTTGCGGAGGCACGCGGTCAGTCAGATGCCGATATTGCAGCTGCATTCCTTGCCGCGGGCCTTATCGGCGTTTTCATCACGACGGCGTGGAGCTTCGCGGCAGAGGTGGGCGGCTGTCAGGCGGAGGGGGGCTCGGCGGCGGCGATGGCGGCTGCGGCACTCGTGACGCTTGCAGGTGGGACGACGGGGCAGGCGCTTGCTGCGGCATCGATGGCGCTCCAAAGCATGCTTGGCCTCATTTGTGACCCGATTGCCAATCGTGTTGAGGCGCCGTGTCTGGGCAAGAACGTGATGGCGGCGGCGAATGCAATCTCCTGTGCAAACATGGCGCTCGCGGGTTTTGATCAGGTGATTCCCTTAGATGAAGTTATCGAGACCGCGAAGCGCGTGTCGGCGCAAATGCCGCGCGAGCTCCGTTGTACGGCACTTGGCGGCCTCTCGATCACACCAACCAGTAAGGCTATCGAGCTACGGCTGGCGAGTGTCAGTGCAAATGGTGGCTGTGGAAGTGCTGGATGTGGCAGCTGTGGATGTGGTTGAAATGCGTTGAAGGCAGATAATAAGCCAATGGTTACTTTTCGTAATGCGGATCAGGCGGATGCGTCGAACATCGCTGATCTCGTGAATGGTGCGTACCGCGGTGAGTCATCCAAGGTCGGGTGGACTACCGAGGCTGACATTCTGGGTGGTCAGCGGACGGATGCCGACAAAGTCGCTGGCATTATCGCAGCGGATGACCAGTGCGTGTTGTTGGCTGAGACCGGTGATGATGTTGAAGAACCGAACACCCTGCTTGGTTGCGCGCATCTGACCTTTAATGCGGACCATGTGTATTTCGGGATGCTGAGTGTGAGTCCTATTGCGCAGGGCAAGGGCATTGGTCGCCAGCTCCTGGCGGAGATCGAAGCAATCGCAGCCGCCCGTGGGTTGCAGCGGGTTGTGATGACCGTGATTCATCTTCGCCACGAGCTGATCGCCTACTATGTCCGCCGCGGGTATGTGCCAACCGGGGTGATTCATGCATTCCCGATGCAGGATCCGCGCTTTGGATTGCCCAAGGTTGAGCACATCGAGCTGCTCGAATTTGAGAAGTTACTTAATGATGCAAATCTTTAGCGTTGGACTTCCGCAGACTAAACTGCATCTGATTTTCGATGACCTCCAGTAACAGTTCACCCTACCAAAGTCATTGTTTTTCGCAATAACTTGGTTTTGTAAACTTAATTTAGACTAAATCTAAAATTGATGCGTAATATTTGTACTGTTTACCTAAGTTAAGGATGGTGAGGCAGGTTATTTGAATCTGCCGTATGGCGTAACAAACGGTGTTTTTCCCTGTATCTTAACCAGCCCGTAACCCGACTTAATACGGGTTTTTCCCTGTTGCGGATACCAGTTTTCAGACGTAAACCATACGTATTGTTGGTTCGTTTGGAGACTAAAAAATTGAATACAGAGACTAAAATGGTGCGCTGCATTCGCAGTGTTCCAGCCGTTTTGGCACTAACTGTTGGCATTGCCAGCATCGCTTCGTCCAGCCAGGCACAGACTATTTCGCCTTACGCTGCGACACAAAAGCAAAACATGGGCAACAACCGCTACAAAGTGCTCAATGGCGGCGGACAATATGACCCGAACACCTTGTTGGTACAGTTCCGCAACGATGCATCGGATGATGCTAAAGACAGCTGCTGCCGCAAAGTCGGGCTAGGAGCAATCGATAAGTACAAGATCGTGGATGGCCTTGCGCTGATTCACGTCGCAAGCGGGGATCCTGTTGCAGCAATGGCTGAAATTGTTGCAGACCCGACGGTTATTCGAGCTGGCCTCAACTACATTGTTACGACGCAGATTACGCCGAATGATCCATTGTTCGGTAACACCTGGGGCATGAACAACACCGCCAGCCAGCTCAATGACATTGATGCTCCTCAGGCATGGGATATCTATACAGGCGACCCTAACTACCGTGTGGCTGTTATCGATACGGGAATCGATTTCAACCATCCGGATCTGCAGGGCAACATCTGGGTCAACCCGGGCGAGATTGCGAACGATGGTATCGACAACGATGGCAATGGCTACATCGATGATGTTCGTGGATGGAACTTTGTAACGAACACGAACAACCCACAGGATGGCAATGGTCATGGCACCCACGTCTCGGGAACGATTGCCGCAAGGGGAAACAACGGTATCGGTGTGGCCGGTGTGGCGTGGAATGCAAAGATTGTCCCTCTGAAGTTTCTTTCTGATACCGGAAGCGGTACGACAGCGAATGCCATCAAGGCGATTGACTACTGCACCTCGAACGGAATCAAGCTGTCGAACAACTCCTGGGGCGGCGGACTCTTCGATAGCCTGCTTCTGCAAGCAATCACAAATGCCGGTGCCGCAGATCACCTGTTCATTGCAGCTGCTGGAAACAGTGCCCTTAACATCGATGTCTCCCTCTCCTACCCGGCAAGCTACAACCTGTCCAACATGGTCAATGTCGCATCCACGACGAATACGGGAGGGTTGTCAAACTTCTCTAACTTTGGCGTGGGAACCGTTCATGTTGGCGCGCCCGGCTCAAATGTCTTCAGTACCTGGCCGATTGCCCTGACAGTCTTGGGACAACCTAATGGCTACAACTCGATCAGTGGCACATCGATGGCTGCTCCGCATGTAACCGGCTTGGCGGCATTGCTTCGAGGCAAGATGCCAGGTTGGACAGCGACGCAGGTGCGCAGTGCAATCCTTGGTAGCACAAAGCCACTGGCATCACTCGCTGGCAAAATCAGCCGCGAAGGCATCATCAGCGCTTACAATGCGCTTGCAGCGACCAACACCGAGACGATTCCTCCAACTGTAGCTGCAACACGTAACCCGACGACGGCCAATGCTGCAGGCTGGAACAATGTCAATGTAACGGTCACTGTGACGGGCACGGATAATGTTGGCGGCAGCGGTGTCCGCGACATTCGGTACACCTTGAATGCAGGGACAACGGTAACCGTTCCGGGTGCAACAACGAACATTGCCCGTACAACGGACGGCATCGCTACCATTGCTTACTGGGCGACTGACAACTCGAACAATGCATCCGCAGTAGGTTCGATGACGGTGCGTGTTGATAAGACCGCTCCCGTCACGACCATCACTGCAACGCCAGGTGCGACATCTACAAGTGTTGTCATCAGCGGAACGGATGCTACATCGGGTCTCTCAGGGACGTTTTACTCAGTTGATGGTGCTCCCGCTGCAGCTTACTCCGGTCCAATAACCCTGGATAATGGTGTGCACACAGTCACCGCGTATAGCACTGACATCGCCGGTAACACGGAAGCCGTCAAGACGCTGTCGCTGCCACTTGGGTCATTATCGACTGTGAGTGTTAATCCTGTAAGCGTCAATGGGGGAACAGCTGCAACAGGAACCATCACACTTGGGTCGCCCGCTCCTGCAGGAGGGGTTGTGGTTACGCTGACAAGCAGCTCTGCTGCTGCTGTGGTTCCTGCATCGGTTACGGTACCGGCGGGGGCTACAACGGCGACCTTTGCCATCAGTACGACATCGGTTACAGCAAGCACTGCGGCAACGATCACAGCAGCGTCTCTCGGCATCAGCAAGACGACAACACTGACGGTAAATCCGGCTGTTGCAGCAGTAACCTTCAACACGCTTACACTCAGCCCAACCAGCGTTCGTGGTGGTCGTGCAAACTCGACTGCAACCATTACGTTGAGTGCAGTGACGCCAACCGCGCTTGTCGTGAACCTGGCATCGAGCAACACAGCTGCTGCAACTGTTCCAGCAACCGTTACGGTACCAGCCGGTGCGAGTACTGTTACGTTTACTGTAACATCGGTCCGAGGAACAACGAACCGAACAACTGTGATCAGTGGTACGGCCCTCGGTGTAACGCGCTCTGCAACTTTGACAGTTCAACGCTAGCGGAACTGTCAGGCAGATCTTGCCCGGGTTTAGTCTCCCCGGTACGGATCTGAAACCAACTGGCTCTGCAGGAAGTTTAGTCTCCTTCCGGCAGAGCCAGTTTTGTGTTT
>CAZSGJ010000169.1:0-4526 GCA_964606305.1 uncultured Armatimonadia bacterium
AAGCTGGCATTTTCAACATTGCAACCTGTCACAATGTGGCCATCTGATGTTAGCAATGCAGCACCAACGCAGTAGTTCGAGTACGGTGCATAGGCTTGCTGGCGTGCCGTAAGTGCAGCATCGACCAACATCCTGATGTTGCCGTCGCTAAGCAAAGCGGATCACCGTGACGCCGGCACCACCTTCATCCGGGTGGGATAGCTGGTAGGCCACCACGCGGGAATCCCCTGAAAGCTGCTCCCAGACGGCACGTTTAAGCGCCCCCGTGCCTTTGCCATGGACAACGCGTCCACCATCAAGGCCTGCGAGAACTGCATCATCAAGCCACTTGTCAAGACGTGGCAGCGCTGCATCCACGCGCAGGCCAATCAGCATCAGCTCGTGAGAAAAACTGCTCGCCTTCTCAATCATCACGCTTGAGAGCTGGTTCCCTGCACGCGGGGCAAGCCCACCCGGAAGTGGTTGTTTCTTCTCTTTCGTTCTACGTTGCTCCGGTTGCTTGTCTGAACTTTGACGCTCGGGATGCTCTTTCCCCTTGCTGCGTGGCGGTATCGGGGGCATGGCAGCGACCTCTTCAGCGACACTCGGCTTTGCCTTCGGCTTTTGCTTTGCCGCAGAGACACCTATGATGCGAAGTCCGGTCATCGGAACCGTTACACGCATCACTCCGACCTGCACAATCGCTTCACCGCCGTTGGTGTTCTCGACAACCGTGCCAGTTGCACCGCCAAGGCTGGTCACGCGCACCGTATCCCCCTTGGCGAGCGCTGATGGAACATCAGCTTCATCGATAGGAGGGGGCTCTTTCTCGTGCCCAATCTGTCCGACCAGCTCCTCCGATGTCTCCTTCATCTTCTTGCGGGCCGACTGGGTCTTGCGACCTTCTTTACCCATTCGACGAAGCTCGGAAATGATGTTGTCCATCTTTTCCGTTTTCTGCCGAATAAGGAGTCTTGCTTCCTCCGATGCCCGATCTTTTGCTTCCGCACGCAGGCGTTCGAGGTCCTCGAGGCGCTTTGCATGCTTTGCACGCAGGTCGGCTAGTTCTTTCCTCAGGCGCTCTGCTTCCCGGTGCTCATCTTCGGCCGCTTTCTTTGCAGCCTCAAGGCGCAGCATTACTTCTGCAGCATCGGCACCGGCAGAGCCCAGACTTGCCACGGCAGAATCGACTACCCGATTTGGCATCCCGAGGCGGCGCGCAATATGAAACGCATTTGATGACCCGGGAACACCTTGAAGAAGTCGATAAGTCGGCTTGAGCGTCTCGACATCAAACTCGACCGCCGCGTTTTCAACACCATCCCGGGAGTATGCAAACTCCTTCAACTCGCCGTAGTGCGTTGTCGCAACAATGCGTGCGTTATGCGCTAACAGATCAGACAGAATCGACTTCGCAAGCGCGGCTCCTTCAGCGGGATCTGTCCCCGAGCCAAGCTCATCAAGGAGGACGAGGGCGCGTCGACCACAGACCTTGAGAATCCTAACGATATTCGCGACATGACCACTGAAGGTCGATAGATTCTGGGCGATGGACTGCTCATCCCCAATGTCGGCGAACACCTGGTCAAACATCGCGAGCTCACTGCCCGACTGACACGGAACCTGAAGACCGCTCTGGGCCATCAGCGTGAAGAGTCCAAGCGTTTTGAGCGTAACCGTTTTGCCACCCGTGTTAGGACCGGTGATTAAGAGCGCCTGCGCGGTATCGCCAAGTTTCACCGAAACCGGGACGCACTTTTCGGCATCGAGGAGTGGATGCCTACCCTGCCGGATATGAATACGTCCTTTATGATTGAGGAGGGGTTCACACGCTCCCAGATAGATAGAATATTCGCCTTTGGCACACGCCAGATCAAGACCAGCGGCAGTCTGAACGGCAGCTTCCAGTTCAGCTTCACGCTTCTTTACCAGCTCCGTAAGTCGTTGCAAAACCTTGTCGATTTCCCGCTGCTCAACTGCCTCGGCCTCGCGAAGCTCATTGTTTGCTTCAACAACAGCCATCGGTTCGATAAATGCCGTCTGTCCGGTAGCAGAGAGGCCATGCACAATCCCCTGAAAGACGCGCTTGTGCTCGACTTTGACATTTAGGCAACGCCGACCATCACGCTCCACAACCTGAGTGTCCATCAGCATCGGACGCGTAACTGAGCTGGAGAGAATGGATGACAGTTTTTCATCGATACGCTTCAGAAGCGTTCGTTTTCGACTGCGAACCGCAGCGAGAGCAGCACTTGCGGAGTCCAAAATGTCGCCGGCACGCCCAATCGATCCATCGACCGCGCCCGTAATCATAGGGGAATCGACAATAGCCTCCGCACGGTCTGCGAGGAGCGGTGCCTTTTCAGACTTTGATTGGACCCATACTTTTAGACGGTTACAGCCCACGATAGTGTTGGCGATTTCAAGAAGCTGCTGCGGGAGGAGGAGTTGTCCGATATGCGCTGCTTGCAACGCCCTCCGAATATCGTGGATGCCGCCAAAGGGAAAGCGTCCATGGTCATCGATAAGCCTTTTGGCCTCCGATGTCTCCTGTTGCCATTCCCTCACGAATGCATGGATAACGGTTGGCTGAACGGAGAGACAGCGTTCGCGCCCTATCTCAGTGCTGGCAAATTCCGCGAGCTGGTCGATAACACGCGCAAACTCCAACACACGAAGTGCATGCGGGTCAAAGTCAGGCTTTTCAGGCTGCTCCATCAGCCAAGGTCCAAATCGGCAACCGCAGTGTTGATCAACTCAGGCGAACAACACTCAAAGCGACTCGTGCGCGATGTGCTTCTTGTCAATATGGCAGCCTCAGGGGTCAGTCCTTTTGCGATTGCTCCTTTGTAGGCAGCATCCGGTGTCAGGCGTACACCGTTTTCATCGACTTCTCCCCCTGGCTTGCGTGCATGACGCATCGCGGTAAAGGCGTGTGCCCAGACCTTTGCCGCCAATCGAATAGCATCTTCACGGTTCACCGGGCTGGCATCCCGTAGCTGCTCACGTGCTGCTTCATCCGCGGAACGCACACCCGTGATCACTGCGCTACCTTTAGAAATGCGATATTCACCATCGTAGTTGAGCGTGCAAAAAACATCATCCACAGCACTGTCGTGCAGCTCGGCAAACAATGCCCGGATTGTCAATGGCACAGCACGTTGATCGTTGTAGACCTGCTTGACTGCCGGGGAAATCCCAAAACCCACGAGGCGACTCAGACAGACATCATCCTCAGAGCGTTGAAACCCTTCCCGATGAGCAGAATCAATCGCTGCAATGCGGATGGATTCGACATCGGATTGACGCCCCATCGCACCGTACGCAATGCGATCATAGACCTCAAAGAGCTTACGCTGGCTTCCGCGGAGCGTGAAGAGAACGATGCCATCCGGGCATGAAAGACCGATCACCGGACTGCCATCGCGAAGCTGGTCCTCAACGTAGTCATTACGTTGCTGAATAGCATTTTGAAAATCGTAAAAGTTATAGGACATCGGTTTGCCTGTCAAATACTGGTCGCCGTCGTCGTGGCTGCCCCTAGTGCCGCCCGGATTGCATCATCGGAGATTTCCGTCACGCCCTCAGCAGTCACAGTACGCGCAAGGGGCAGTACTTTGCCTGCACCGCCGGTGGCACTGTCGAGATCTGCCGCGATTTCGAGCAGGTGTAGTGCTTCAGCGAGGGCATTTTCGAGTGTCATTTCACTGAAGTTGCCTTTTGTCCGAACGATGTATTCAAATGCACCGCGGATTTGAACGCTTCCGGAGCCGGCAGCGGCATACTCAAGGTTTTCGAAGCGCGCGCCGGCAGCATCGTAAAAGAATATGCGACCAACCGCTTGCTTTTGGTCATAGACGGCGATCACCGGGATGACGAGTCCACCGCTCATCGCACCGCCAAGGTTGCCAGCCATCAGGCGACCAATTTCGTTGAGTTTTCCATCCAGGCTAAGCGGTTGCAGCTGCGAACGTTCGTAGTACTTGAAACTGTGACGCAAAAAGCGAACAAACTCAATGGCCTTACTGAATGCACCGCTGATGGCCATCAGCATTGTGTCATCCAGTGCCAACACCTTCTCCGCTTTGTCATACATGATGGCATTGCCGCCCGTAGCGCGGCGATCACCAACCGTCAGGACGCCATCTTTAAACTTGACAGCAATGACCGTCGTGCCGTGGACAGGCTCCGATGCAAGACCATTCGAAGAGGACGCACTCTGTTGTGTGGGATCCGCAATCGAGAAACCCGTGAGCGCAGCGAAATCACCGCTTTTAGGGTGAAGCAGGGAGACATCCACTGGTTATTGCCCACTTCTTTGGCGATAATTCCGCCCGAGTTTAGGATCGACTTTGCGCATCCGGTCCATGATGTTTCGACTGGTGGGGCGGTCGACATCAGGGGTTACCGGACCAGGCTGTTCAGGTCCGCGTGGGGTCGGGTCAGCAGGCGAAGGCCGCTCGATTCTCTCTGGGGATGGTCCATCTGGAAATGCAATCATAGTCACCTCTGTATCCGTATCTTACCCGCCGGATGGCCGCTTGTGT
>CAZSGJ010000170.1:0-2788 GCA_964606305.1 uncultured Armatimonadia bacterium
GCTGGCTGGCGCTGGATTGAGAAGCGCTTTGGGATATAGATGGGCCTGAAATAAGAAAGGGGCACCCCGAGGAGTGCCCTTTGTGTTTTGGTTAGTTTAGATGCAACGGACTGGAATTTACCTCAACCCATACACCGAAACCACACCCAGATCCCGAATAAACAGCTTGCCGCCCGAAACCACCGGGTACGCCCAAGCCTTCGCCTGGCCGCGGTCCGGCGCACCCGCCGGCGTAAAGCGACCCAGCTCTTTGTAAGCCCCCGATGTCGCCGCGACTAAGGCAACATCCCCGTTCTCGCCATGCACAATCAGCTTGCCATCCACCGCACAGATCTGATTCGGACCCACCGAGCGGTCCTCCCACATCACCTTGCCGGATGCGAACTCAACACACATCAGCCCTGTCTGGGATGCGCCATACACATAGCCACCAACCTTGACCGCGCCGCCAATCGAACCTGGGAGACGCTTGTCGATATAGACCGCATCTGCGCCCGTTGCCCCAACTCGCGCCAAGCCCTGCGCCGATGCGCTTCCGGTGTAAACCAGGTTGCCATCGATGATCGGCGTGAACGCATGCATCTGGAACCGCGTGTCAAATGTCTTGTCAAAGCGCCAGAGGAACTTGCCAGTGCCTGCATCAATACCGACGAGGCCCTTGCCCATATACTGCACAACCTGCTTCGACCCGCCCGTTTCCATCAGCATCGCACTCGCATAACCGGCAATATCCGCACCCGGAACCGCACATTTCCAAATCACCGCGCCCGTCTTACGGTCCAGTGCCACAACCGTCGCATCCGCACCTCCGGGAGTCACGATAACCCTGTCGCCATCGATTAGCGGTGACTCCGAATACGCCCAAATCCCAAGCTTGCCGCCGAAGTCACGCTGCAAATTCTTCTGCCAAACCACCTTGCCGGTTACAGTGTCAAGACATGCCAGATCGCCATCCGAGCCGAGCGCATAAACACTCGTCCCCACAACCGTAGGTGTCGTCCGTGCGCCAGGATAGTTCGGCTGCTGATCCGGGTTGCCTACCTTGCCAATACGCGTCTGCCACAAAAGCTTGCCATCTTTGAGGGAGCGGGCCTGGACATATTCATCCGTCTTGCCCGTACTGCCAATACTGACAACCCTCTCTCCGGCGACCGACACACTGCCGTAGCCAAATCCAGCATCCTTGACTTGCCACAAAAGCTTTGGACCACCCGCCGGCCAGGATGCCGCGATATTCTTCTCGAGCGAAACGCCATCCCGCCGCGGGCCACGCCACTGCGCATAGTCATCCGCAACCGCCGCCGTCCCCAGCCCGAAAGCAACCACACCCAGCGTCAACATTATCTGCCGTGTATTCATCTGCATTTCTCCCACCGGTGTGACCGGAACAACCTTAAAACTCGGTATCTGCCTTAACCAAATTGAGGGGCTTTATCCACGCATTGCGGTAGCGCACATCATGGCCCTCACACTGCAGCTTGAGGCCCTGCGGGGTATCCGTGATGCCCTTGCCGTCATCGTTTCCACCATCCACACCGCTGAACGGACCACCCCAGACCTGGTTGATACGCACATTTGTGTGCACCCGCTGGCCATTCAAGTAGATAGTCGTAAGCGGCTTCTCAACCATTTTCCCACCGGCAAAGCGCGCCGCACGGAAGACGATGTCGTAGCTGTTCCACTTCCCGATGCCCCGGTACATATGATACGGAGCAGGCGTTTCATTGATAACGGCGCCGAGGCCATGGGATGTCCGGTCGCCATCACAGATCTGAATCTCATACCGATTCTGCAGATAGACGCCGCTGTTCCCGCCGGGACCACCAATCCAGAACTCAATATGCAGCCGAAAGTCGCGGTAAACCGCCTTTGTCACGATATCGGCCGCGCCGTAGACACCGCCCGCTGCCGCTGGGTCATCTGTTTTGACGCACGTCCCGCCATCCACAGGATCCGGAACCACCGGCCACTTGATCGGCAGCGATGAACGGAAACGCGGACCCTGCCAATACGTCCACTTGTCATCCAGCATTTGCCGGCTGCCATCCAAAATGACTTCCGCACCCGGGATAGCCTTCGCCCCGATACCGATATCCTTGCGTCCGCTCTTTGCCACCGGCACGGAACGCCCGGCGGATTTCAGCTGCTCAAGCATGGCCTTCATCCGTGCCGCACGCCCGCGCTCCTTCGCATACAGATTCGTCTGCTCACGGGGGTCTTTCGCAAGATTGAACAGCTCTCCCGGCTGGCCATGGTCAGGCGTCCGAAGCGCCGGCGGCTCGCCATTTGCGCCATTATTCTGCCCGGTTGGATGGTCGATATAGACCCAGCTGCCATCCCGAATCGCAAGCTTGCCATCCCCGCTTTGGTGGATGGTCGGGACCTTGCGCCGTCCGCCCCTGCCGCCGCGGAGGGCTGGGAGCATATCGATGCTATCTTCGCCTGCATTTTCTGGAACAGGGCTGCCGACGATGCCCGCAATCGTGGCAAAGATGTCGGTGTGGCAGAGCGTTTCAGATGTCGTTGTGCCTGATGGAAGCTTGGCAGGCCATTTGACGATGAACGGGACGCGGTGTCCGCCTTCCCAGAGGTCGCGCTTGACGCCACGGAGACCGCCGCGCGAGTCGTGGTTTGAAAGACCGATGCGCTCATAGACGCCGGGTTTGACCTCGCCTGCGACTTCGGGACCATTATCCGATGTGAAAATGACGAGCGTGTTTTCCTCGGTGCCGGAGTCCTTGATGGCTTGGAGAATCTCGCCGATAACCGCATCCGTTTGGGCCACAAA
>CAZSGJ010000170.1:2888-4366 GCA_964606305.1 uncultured Armatimonadia bacterium
AGAAGTGGGATATTGAGGCGATCGCGCTCGAGAATGGATGTCCCCCACGGGGCAACGACGCCTTGTTTGAGGATGCCGCGCCACGGATAGCGACCGGTCAGGAGGCCGTAGCGTGTGGGTGAGCAGACGGCTGCGGGAGAATGGGCATCGGTTGCCCGGATACCGCCGGCGGCAAGCTGGTCGATATTGGGCGTCGGGATTTTGGATGCCGGGTTGTAGCAGGTGATATCGCCATAGCCCAGGTCATCCGCGAGGATGATAACGATGTTTGGAGTGTTCGCAGCCATGTATCAGGGGTTCACCGGATGGAGGGTGGATTCCTGTGTGGCAGGAGGTGGCATATAGATATGTACTCGATATCCAATTCTACGATGGTAGAGTCGGCTTCAATTCCAGCTGTGCGATACGCGCTAAAGAATGTTTGATTCGTTGATGGATACATTATCGATTTTAATGGATATTGATCGACAAAAGCACTGAGCGGGTGCGGTACCCGGCGGACTTGTGGTGCGGGACATAACAAAATAGCCCCCCGGTTTCCCGGAGGGCAGCTGAACGCTCACGATTGAATAGCCGTTGTATGGCTATCCGTATCGACCTACTTGCTGGTCTTACCGGTATCCGTTCGCCCAAACACAAAGCTACCAGTGGACTCTCCGGACTCGTTACGGGTTTCAAAGGTACGCTGTTCGATTGGCTTATCGGAATCCGTAATGTTGACTTCATAAACGCCATCTTTGACTTCGGTAACGGTTCCGGCAGGAACTCCATTTTCGAAGATGTACTGACGATCAATAAATGCCTTGGCGGTGACAGCACCGGCTGCGAGGACAAGCACCGTCATCCCCACGAGGATAGGTCGACTGATACGACGCTTTGCTGCACTACGATGGGCCACTGATTTCTCTACTAACATAGCGTTACTCATTTCTCCTTCTGCACTAAATGCATTCTCAATCACACTGTCTAGACTTTTATTCATTTGTTTCCCCACCAAAGTAATGGCTTCCCTTTCGCTTGAGTGTTTCTCTGGCTCGGGCAAGCAGACTGTTCGTAGCGGCGGTCGATTTACCGATAGCCACAGCGATTTCCCGGATGGTAAGTCCATCCGCAACCTGCAGCAGCAGCACCTCACGTTGTAGGTCTGGCAGCTCGTTTACAAGTGTTTTGATAACGGTGGATGCTTCATCCCGCAAAAGTTCGGTATCCGGAGCTGCGGACTCTGCCCGGATATCACCCAGCTCGCCGATGGATGACTCCTGCCGGCGGGTTCGTTTACGAAGTCTGTCGATAACTTTTCGCCGGGCGATGCCTATCAGCCAGGGGCGAAGGTCGCACTCAGGTTTCCAGAGGGCTGTCAGCGCGACGGCATACACTTCAGCGGCAACATCTTCGGCATCCTCAACGCTGTTTAGGCGTCGCAGCGCATACCGATAGATGTCCTTCGCACAGATTTGCTGGACCTGCGACGGTGATGT
>CAZSGJ010000171.1:0-1391 GCA_964606305.1 uncultured Armatimonadia bacterium
CTCGCACCACGCATCGGGGCAGCATTGGCTCTGTTGTCGTTTGTCGGAAGCGGCGGCGTCATCTTCTACAACACAAATGTTCTGCATCGGTATGAGTCATCCAAGGATGCCGTCCGTAATCAGGCGAACTACGAAAAGTGGTTCCGTGCAGATTGGTACAAAAAGGCGCAGCCAAAGGTTGTGGATGTTGACCTCGATGTCACATTAATGCCGAAAGAGGGCAAGTACATCTCCAAGGGCAAGCTTGTCCTCGAAAACACCCACGCTGTCGCTATCAATGAGGTGATGGTTACCCACGACGATGGTCTGAATGAGGTCGTGCTTACGCCAGATAGCCCTTGGACGGAAACCCGCTACGAGCGGAAACTGGGCGTGCATGTTTTCAAGCTTGAAAAGCCATTGGCAGCCGGTGAAAAACTGACACTTAGTTTTACGCTTGGAGACACGCGTGGAGGCTTCAGGAACGGCCAGCAGAATACGCAAGTCGTTGAGAACGGCTCATTCCTGTCCATGCCGGTCCCGATGATTGGCTACCAGGCGGATGGTGAGATTTCTGATGATGCGGAGCGTCGTCGCCAGGACCTCAAGCCAAAGGAACAAATGCCACAGCCAACGGCCGCAGGTGCGCGTGACCGCAGCTACTTCGCAGCTGAGGCGGACTGGGTCAAGTTTGCGTGTACTGTCCGCACCGATGATGACCAAATTGGAGTTGCTCCAGGTTATCTTGAGAAGGAATGGAATGAGAACGGGCGTCGCTGCTTCCGCTACGTCATGGACACACCGATTCGTTACTTCTTCACCGTTGTCTCGGCGCGGTATACAAAGCTTGAGGACACCTGGACAGCCCCGGATGGCCGTAAAGTCGCACTTCAGGTTCTCTACCATGCGCCGCATAAGTGGAATATTGACCGGATGATGGCGGGAATGAAGGCAGCCCTTGCGTATTGTGAGGCAAACTATACGCCTTACCAGTACCGCCAGCTGCGCATTCTGGAGTTTCCAGCCTACGCAACGTTTGCACAGGCATTCCCAAATACAGTTCCCTATTCGGAAGCCATCGGCTTTATCCTCAATGTCGAGAAAGACCGTCGTAGCATGGACACGCCGTACTACGTGACGGCTCACGAGACAGCGCACCAGTGGTGGGCGCATCAGGTTATTGGAGCGGATGCCGCTGGTAGCGAAATGCTCTCAGAAGCCCTCGCCGACTATACCGCTGGACGAATCTTGTCCAAAAAGCTTCCCGTCGCAGGTGAGCGCCGCTACTTAATGCAAAGCGTAGAGCGCTATCTGCGAGGTCGCTCAAGTGACCGCATCGGTGAAAACCCACTGGCACTCTGTCAGCATCAGCAATACATCCACTACTCGAAGGGAACGCTGATCTTCACAGC
>CAZSGJ010000171.1:1491-4337 GCA_964606305.1 uncultured Armatimonadia bacterium
GGGGATGTCAAAATCGCCCTTACGAGTGCATCTGACAAAACGGAGTACATTGGTGATGTCATCGCGATGTCGACGCACAAGCTGTCTACCGGGAAGCAGACGCTCACCCTGCGAAGCAAGACCAAACCAGCTGCCGTGGTCGTTGACCCGCTGATTGAGTGGCTTGGTCGAAGTATGGATGACCGCATCAAGACTCTTTAGTCACCGACAAGAGAACTCGACCGCTCCCCTGCCCCTTCACGCCAGGGGAGCTTTTTTGTCACAAGCACAATCAAATCACACAACTTGGTTATTTTTATTGCAATTAAGTTGCATTACCACTGGGCACGGGCTAGGCTGATTTGCATGACCGCATCCACTTCATCCACGGACAATCGACTTCCCGTCACAGTGCTCTCGGGCTTTCTTGGCGCAGGCAAAACAACCGTTCTGAACCGCCTCCTGAACGGCGACCATGGGCGCAAAGTTGCCGTCATCGTAAATGATATGTCCAGTATCAATATCGATGAAGCATTGCTAAGGGACAGCGTCTCCCGCGTCGATGCCCGCATGGTCGAAATGCATAACGGCTGTATCTGCTGTACGCTGCGCGAAGACCTCTTGGTAGAGGTCAAAAAGCTGGCCCTGGATGGCCGCTTTGACTATCTGGTCATCGAAAGCACTGGTATCGGCGAACCCCTACCTGTTGCGGAGACATTTACCTTCAACGATGAATCCGGGCTGGTCCTCGGCGACATCGCCCGCCTTGACACCATGGTCACCGTTGTGGATGCGCATGCGCTTCCAACACTGTACGCATCGGATGAAGAGCTACGCGACCGTGGACTCGGCAACGATGAAGACGACAACCGCGGGCTGAGTGAACTCCTGACGGAGCAGATTGAGTTCGCAGACGTCATTATCGTAAACAAGTGTGATGTCGCATCTCCCGCACAGCTCGACCAAACACGCAGCATCCTTGCCGCACTGAACCCATCTGCCAAAATCATTGAGACCAGTCAAGGCAAAGCCCCGTTGGATGACCTCCTTGACACCGGGCGCTTTAGTATGGAACGTGCAGCCGCAATGCCAGGCTGGCTGAAAGTTATGCGCGGAGAGTCCGCAAGTGAAATCGATGAGTACGGCATTTCACACTTTGTCTATCGCGCGCGGCGCCCCTTCCACCCATTCAGACTGGCCAAATGCCTCGCTGGCGAGTGGCGTGGCCTCCTTCGCTCGAAGGGCTTTATGTGGATGGCGAATCTTCCAGACATTGCGTTTGTCTGGTCACTTGCAGGGGGACTTTCCCGCCTGGAAGGTGCCGGGTATTGGTGGGCAGCCACGAGCCGGGATGAGTGGCCGGATGATCCTGACTTGGTTCAGGATGCATTGGATAACTGGGCTGAGCCATGGGGTGACCGCCGCCAGGACGTAGTGTTCATCGGGATGGATATCGAACAGGAAAGGCTTGTTTCCGCACTTGATGACTGCCTGCTAAATGATGAGGAAATGGCTGCCGGACCGGATGTCTGGAAAAAGTACGAAGACGCGCTGGAAATTGCAGACCAGCCGTAGAAGAACAAACGCGGATTGCATGTGATACGTCAGGTCTGGCCACATCCGATTCACTTGGTGACCGGTATACTCAGTTATCCTCCATATAGTTGACTGGGACCTGGACTTCGATGTTGAAAACAGCAGCCCTCGGACTTCTTGCCCTCTTGCTGGCGGCGCAGCTTTCACCGGCAGCCGCAGATCAATCCCCCACTTCGAGTGACTTCTTTGAACGTCGTGTCCGCCCCCTGCTCCTCGCAGAGTGCGCATCCTGCCATGGTGCCTCAACGCAACAGGCAGGTATCCGCTTTGATATCCCGTTTCCTGGCACAAAGGAGCAAAAAGCGAGACTGATTACGCGCGTGAAACGCGTTTTGCAGCCAGCCGATGGTGGCAAGCAAATGCCACCATCAAAGCCACTCAATGCGGAGCAAACGGCAACACTGTTGACTTGGCTGGATACCGGTGCATCGTTTCCAGCAGTGAATGCCACAAAGTCCGGTACATCAGGCCTCTGGTCACTAAAACCCCTCAAGTCTGTATCCTTGATTTCGCCCCAGGAAAGCGCATCAGGCGTGATCGACAGACTGATTGCGACACGCCTGAAAAGAAGCGGACTAGCCCCTGCAAAACCTGCAGATCGTTACACTTTGCTCCGCCGGATTAGCTACGACATCACAGGCCTTCCCCCAACATTCGATGCAATACAAAGCTACGAGATGGATCGCTCTCCGGATGCCACCAGCAAACGTGTCAAACAGATGCTTGCAAGCACGGCGTTTGGTGAACATTTCGCACGAAAGTGGTTGGATTTAGCCCGTTATGCGGACACAAAGGGCTATGTTTACACAGAGGAGCGCCGCTACGCTTTCGCATACACGTACCGCGACTGGGTCGTTGATGCCTTTAATCGCGACCTGCCCTACAACGACTTTCTCCGCCTCCAGCTGGCAGCGGACCGCTACCCCGCAACGCCGACAAAAGACCTCGCGGCGCTAGGATTTCTGACCGTCGGACGGCGGTTTGTCAACAACATCCCTGATGTCATCGATGATCGTATCGATGTCATCATGCGCACCACGCAAGGCCTCACGGTTGCATGCGCGCGCTGCCATGACCACAAGTTTGATCCGATTCCGACCAAAGACTACTACGCGCTCTACGGTGTCCTTGCGCAGTCAGCCGACATCAATGTAAAGATTGGTCCGCTAAGCGGGACTGCCGATGCGCAGAATGCCTACACGACAAAGCGCGAGGCGGCACTGACATCTTTCGCGAAGCGTGTAGAGAACGAGCGCGGAAATCTCGCATCC
>CAZSGJ010000172.1:0-4331 GCA_964606305.1 uncultured Armatimonadia bacterium
ACGTCGGCGACCCACCGCTTGCCCTACTCCGAACACAGAAGTTAGGACCCACTGCAAAGGCATCTGGCACCACAAGGACCCGGAAAGAGAACACGGAGCCAGATTCAATACAAAGTGAAGCTGAAACGGAGCCGGGGTGCAGGCAAGTAAATGAAGCGTGACCGCGTGGCGAGGGTTTAGTGGACGATTTGGCGGTTTATTCAGAGCCGTCCGTGTCTTCGAACACGGAAGCTCGAGACACACTGCAATGGCATTGATGCTGGACTACGCGCCGATCGAGGACTGCTGTAGTTTAGTGCATCACAGGATTTCAATTGGCTATGTTACCGGTCGAGTTAATGCCAGTTCCACTGTCATTCTAACGGGTTTTGACTGGTAGTTATGCTGTATATAACATTAGATAATGGTAAGTAAATCTATGTGAACGTAATCTGGAAATAACACTATTTCGGGATTCAGTTCTATGAAGCTTATATCAACTATTGTCTTAGCCCAAGTCGTAGTACTTGGCTCTGTACCAGCAATCGCACAACAAACGTACAAGTTATCCGTTATCCCACCACTTGCAGGCTACAGGGATTCGTATGCATCGAGTATCAACGATCTAGGCGATGTTGCAGGCTACGTTAGTAACCCCCTAACACCGCAAACGTCAATAGGGTTTGTTTATCGAGGAGGGGTTACAACAGTTATTGGAAAACTATCGGCAAAGTCTACTTTTTCGCAGGCGACGTATGTTTCTCCAAGTGGAACCATTATCGGTGATGGCGACAGCGGTGATGGACGTCCTCAAGGTATTACCAAAATAGGTAACATCATCTATAACATCTACGCCAACAATGGTGGAAATACACACGCCCTCAAAGCCGATGCACAAGGACGCATCTACGGCTATTTCATTCGCCGCGGCAATGCAAACTGGCAAGGTGCCATGTGGACTCCAGGCAAGAAAGTTGGTTCGTACACAGAGACGATTTTAGGCGGTCCCGGGATGCCTTGGGCATTTAACACCGTTGGGCAAGGTGTAGGATATGGAAACGCACCACGCCAGACGGCATCATTCTGGAACAATACCGGAACACGCCAGATGCAATATCTGCAGACGATGCCAGACTACACAAGCAGTATCGCGTATTCCATTGCAGATAACGGAGACATGGTTGGAGGTGGTTTTCCTACGTTCACGGCCCGTCCGCTCTATTGGAAGGCTGCTCTTGGTTATCCACTCGTAGAGTTGCCTGTCCTTCCAGGCGACAACTACGGCGTTGCGCTTGGAATTAACAACGCTGGCACCATTATCGGCACATCAGCATATGGTGTTCCAGGGACGTGGAATATTGGTCCTAGCCAATATGTCGTATGGAACAACAATATCCCGACACCCCTCGCTGCACTCCTCGATCCGGTGACGACATCCGGTTGGCAGATCACAGCACTTATGGGAATCAACAACAAGGGACAAATTGTTGTCAATGTTTCCAATGGTGTTGTCCAGCGTGCTGGCATCCTGACGCCAACACCTTAGTTCTAGATGGTCGCCGGCATCAGAATTTACGTCTGGTGCCGGTATCAATACGATGGTTCTTCGATGTCAGATTAGGCAGTTGGTTTCGTAAGCCAGCAAATCTTAGCAGCATCACCCTTCTTACCAACGACAATCGCATTCTGGGTGAACTTCTTACCAAGTTTCCTGGCCTTGTCACGACCGATACCAATAATCAACACGGACTTCTCCGCTGGCCAGCCATCGCTTGAGCCATCTCCCTCGAAAAAGACCAGACCCTTACGCATCAACATCCGGCAAAGCTCAATGTGCGCTGCTTCGTTGATGGCATCCGACATCGGGATGCTTCCCGGGTTATACGCGGTGATGAACGCCCATCGCTTTGCACGAAACGCTGTCAGCACATTGTCCAACAGATAGTTGCGGCGGCCCGGACGAATCAGCAAAATGCCATCCGGTGTCGTCGCAGAATACACCGTCCCCTGATATTCAGCATCCAAGCGCTTGAACTCACTCTTTGTCATTCGTACCCTCCGTGACGAAACACCACAAACAAGGTTAGAATCGCGCATGCGAATCAAGCCATCACTCATCCTATCCGCCATCGTTGCCCTCTGCTCCACAAACACATCCGCCTTTGGACAGAACCCGCCACGTCTATATAACGAGCCGGTCTCAAAATCGAACCCGCTCCGTACTGAACAGGCACGCGAACTGGAAGGTTACATTGCCACGCTTCGAAAGGACACATCCCGGCTTGCGGCACTGCTCAAGCCCGACTACAGCTCCCCTAAAGCCTTCGACCGCTCAACGGAGTCCTACCGCAAGGCCTTCGCCGCATCGATTGGCTATCCGCCACCCGGTCAGCCCGCACCGACCGAAAAGCCACGTTTTGAACTCCTCGCAACGGATGACATCGCGACCTACCACCGCGTCCATATCCCCGTCCTCCCGGGAGTCAATGCGGAAGGCATCTACGCCGTTCCGCTGAAAGCAAAAGGCAAACTCCCTCTCATCATCTCGATGCACGGTGGGGGAGGCTCACCCGAGGTCGCCTTGTTCAATGGCGGCGGTAACTATCACAATATGGTCCGTGGAGCGCTGATGGAAGGCTATGCCGTCTTCGCACCACAGCATCTCTTCCAAGCCGAAGGGTTCCCCGGGGACATCCGCAATCGCATCGATGCCCGTCTTCGTCTCCTCGGCACCAGCATCAGTGCCGTTGAAACCTGGAAGATTACAAAGAGCCTTGACACCCTCACGAAGCGACCGGAGATCGATGCCAAACGAATCGGGATGGTCGGTCTGTCCTACGGCGGGTTTTATGCCCTGATGGCTCCTGCCTTCGACAAGCGCATTAAGGTGACGGCATCCAGCTGCTACTACGGTGTGCAGGAATGGCGATACCTCAAGTCCGAGCTTGGCCTGCCGAGCGACTTCATCCACATGGACCGCATCAGCCTGTTTCAAGACTCGGATATTGCAGCTCTGATCTGCCCACGTGCGCTTCATTTGCAGGCGGGTAAGGATGACGATGATGACCACCGGGATGGCGGGATTCTCCTCGCCCCCAAGTCAAAGGCCTATTACACCAAGCTTGGCATCGATGACAAATTTGAGTTCACCGTCTTCGATGGCGGGCACGAGTGGCGGGATGACATCGCGTGGGCGTTTATCCGTAAGCATCTCTAATATTGTTATTTAGTGGATGTTCGTTTCAGCCGCTGAGCTTCGCGATAATCGCATCCGTATCGTAAACACATCCGCCCCAAAGGCCGCCGCTTGCATTCTGCAGCGCCGCCCAAAGGCGGGTGTCATCAGGAAGATTTGGATCCGCTGCAAGATCACCCCGCACCGGACGCGCTGCCAGCTCACGGTCGCCATCCGCTTCCGTACCCGGCGTTTCGCCCGAACCAAGGAATGTCACACTTGCATCCAAGTTAACGCGGTCCACCGTAATCTGAATCCAGTCTCCATCCACAATTTTGCCAATCGGACCACCTGCCAGCGCCTCGGGGCCGACGTGCCCTATACACGCTCCCGTCGAAACGCCGGAGAAGCGCGCATCCGTGATAAGCGAAACCTGATTCCCCCACGGGGTGTGCTTGAGAGCGGATGTAATCTGATACGTCTCTTCCATACCACTGCCCATCGGGCCACGGCAGATCAAGACAATGATGTCACCAGCCACAACATTGCGATCCGACTGGCCCTTGACCGCCGCAATCGCATCCTTTTCACTCGTATAGACCTTTGCCCGCCCGGTGTGGCGGAAGGTACCATCCGCGTCCACGCGCTTGGCATCAATACTCGTCGCCTTGATAACACTGCCCTGCGGAGCGATATTGCCCATCGGGAAACAAACCGTGCTGGTCAGACCCTTTGCCCGGGCACCAGATGGATCCGAGATGACATCGGATGCATCGACGCCATCCATCTCAAGCAGACGTTCCTTCAGCGCAGCGCGCCGGTCGCTCTTTTCCCAAATCTCAAGGTTGTCACCGAGTCGGTTGCCATTTATCGTTAGTGCATCGAGGTCAAGCAAACCAAGATTTCGCAAATGCAGCTGCACTTCCGGGACACCGCCCGCCAGATACATCCTGACCGTAGGGTGGTTTGTCGGGCCATTCGGAAGCACATCCACCAAACGGGGAACCGAGCGGTTCACGGCCACCCAGTCATCCACCGTCGGCCGGCGAACTCCCGCTGCGAATGCAATCGCCGGGATATGAAGCAACAAATTCGTGGAGCCACCGCATGCAGCATGCACCAGCATCGCGTTTCGGAAGGCAGCCTCGGTAAGAATGTCCCGGGTTGTGATGCCCTT
>CAZSGJ010000173.1:0-4239 GCA_964606305.1 uncultured Armatimonadia bacterium
ACACCGACACAGCCATTGGACATCGCAACAAAGCTCAAAGCCCCGGTTCTGGGACTCTACGGAGCCAAAGATGGAGGAATCCCGCTGACACAAATCGATGCGATGAAAGCCGTCCTTCCAAAATCCGGTGTCTCTGGCGAGTTTGTCGTCTATCAGGAAGCCGGGCATGGATTCCACGCAGATTACCGGCCCAGCTATCGTGCGGATGATGCCGCTGATGGCGTGAAACGCTTGTTGGCACACTTTGCAAAGAATGGAGTTAGACCATGATATTGGGGATGATTGCCTTAGTGGCGTTGATTGGTAACCCTGTTTTACAAGAAACAAAGGTAGGCGCTGCCGCAAGTGCTCAGGCTCCTGCTGTGGCACCGAAGGATGCAAATGTCCTTATCAAGGACGCTCTGGCCGATGCCAAAAAGTCCGGACGGGTTGTTTTTGTCAGATTTACGGCAACTTGGTGCGGCTGGTGCCGCCTGATGGAAAAGACATTGGATGAGCCAGCAGTCCGTGAACGCTTTGATAAGCAGTTTGTGGTTGTCACCTTGGATGTGCTGGAGCAAGGGGCCAAAAAACCATTCGAGAATCCTAATGGTGAAAAGTGGCTTAATGACCTTGGCGGTGCTGGGGGTGGTATTCCATTCTTTGCCACTCTCGATGCCAAAGGCAAAAAGCTGGTTGATTCCAATCTGCTGCCAACCGGACAAAGCAAGAACCTTGGCTGCCCGGCAACGGATGAGGAAATCAAGCTCTTTGGTGACTATCTTGATAAGTCAGGCAAAAAGCTGACTGCCGATGACAAGGCGTTTATATTGGGACGTTTCAAGGCAAATGCCCCAAAACGCTAGCCATGAGCTGCTGACAGAGCGGCTTCGGATCACTCCCTTTCGGGTCTCCGATACGCCGCTCTTTCACGCCTATCGCAATGAAGCTGAAACAGCACGCTACCAGTCTTGGAGCGTGCCGTATGCACGTAAAGATGCGGATGACTTTGTTCTTTGGGCTAAGGATGCTACCCTTGATGCGTTTACCGGGAGCTGTCAATTTGCGATTCGCCTTCGGGAATCCGAGCAGCTAATTGGAGACATCGCAGTTCTTGGTGACCTGACAAATGGCCGGCAGGCGATGCTTGGATACACGCTGGCACAGCGCTATCAAGGGAATGGCTATGCATTTGAGGCGTGTTCGGCGATGCTTGACCATGCATTTAGCGTATGGGAAATGCATCGTATTGCTGCCGACACTGACCCGCGGAACATTGCATCAAAGCGCCTCCTCGAGCGGCTCGGATTTCGCCTCGAGGGCCATATGCTTGAGTGCTATCCTGACACGGATGGCAGCTGGCTCGACAGCCACATCTATGCAATCCTGTCACGCGAGTGGCTGAAGCAGCGCAGCTAGTTAGTGTCCCGGACTTACATCTGGTTGGATCGCACGCTTTGCATGTTCGAAGTCCTCAGATGTAAGGCATTCCGCACCACCTTCATCCGTAATTCGCACAAGGGCCTCGAGCCCGGCATCGTTTACGAGCGCGCGCAAATCGGCACCACTGTAGCCATCCGTTTCGGCAGCCAGCTGCTCGATGTCTACATCCGGTGACAAACTAACTCCGCGGGTATGCAATGCCAGAATACTGAGCCGCGATGCCAGATCAGGAGCCGGGATCTCGATCTTTAAGGAGAGGCGTCCACCGCGGATTACGGCATCATCAAGGAGCTCGGGCCGGTTTGTTGCCCCAACGACAAAGACGCCTTGATTGCCTGAGAGGCCATCGATTTCATGCAGAAACTGGTTGACAATCTTGTCGCTCGGTTGGCTTACACCACCGGAACGATTTGGGACCATCGCATCGATTTCATCAAGGAAGACAATGCTGGGCGCTGCGGCGCGCGCCTGTGAAAAGAGGTTTGAGACAGCCTTTTCGCCTTCACCAATCCACTTGGAAAACACATCTGCGGGGCTTGCAGCGAAGAAGGAGCAGCTTGCCTGGCTTGCCAGAATTTTGGCGATGGTGGTTTTACCGGTTCCAGGAGGGCCATAAAGGAGAAGACCACTTGGTGGTTCTACACCGAGGCGCCGGGCTTGTTCAGGCGCTTCAATCACCTTTTGAACCTGACGCAGCGTGCGTTTGGTACGCTCCGGGAGAATGATGTCATCCCATGTAAGCAACGAGCCATCCGGTTGCCGGGGAATGAGCGGGACATTTGTCTGCGGTGCTTTCGACTGTTGGCGGGAGGATGTTAGTGATGGCCGGACTGCGGAATTACTTCCGGATCCCGTCTCGGGTAATCTGGTTTGTGCTGTTGCTGGTTCGCTTCTCTCCATCAGGGTTGCAGCGAGGCGACGATAATCGGCATTCTCTGGTTCAAGGGCAGCGGCTGTGCGGGCAGCGCCGAGCGCCTGTTCCTGATCTCCAAGGTAGCGCAGAGCCTGTGCACGACCATGATGAGCGGGAGCGTACTCGGCATCGATTGCCAGGGCAGCATCAAATGCAGCCAGTGCCTTCTGCATTTCACTTCTGTACTGCTCTATCCACCCGGTGTTTCTGGTTGCACGGCTCGCGGCGACGGTAGCCAGACTCAGGACTGTCATAGCGATATCAACCCCTGCACTGCGTGGTTCATTCTGTAAATGCATTCCTGCAGGAAGCTGCTTCTCGCCTTTATGCAGGTGGAGAAGGCCGCGGGCGTGCAGGAGGTCTCGTTCGCTCAGTGATGCCATTATCGGTAGTGTATCGGTTGGTGCGGGTCAGACGTTCCCGATTGTTACGGAACTTTTTATTGATGTTTCATGTTGTTACATGATATTTTGGGAGCGGAACAATGCAGGTTTCTGCTTGTTTCGATAGAGTTTGTTTAGCGTTGACGAGGCTAGTAGCCGCAATGTGTGCTTTCAGAGAGCTGCCGTTAGGTGCGAGGCAGTAGGCACGTGTGTGTGAATCTCCCCTCTGAGCTGCGGATTGAACATCGCATTGCGATCACTAGGTCTGCCGGGCTGCGCCCGACATAGCGCAACGAGTGGCTGCAACCCTCTGCTTTGGCAGTCGGCAATGTGGCAATTCGGGTGGTACCGCGGGAGTGCGCAGGCAAGTAACAGCCCAGCCTCTCGTCCCGAGTGAGCATGGGACGGGGGCTTTTTTGTTTCCGGACCCACTAATGGGTACGTTGAGAGGTGGCTGTGATGGCAAAAATTAAGAGCACGGGCGCGAAAGCCCTCTTGGAGAGTCTCCGCCGTGAGGGCGTTGAGATAATCTTTGGATATCCTGGCGGTGCGGTTATTCCGCTTTACGATGAGATCTACCACTGTGACTTTTTGCAGCACGTCCTTGTTCGTCACGAACAGGGTGGCGGACACATGGCGGAAGGCTACTCCCACGCTACCGGCAAAGTAGGAGTCTGTATCGGTACATCCGGGCCCGGTGCGACCAACCTTGTCACCGCGATCTGTGATGCGATGATGGATTCAATCCCGATGGTCGCGATCACTGGACAGGTCCGTACGGAAGTCATCGGTAAAGATGCCTTCCAGGAAGCAGACATCACGGGTATCACGATGCCAATCACCAAGCACAACTGGCTTGTGAAAGATGTCAACGATCTCCCACGTGTCATGCATGAGGCATTCCATATTGCACGTTCCGGTCGTCCGGGCCCGGTTCTGGTTGATGTCCCGGTGGATGTTTTCCGTGCAGTTGTCGAATACGATCCGGATGAAGTCCAGAACATCGAAATATCAAGCTTCAAGTCTGACTTTAAGGTCCATAAGGTTCAGGTCAAGCGTGCCGCTGAGCTCATCGCACAGGCAAAGCAACCCGTTCTGTATGTTGGCGGCGGTGCCAAGGCTGCTGGCGCAGAGCATCTTGTTCAGGCACTCGCACACAAGACGGGCTTCCCTGTAACGACAACCCTCCACGGTCTTGGTGCGTTTCCTGAGAATGATCCGCTTTCCCTGGGGATGCTCGGGATGCACGGAACGGCCTACGCAAACCTCGCCGTTGAGCACTGCGATTTGCTTATTGCGATCGGTGCGCGCTTCGATGACCGCGTAACCGGTAAGGTCAGCGCCTTTGCTCAGAACGCCAAGGTCATCCATTTTGATATCGATCCAGGTGAAATCAACAAGGTTCGCCGTGCGGATGTCAGCATTGTTGGCAACTGCGCCGAGGCTCTTGAAGCATTGCTTCCGCTTGTGGATGAAACACAGGACATCAGCGAGTGGCGTGCGCAGCTCGATGCATGGCGC
>CAZSGJ010000174.1:0-4157 GCA_964606305.1 uncultured Armatimonadia bacterium
TGGTGATCATCCCGGTCGTCTTGGTGACGGCCGTAACCGAACACGCCGTGAAGCCCAAGATCCAAAACCAAATGAAAATCCGGCAGGCACGGGAGGGCGCAGCGGCCCTCCCCTACGCAGAGGATTTGGAATCGAACACGCCGTGAAGCCCAAGATCCAAAACCAAATGAAAATCCGGCAGGCACGGGAGGGCGCAGCGGCCCTCCCCTACACAGAGGATTTGGAATCTAACACTCCGTGAAGCCCAACAACCGGATCACGTGACCAGCAAATCCATTCCTAGTCCTTAACGATGAGTCCCAGATCACGTAGTAAATGCAGTGGCGTTCCATCCGCATGTACAGGCTTGTAACCAAGCGGTACCCAGCCCTCTGCAATACGGTAAACCGTCTTCGGACTGACACGCACCGCCTGCGCAATCAAATGCTTTGAACATCCCTTGGCTATGGCAACCTTGATGATGTCGACCTTTAGCGGAGAAATAGTACGCGTGTTCGGTTTTGGAGTAAATGTCTTCCAGCAGGATGTACACCGCCAACGCACTGTTCCACCACGATTCTGACCAAACCTTTGGACGCCCTCAGCGCCACAATGGAGACAGCTCGGTCGAGCCTCAGACCGCTTTGGGTTCGATTGACGTAGTCGTACATCCATAAACTCCAAATACCAACGATGAATCATCGGAGCCATACTCAATTGTGTGTATTGCAGAATCGTGATTTCCGGTGTATGCGGCAACGTTTGCATCCGCAATGACTCACCTTCAATACGAAAATAGTCTTTCCGAAATGCGTTTACATCCGCCGTCAACGCATCTATGCAAACCTGACAGTAGTGACTGAGCAGCGGCTCTCCAGGCGTCGTTCCCACGCACACTCCCACTCCGGAGTTCATCCATCAGGATACACTTGATAGGTATGAGCACGAATGTCAAACGGATTGTAATGGCCGCGAACGGCGACCTGACCGGCCGCGCCGAAGACCTGCTCCTTAAGGCAGTCCAAAGCGCTGACATCACCCACGGAATCGATGGCGGAACGCGTCACTTTCTCCGCCACGAGATACTTCCAACCATCGTCACAGGAGACTTTGATTCCCTCAGCCCGGATGAACGCACGTATTTACAGGCATCTGGCTCCGATGTCATTCACACGCCGGATCAGGACTACACAGACCTCGAAAAGGCACTGACAATCGCCACGACACGCCATCCACATGCTGAGATCACTATTTTTGGTGCAACAGGCGGTCGCCTTGACCATCAACACTCCGTCCTCTCCACCCTCACCAGCTTTGGCAGACGACACCGCATTGAGCTCATTGACTCGCACGGCACGACATTCCATGCGCAGAGCGGGATGATCATGAGCGATGATGCCCTGGTCGGCAGGACCATCTCCCTTATTTCCCTCGGGCCTGTTCACGGTGTGCGCACCAGCGGCGTCGCATGGCCACTTTCGGATGAATCCCTCATTCCCGGAAAACGGGATGGCACCCTCAACCGCATTACCAGCACACCGGTTGTAATCGCTGTTTCAGAGGGTGACCTCCTCGTACATATCCACCACGCACCCGATTCAGCCCGCGTAGCTGTCGTCACCAATGACCAAATGCTGCAGCGCCTCATCGATGTACGCTGGCATGTCCTCCGCCCTAACCGGCCGCGTAGCGCCGCACAGTTTGATATCGACAACGCACCCGGGACCGTACACATATTGGCATCCGATGATGCCGGTAACCCCGTCGGCTGCGCGACGCTTGCGGAAGTCCCCGATGGCTCTTTGCAGCTACGCGGGATGGCTGTGAACACCCACCATCAAGGCACCGGTATCGGACGCGCGATTCTTCAGGAAGTCTGTCGCCACGCCGCCGCAAAGTCCGCACCACTCTGGTGCAACGCCCGCCTCCACGCCATTCCGTTTTACGAGCGCAATGGCTGGGAGACGGAAGGGGATGTTTTCCATGTCCCGGATGTCGGTCCGCACAAAGTGATGCGTTTTAGAGGAGTTTCCCATTGACCCAACGTTCGATTGATGTCACGCCACGTACTGAAGATGCCCTGGCTATCCGGGATGCCATTTACAAACTGGAAGACCAGCTCCCGGTCGAAGTCACCGATGAAGTCATCGAAAAGGCGGCATGGTGGGGCGCTACAGTCCTCGCTGGCAATGACACGCTCAACCTGACACGTATCACCGACCCGGATGAAATGGCGCTAAAGCACTTTGTTGACTCATGGAGCGTTATGGGCGTTCTCCGTGATGTGCCCGCTGGCGCAATGTTGCTTGATATCGGAACCGGTGCTGGCTTTCCAGGAGTGCCAATCGCCATCGCGCGGCCCGACCTCACGACCATTTTCATAGACACCATGGGCAAACGCCTTCATTGGATAAAAGCTGCGTATGCCACTCTCGGGTGGGATGCCCCGAAAACCGTCCATGCGCGCGCAGAAGTCATCGGATGTGATGAGAAGTGGCGTGAGCAGGCGGATGTTGTTCTCGCCCGGGCTGTGAGCGCGATGCCAACGCTGCTAGAGTGGTGCGGACCTCTGGTGAAGCGTGGTGGATTGTTTGTTGCCATGAAGGGGCCGGAAGTTGAGCCGTATGGTAGCGCAGCACGCCAGCTTGGTCTGACCCACGAGAAGACCATCACGGGAACGCTCTACGGAATCGAAGAGATTGAGCGAAACATTGTCTGCTTCCGCAAAACGGCAAAAACGCCCGTAAACCTGCCACGCGCCATCAATGAGATCAAGCGCAAGCCTCTCGGCTAATCTTCATTCACGAGCTGCCAGGATGCCCCGACCATCACCAATGGACGCCTGATAACAAATGACCGCTTAGGTAAAAGTAGCGCATAATGCACGCTATGGACTCCGATGTCGTATCCAAACCCAGTAAACTCTCCGTCCCGCTGTGGCTGCAAGTCATTTTCGGTGTCCTTGTTGGCACCGCAATCGGGATTCTCCTTGGAAAAACCAGCCCCCTCGGAGCGGATCCAGGACGGTTAAAGTGGCTTGATACGGCGGGTGGCACCGGGATGTTGGTGATTCAGGTCCTCCGCGCGCTGGCGGTCCCGCTTGTCTTTTTCGCGATTATTGATGGCATCGTCCACATTAGTATTCCTAAGCGCTCGATTCCAAAGCTCCTCGCGGTTTGCGCGCTGAACACAAGCGTCGCAATGTTGATCGGTCTCACGCTGATGAACACTCTTCAGCCTGGAAAAGCATGGCAGGGAAAAGTCGATTCGCTGATCAGCGCAACAGGCGCCAAGGCTCCGGATGCCAAAAAGTCCGATGACCCGGCATCCCCCGGCGCAACGCTCGAAATCCTTCCGAACATCACCTATATCGTCCCCAGCAGCCTTGTCCGCCCTTTTGTCTACAATAACCTGCTCAGCGTCGTTTTGATTGCGGTCTTCCTTGGCTCCGCGCTCCGCGCCATCCGGCAAAAGGCCATCGATGGCGCAGAGCTGCTCGAACGCGCCGTCCACGCCTGCTATCACCTCTTGCTGCAAATGTTTGAGTGGACTATTAAGGCAATCCCAATCGCCGTTTTGCTGATTGTGAGCAAAGTTGTTGGTAACACTGGTCCCACCGTCTTTACGCTGCTTGGAGGCTTCCTCGGCATCGTCGTCGCAGGGCTGCTCATTCATGCCCTCATCTACTATCCGCTGGCAGCCTGGGTCTTTGGCCGGCGGAACCCTGCCACATATTTGGGCAAAAGCGCGGATGCCGTTATCTCAGGCCTTTCTACAAACTCGAGCCTCGCGACAGTGCCAATCACCCTTAGATGCCTTGAGAAGTTAGGGGTCTCCCACGGAAATGCGCGCCTCTCGGCATGTATTGCGACCAACTTGAATAACGATGGCATCACCCTCTACGAAGCGATGGCGGCCATTTTCCTAACCCAAGCCCTCGGGATGCCGCTAGGTCTGGCGGGTCAAATCACGGTTGTCCTTGCATCCTGTTTCGCCGCCGCGGGCATCGCCGGAATCCCGGAAGCCGGTCTTATCGTCCTCCCGCTGGTGCTCGGAGCAGCCGGCCTCACCCCGGAAACAGTCGCTATTGCACTACCGCTCCTCTTGCCCGTCGACTGGATTATCGCGCGTCTGCGCTCAGGCGTGAATGTGCTGAGCGACATCCTGGTTGCGATTCA
>CAZSGJ010000175.1:0-4146 GCA_964606305.1 uncultured Armatimonadia bacterium
CGGACCGCCGTGTCCGCCCGTGGTTACGATGACATTGCCGTGTTCGGATTTCCAATCAAAACCGCAGAACCAATCATTGTCGTTGACCAACGATTCACGAATAACATTGGCCGGTTCCGCAACGTCGTCACAAAAGCGTCGTTTGTAACACCACGAGACGTAACGTGAAAGAATTTCCGCGTAGGGGCGGACCGCCGTGTCCGCCCGTAGTAACGATGACATTGCCGAGTTCGGAAGTCCAATCAAAACCGTCGGATCAATCATTGTCGTTGATCAACGATTCAGCAATGACATTGGAATGCCATCCTGTGCGGGCGGACACGGCGGTCCGCCCCTACGCAGAGGATTTGCATCGAAAACCGCGATGGTAAACAGGATATTTCACGGTCGAATTAACCACATGACGTGATCCATTTACCTCCCGTATACCGCCCTCCCCCTACACAACCTCCAAATAATCTCTATCCGGCAACTCTGGGAACGTCGCGTGCGGTTCGGACTGGTACCAGAACGCCGTGCTCGCGATGTCATCCTGGAGCGGCAGATACCTTCCCTTTGAACGCCAGCCGAGGGCCTGAATCGTGACCCGGATGTCTTTCTCAAAACGGATCGGGTCCGGGATATGCCACCGATACATCCCAAAGCGCTGCTGGCTCTTATACGCGCCATCCGTTTTCACAACCTGATGCAAGCCCGCATACGGCGTGCTAAACGTTGTGTACTGACCGCCAATATCGAAGTTATACGAGCCGCAGAAGTAGTCTTCCGTGCCCGTTCCGCAAATCGTCGGGTCCTCGTCATCACCATCCAGGAAGAACTTAATCTCGCCCTCACCCCACCAGCCCGTATTATTCACACCCCAGGCCATGTATGTCCCAACATAGTGCCCGTGACCGGTTACGCCATCGAGGATTGTGTACACATCCTTGTACGGCAACGGATTCGTACGCCGAAACTGCGCATGCAAATACGCCGCATCATCCGGGACATCCGTCAAAACATAGTTGATCTGGTAGTACAGAGTCATCTCATCATCGGCGATGTTCTCGATGGTAAACCGCGCCTTCTTCCGAAATGGCATCTCCCAATAACAGTTGAACGCCGAGCCAGGATTCACACACACCGCCAGCGAGTTCAAGTGCGCATACTGCCCCCAGCCCATCCCGAAGAAGTCACCCACCGGGCACTCAATACTTGGAGATGTCTCATCATCCCAATACACACGCAAAATGCTGTAACGCCACGTCCCCGTCGGCGTCATCCAAATCTGCTGCACCGCACCCGGGCCATCGATCTCCGCCAGCGTAAATGTCGTCCCCGCAGGAATCCGCACATACGGGCTGATCTTCCAGCCCTTGCCGAGGTCACGCGCACACGCCGCCGCAGGGCCATCTATAGACTGCGCACCGCCGCCCTTCGCTCCCGTAAAGTTCTCCGGGCTGATCGAGCGCGTCTTCGCCAGCGATAAACGGGAAAGGTTTCCCATATTCATTCCAAGTCCGTTATGCATAGGACTACTTTCGTTCGTAAACGGTAGGCTTCCTGCCAAATCCTCCCTACCCCATCCGACAATTGTGAAATACTACAACCACCTCACTTGCCGCATAATAACCATTGGCTTATACAAAGTACAAACATCCCCCGCCGAACGTCGCGCGGAGCGTCCCAAAATCCTATGCAACCAATCATTGACCTCGAAGAAGTCGCCGACCTCCTCCTCACCGATAACCTTGCCTTTGGCGAGGAAATCGTGCGCGTGGATGCCACCGGTGTCTCCGTTGGACCCCGTGGCGGCACGCCGCGCCTCCATATCCCACTCACCAACATCAAATCCGCACGCACCGAAGCCCTCGTCGGTGGCGCAAAGCTCGAGGTCCGCACAAAAGACCAAGGCACCATCGCCGTCGCAGCCTTTACATCGCAGGCCGCACCCCGCTTCTCCGAGCTCGCACGCGGCATCGAACAGCTCGCAAAAGGCGAACCCCTCAACATCAAGCTCGCCTTCGAACAAATCCGCTGCACCACCTGCGGCAGACGCCTCCCCGAAAAAGATGGACGCTGCCCCGCCTGCGTAAAACGCGGCCAAGTCTTCCGCCGCATCCTCGGCTACCTCGGACCCTACAAGCTCGCAACCACACTTGTCATCGGCAGCTCCATCCTGATGACCAGTATCGAAACCTTTGCACGCCCCTTCCTGACGCGCACGCTCACCGATGATGTCCTTGCGAAAGTCGGCTCCCCACGTGCCATCCCGGATCTGATCGTCTGCGTCGGTGCGCTCTTTGCCGCGATGATCATCGCGACCGGACTCCAGTGGTTCAAAAACTACAACTCGAGCTACCTCAGCGCAAATGTCGCCAAAGACCTCCGCGGCGATATCTACAGCGCCCTCGAACATCTGCAAATGTCCTTCTTCGACAAAAAGCAGGTCGGGAGCATCGTCAGCCGCGTCACCCAGGACACCGACCGCGTCTGGGGCTTCCTCATCGATGGCGTCCCGTACCTGATGACCGGCAGCTTCACCATCGTCGGAGCCCTCATCGCCGGCATCCTCCTCTCGTGGAAGCTCTCCCTCGCCATCCTCCTGCCCGTGCCCTTCGTCGGTATCATCGGGAGCTTTATCTGGAAGCCGATGGCATCCAAGTACCACAAAGTCGGGCAAAAATGGGGTCGCCTCCACACCCAGCTCAATGAGTCGCTCAGCGGTATCCGCGTCGTCAAAGCCTTCGTCCGCGAGGATGGCGAATGGAATAAGTTCAGCCAGCGCAACGGCGAGCTCGCCATGTCCGGGATGGTCGCGGACCGCTGGTGGTACCGCTCGGAAGCCGTCGTCAACCTCTTTATCGGCACCGCCCCCCTCATCAACTGGGGCTACGGCGGCTACCTCGTCATCACCGGTGATATCGGCTTCGGCACACTCATGGCCATGCAAATCCTCCTCTGGCAGGTCTACGGACCGCTGCAGTGGTTTGGACAGGTCAATCAGTGGTTCTCACGCGCGATGGCAGGGGCGGAACGCGTCTTCGAAGTCGTCGATGCCCAGCCAGAAACCTATGACCAGCCGGATGCGATACGCTTGCCGACGCTCAAGGGGGATGTCAAATTCACGGATGTCCGCTTTGGCTACGATAAGTCCAATCCGGTGCTAAAGGGTATCAACCTCGATATCAAAGCCGGTGAGATGATTGGTCTTGTTGGCCGTAGTGGTGCCGGTAAGTCGACCACGATGAACCTGCTCTGCCGGTTTTACGAAGTCGACAGCGGAACGCTGACCGTGGATGGCATCGATGTCAAAGATATCGCCCTCGAAGATCTCCGCAAGCATATCGGCATCGTGCTGCAGGAGCCCTTCCTCTTCAATGGGACGATTGCGGAGAATATTGCGTACGGCAAGCCGGGCGCGAGTATCGAAGATGTCATTGCTGCCGCGCGCGCCGCGTGTGCGCATGAGTTTATTGTGCAAAAACCGGATGGCTATGACACCCAGGTTGGCGAAAAGGGCTCACGCCTGAGTGGTGGTGAGCGGCAGCGCGTTTCGATTGCAAGGGCGATTCTGAACAACCCGCGGATCCTTATCTTGGATGAAGCGACGAGCTCCGTGGATGTCGAAACGGAAAAGCGTATCCAACAGGCCATCGGGAATCTGACCGCGGGGCGTACGACATTTGCGATTGCGCACCGCCTGAGCACGCTTCGCAATGCCGACCGGCTGGTCGTGCTCGAGAAGGGCCAGATTGTTGAGCAAGGCACGCACGCCGAGCTGATGGACAAAAAGGGTGTGTTTTACAACCTGGTTGAGACGCAAAAGCAGACGAGCAAGGCGCTCGCCGAGGATGTGGCGTACGCCGAAGGGGATGCCCCGGCAGATGGAGGGGATGCCTAAATGAACGAAACGTGGATGACTCCCGGGACATCGATGGAATCGACCAGCATCACCCCCGCTGATATTCGCCTCTGGTTCGAGCCATCGCATACCCTGCGCAGCGAGATCAAGGGTGGCTGGTGCCCGCTCAAGACGCAGCTCTTTGTGTCAAGTCCGCTGAGCTATCCGGAGAAGTTTCTCACGCTCCTGGATGGCAAAGGCGAAGAGATTGCCTTTATCAACCATATCAGTGAGCTGAGTGCGGAGAGCCGTGCGGTGGCCGA
>CAZSGJ010000176.1:0-3988 GCA_964606305.1 uncultured Armatimonadia bacterium
AATGTTGATGGTTCAACCATTTCGGTTACTGATAATGGGTCTGGAATTCCCGAAAGCCATTTGCCACACGTGCAGGAGCGTTTTTACCGCGTGGATGCCAGCCGGTCACGTAAAGCGGGAGGTACCGGCCTCGGCCTTTCCATTGTCCAAAGCATCGCTGCCGCGCATGGCGGAGATGTCGCCATTACCAGCACTGAAGGAGCTGGCACGACTGTAACCATCTCCTTCTCTGCCTGATGTTGACTCGCTAAACCAGCCGCGCGCCTGGTGTCCCGGCATCCACCACAAAGGATGCACGCTTCGACACCACACCGCCCTCTTTGGAAACCTGATCGACGACCATAAATGCCGTAGACCAACGCGAAGGTGTGACGTGACACCGGACATAGCCACGTTGCTGGTTATGGAACTTCACAAACGGATTTTCTTTGAGCAGGTCATCCAGAATCTTAGGCTTGTCTACGCCATCCCCGCCGCTCGAGATACTCGTCCCGACAAACTCTGTGGCGACCACCGGGAGCTCAGGTTTACGGTCATCCACGCGGATATCATTGACCCAGTTGGTGTGAATATCGCCAGTAAGGACGACAGTGTTTTGAATACGGTTTTCCTGAATGAACTTTGCGAGAGCCATTCGCTCCCCCGCATAACCCGGCCACTGGTCCATAGAGTATTTCTGCTCCGGACCCATCGACCGGTCAACCATGCCCATCATCACCTGTTGGGCTAGGACATTCCACGTACCATTGGAGCTCTTGAGGCCACGCTCGAGCCACTCACGCTGCGTTGAACCGAGCATGGTTTGTTTTGGAGCAAGTGTTGCATCATTGATTGGCGAGAGGCCATCCCCATTAGGTTGGTCTGCGCGATACTGCCGCGTATCAAGTATGAGAAACTCTGCGAGACGACCAAAACCGGCCTTTCGATAAAGCTGCATATCCGGACCACGCGGGATGGACTTGCGCCTTAGGGGCATCATTTCGTAGTACACCTGATAGGCATTTGCCCGGTGGATGAGAAACTCTGCCGTCTCAGCTCCTTTTCGCTCCGAAATGTCACCGGCATAGTTGTTCTCGACTTCGTGATCATCCCATGTCACAAACCACGGGCAGCGAGCGTGTGCGGCCTGCAACAGTGGATCCATGCGGTATTGGTTGTAGCGAATGCGGTAGTCAGAGACATTAAACAGCTTTGCATTGGTGTGGCGGCGTGGCCGATTTTCCTGCGCCGCATATTCATAAATGTAATCGCCAAGGTGAAACACCAGATCTAATTCATCTGCTGCGAGCTGCTTGTAGGCTGTGAAATAGCCGTACTCCAAATGCTGACAGCTGGCAAACGCAAAGGTCAGGTTCGATTTCGGCGCTCCATTCGCCGGAAGGGTACGTGTTCTCCCGACAGGACTGACCGCATCACCGGCTTGGAAGCGATACCAGTACCAAGAATCAGGATTCAGGCCATCCACTTCTACATGAACACTATGCCCGAGCAGACGGCTTGCCTTGGTTTTGCCGGTTCTGAGGATTGTGGTGAACGACTCCGATGTCGCGATTTCCCATGTGACATCGATATCGGCAGGAGGCATCCCGCCATCTGGATCGAGCGGACGCATCGCAAGCTTTGTCCAGAGCACAACACTGGTTGCATCCGGATCGCCGCTCGCAACCCCAAGTGTAAATGGGTTGTCAGCAAACTTTGGATTGGCAATTGCTCGACCACCTGCTTCTGAGAGCAATGGCAGACCCGCTATCGTCGCGAGAAACAAGCGTCGGTTCATTTTGTCTTCCTTCCAGCGGCGACGGCCCGTACACCGGCATCCGGGTTGTTCGTAATAACGCCATCCACGCCGTAGCGCTCGAGAAATGTCCTAAACACAGCAGGCTCATCATTGAATGTCCAAACAAACATTTTCATCCCACGGGCGTGCATCTGCTTCAGAACTGCGAGACCCGCCGTATTCGGTTTGCCATCTTCTTCGATCGCGCTCCGATGCGGGTTTATTCCATACGCCCAGGCTCGAATAGCATCGACTTTCTCCACCGTGGGCAGCTCGCCCGTCAGCCACATCAGGGGCAATTGCAGCTGATGCAGATCTCGTAGGCGCTTGAGGTGTGCTTCATCAAACGACTGGATGATGAAGCCTCCGGCTGGCGTGTCCACCTTGTGGCGTGCCAGAGTCTGGAGCAAAATAGGCTCAAGAGGCTTACCTTGCTTCACATGCCACTCAGGGTCTTTTGTCTCGATCAGCAATGCCGTCTTCCGCGAGACGGCTTTGTTCAAGCGCTGAACCAACAAAATCAGCTCATCAAGCGTCGCGATCTGGTATCCCTGCATCGTCTCCCGCTCAGCTGCCGTTACCCGCCCGAATACACTCAGTTGCTTGAGCTCGGCCAGCGTGAAATCGATGGTATACCAGTGGCCATCCGGGCGCTTGCGGTCAGGGAAACGCACAGCGACATCTGTCGTCGTCTCAAGAGCAAGGTCATGCAGACAAACCAACAAATTGTCGCGGGTTAGGATGACATCCGGTTCGATGTAGTCCGCCCCTTGCGAATGTGCAAGGGTATACGCCTCCAGGGTATGTTCCGGGAGATAACCACTTGCCCCGCGGTGTGCGACGACGGAGAGCGCACCGTTTTGTTGGATAAGCTGTAGCATCTGAATGTCCTTGGTATGCATCGGCTTTAAGCCTGTAACTCGGCGACCTAGTTTTTGAAAGCCTTTGGAGTGAGCGGCCGCCCTGCGGCGATGGCTGCAAACCATTCCTTCGAGCGTTCAGTGAACGGAAGCTGCATCGCCTCCGTTGCAAGGTTATTGTGCGGGCTGTCCATCATCGTAGCGACTTCCTTTGGTCCACGCAGCTGGTTGAACATCGTCCAAATCCCGTTCGGAGGAGTCACCGTATCGATAAATCCCATCGAGACCAATGACTTTGCCTTGATACGCGGCGCAAAGTTAATGCCATCAACGTACGGTGCAACCGCCATCGCCTTTGGGCTGTTCGCGCGAAAGGATGGGTAGCCCTGCTGATGTCCATGCTGAACACCATTAAGGTCGGTCCCTGCGGGTACGTGAACAATCATGTGTGTAACGGCATCATGCAGCCCCGCGACCGCGATGCTCTGTTGTCCGCCCATACTCGTCCCCGTTACGATGATTGTCTTGCCATCCCAGTCTGGCTGCTGCATCAGATAGTCAACCGCACGTACCCCCCGGAGGTACATTTCAACAAAGTAGTTCGTGTTGCGGTCTTCCTGGTTAATCTCTGAGTAATTCTTCAATGTTGCCGGAAGGTTGTCGTAGTAGCTCTGGGGCTCGGTTGGCAGGACGTTATGCGGCTCGATATTGAGGACGACAAATCCTTGCGACGCCCGGTCTGTGACCCAGTCGCTCCAGAGGCGATACGGCGGGGATGCCCAGAGCAACACGAGAACAGCAGGGTACTTTCCGGGCTTGGATGGCCTCGCGAGCTGTCCATGTACTTTGGTGCCATTGATGTGATCCAGCTGGATGAGTGAATAGTCCACCCCCTGCCGACCGCCATCTTTTGGAGTGACCTTTGCATTCATCGGGAGCGCCCGCAGTCGGGACTTCATTCCATCCCAAAAGGCATCGAAATCCGCCGGACGTGGATGCACAGGACGCAGCTTTTCCGGTGATACTGCAGCACCAAACTGCCGTACCTTTCCACCCGCCTGCTGGAGATCCAGCATCAGCATGGTTGGCTTTGTTGCCGTGTAGGCAATCTCTGCCGGAGTCCCAGGCCCGATAACGACATCCCCGGACTGCAGCACCTCACTGTTGTTGGCCTTCAGCGAAAAGCGCACTACTGTTGGAGTCGCCCAGCGCTCAGTCACAATCTTCCAGCGGACGGTCTCCCCGCTGCGGTAAATCCCGGATGCCTTTTGCGGCGTCACGGTGAGCGGTGTGTCCTGCGCATGCGCGGATGACGAAGCAAGCACGAACACAGCCATCCCGGTCAAAAATC
>CAZSGJ010000177.1:0-3968 GCA_964606305.1 uncultured Armatimonadia bacterium
TATGGCGCGCTTGCAAAGCAACTCGGAAATCCGGGGGCAATGCGTGCGGTTGGAGCGGCCAATGGAGCGAATCCGATTTGGTTACTCATTCCCTGCCACCGTGTTGTGGGGTCTCAAGGGCTTCACGGGTATGCGGGTGGCCTTGAGCGCAAGGCCTGGCTCCTTCGACATGAGGGTGTGCCCGTCCCGGAGCGCTGGCAACAACGACTAAATCTCGAAGAAAATTAGGCTTGCCAATTATTCATGGCGGGTGATGCTGTAATCGGCCAGCATCATCAACGCAACCTTACATGGGCCATCCGGGAGGAAACCAATCGCATCCTGCGCACAAGCCGCATGCCCACGCGCAGCATTCCAAGTGCGTGCAATCGCACCCTGCGCCTTTAAGATTGCAACGACTTCGGCAATATCTTCGTCCGTGAGGGTGTCACGCCCCAGTGCCTGAACAAATGCATCCCGAGACCTGTCATCCATGGTCTCAAGCGCATAGATCAGCGGCAGTGTCACGCGTCCATCCCGCAGGTCAGTCCCGACAGGCTTCCCCGTCTTGTCCGGGTCTCCCGTAAGGTCGAGAAGGTCATCTGCGATTTGGAATGCCATCCCAATATGATGACCATACATCCGAAACGCTTCCGCCTCGGATTCGGTTGCGCCACCGATTCTCCCACCGGCTTCACAGCAGCCAGCGATGAACCGGGCTGTTTTCCGTTCAATAACATCTTCATAGGTGGACACAGGGATGGTGATGTCTCCGGAGACGCTGGCTTGTAGGACTTCCCCCTCAGTCATCCCGACTGTAACCCCAGCAAACAGCCGAATCAGGTTGAGGTTTTGATCATTCCGAGCCAGGATGTGGATGGACTTGGCGAGCAGATAGTCTCCGGCAAGAATCGTTAGGCCATTGCCATAGACAGCACCCGCGGTTGGCCGACCACGGCGCGCTCCTGCATCATCGACGACGTCATCGTGCATCAGCGATGCCATATGAATCAGCTCGACGGCGGCGGCGGCCTCAACGGCGCGCTCATCCAGCTTGCGGCGACCAAGCGCATTCCCACAAAGAAGCGCGGCAGCCGGGCGCAGCCGTTTACCACCGGCAAAAAGTGTATGCCCGCTTACCGCTTGTACCACTCGGATTTCAGACAGAATTTCACGGGACATGCATGCTTCAACGGCATCCAGCTCAGCGTGTATCGGTGCGATAATCGCATCCGCCGCGATTTTCACGCTCATGCTTTGACTCCAATATGCAGCGCAACTGCTCCAAACAGAAAGTCAGTCACGGTAACCGAGTTACATCCGGCTTTCTTCATGTGCATCGTAAGCTCTTCACGGCTTGGCCAAGCATCCACGGATGCCGGCAAATAGGCGTAGGCCGACTTTCGTCCGCTAATCATGCCACCGATAACGGGTAGGATGCGAAACGAATAGAACCGATACAGCACGCGGAACCATGCTTTTGTCGGCTGATTGAACTCAAGGATTGCGATGCGCCCGCCGGACTTCGCAACGCGTACCATTTCCCCGATACCAGCGGTGATATCGGCTACATTTCGCATTCCAAAGGCAACAGTAACGGCATCGTAAGTACCGTCGTTATAGGGAAGTTTCTGTGCATCCGCCTGCGCAAACGTAACAGGCGCACCGCCTATCGGCGTAACCTTCGTCCGCGCGATCGAGAGCATTCCCTCTGAGAAATCCGATGCATCCACAACCCCAGATGGACCGCACGCGCGACTGAGAGCAAATGCCAGGTCACCGGTACCCGTGCAGATATCGAGAGCAATAGAACCATCGGAGAGTCGCAGCGCCTTCACGGTAGCATCCCGCCACGCGTGGTGCAGGCGCATGCTCAGCACAGAGTTTAGGAGATCGTAGCGTGGAGCGATGGCATCGAACATATCCTGCACATACGCGTGCTTTTGCTGCGGTGCTGGTAGCGGGTTGTTTACGTTTGATTGAGCCATCTGGATAACAGGGTTTGTGAACATTGTCACAAAGTAGGCTGAGTATACCTTGATGGTCTATTCGTTAAGGCATCACTTAACTCTGTTTCCAACTGGTTTCCAATCATCCAGTTTGGAGGATGCGCTGCGAAATTCCGGTTCAGTAGCCAGCAGGATCTCACGGATCGTCTTGCGTTCGCTAGCATCCAGCTTTTCCGAAAGCCGATCATCTGCATTTTCGAGGGCAGCTTTGATGCGTATCCAGCAATACGAACGTGCCTGTGGAGGCATTTGACGGAAACCATCCGAGTGCACCAGAAAACTCAGGTGATAGCGAAACAGGCGTGTTCGCAAATCAAGTTGGCGCAGTGTCTGCTGATTCGTATCCCGTGGTCCCTGTTTAACGAAGTCGATGACTGTGCGCTTATTGCCATCAATGGGCGCCGGTAATGGAGCTTCATCCACAAAAAACAGCGCATCAAGGAGATTGTCGCAGCTGCTTCGAATCCGGGATAGTGTGCTGCCAAGGAGCTCACCTGGTTTGTTTCCGAGGGATTCTCCAATCGATGCATCATCTGCCAGAGCCAAGGTCGTACCGTAGGTAACGGCGGTGATGCGGTTGTGGACCACGGTTTGATGCTGGAGGATGAGCTGAGCTACGACATCGGATGTCACAGCCATGTAATCCTTCAGGTCTATCATCCCGGCAGGGAGTTTCTCGGGTGTCTGGTTCGCGCGGATCGGATTATCCATGCCACCGCTTCCACGGACAAACGCATTGCCTTCATGGTTGAGAGCGAGGTGCTTACCGGTTACCCACCACCCACCAAACCGCTCAGAGTACGGCGTCGAATCTGACACAATATGGGTCCCGCTGCTGAAGTCGATTTGTCCATCCGGGTATGGGTGTACAGAGCGTACTGTATGTCCAGGTACGCCATTGGTTAATGCTCCATCGTGGCACTGAAGGCACTCATAGGTTTGTCGCTTTAGAGCCGGTGCGCCGCTCCCCCGGTTTTTGAAGGTGTAAAACACACCACCGAGGACTGGATCAGCAACAGATATTTCCACAATGTCAGAACCGGGAATATAGCCGATGTAAATGTCATCGGAGAAGTAGAGTGCTCTCGGATTGCTCGGACTTATGTGTGCGATCTGCAGGGACGTCTTAGAAAAGACCATGCTTTGTGTGCTTGCATTAATGCCAAGGGTTTTCAGAAGTGATGGCAAATAGCCAAATCTCGAGTCGTATGTGAGAGGGTTCTTCCCTGCTTTGATAGCCACATCAAGGCGTTCAACTTTGTTCGTTGGGGTCTTTGAGAAGTAGCCAACGGCATCGAGAGCCCGCTCATCTGAGTGGGATGGGCTGGCAGCATAGTCTGATGCAATTAGTGGGAGCACGGTAATCGCGAGGGCAAAAAGGGCAACGATACTTCGGCTCAGCTGCATAGTGTCACCAAGGTATCAAATCGTGAAGGGATGACCATCGGGTGTTTGGCGGGTTTCAAAGCGGTCACTAGTAAAATTATCCCTGTCTTGAACATGCAGGCAATTTGGGCCAATGCTTGGCAAAAGACGTGTTTTGCACTTCAGCGTGCTACACTTTTTCGCTTTGGAAACGAAAAACATCCGTACGTCAATCAATAGCTGGCTCTATCCGCTGCTGACCTTTGGCTGCTTGGTCCTCATTTGGTGGTTTGCCAGTGCCCGTGGCTACTTGTCAGAGCAGTTTTTTCCAACGCCTGCCGCCTTTGTGACCGGCTTCCGTGAGGAAGTTGCTAGCGGAAGCTTGTTTCGCGACACCCTGGCATCCTTGTCCCGCGTTGCAGCAGGATACGCGATCAGCGTGGTTTTCGGTGTTCCGCTTGGGATGATTCTCGGGACGGTTTTGGGAACAAGGCTGGCCTTGCTTCCTCTAATGAATTTCCTGAGATCACTATCCCCTCTGGCGTGGATTCCATTTGCCATTTTTTGGATTGGTATTGGTCATGGAGCCGTGATTTTTTTGATTGTGATTGCGGC
>CAZSGJ010000178.1:0-3930 GCA_964606305.1 uncultured Armatimonadia bacterium
CGACCCGTTGCATCGGGAGCTTCCATGAGAGATGCGTTTTGCAGTTCAAGGAAAGCCTGTTCAAATCCGGTCTTGCCCAGCTTGCGTTTAGCCAGTGTCGAATCCTCACGGCAACAAAGCTCACTAAGCCAAGGGATTACGATGTGGTCCGGGTGCATTCGGCAGGCGTATCCAAGGATCATCTTCGCCGGAGGAGATAGAGATTCGATTGAGAGGCGAAACAGGTGATCAACATACTTAGTACTGTGACTAATTTCAGTGGCGGCACCTGCATCAAGCGAATCTGAAAGGCCTTCGAGAACATCTTCGAGGTCAGCAACATACTCTGACAGGGCAACGCTGTTCCTACGACAATATGCGCCTGCAATCTCTACGGCAAGCGTCAGGCGGCCCGTCCGCTCAAGAAGGCTTGCGGCAGCGGTTCGTTCAGTTTCAGATGCATCCGGTGATAAGCCGAGCAGGGTCAACAGCTCCCGTTCCGGTAACACATCGATACGGACCATACGCAGCGTTCCATCGGAGGACTCGCCTCGCAGCCGCTTTCTTGATGTAATAATCAGGTCAAACCACTCAGCATCCACCCCAAGTGACCGTACTGCCTCTGCCGAAACAAGCGCATCTTGATCCACGTTGTCCAGCACAACCAAGACCTTGCGGGCATCATCCGGAAGCGTACGTAAGCGGGAAACAATGTAGCGAAAACCACCATCCGAATCAGCACTTTGTTCGGGAGTGAGAATCACTCCCAGACCATCAGCCATTGCATTTGCGAGCAGCGGAGCGAGTTTGATTTGACCTTCTGCTGGGATAAACCAGCGCCCACCGGGATAATCCCACGCAAAGGCGTGTGCGTATGCAATGGCAATCTCGGTCTTGCCGATACCTCCCACACCTTCGGCAGACACGGCAACTTCAGTGCCCTCGGCAAGTGCACGGCGCATCGCGCGAAGCTCTGGAACCCGTCCGACAAAACCCGGACGAAGGGTAGGCATCCGGTGTGCCGCGGATGCTTTGGCTTTGTCACGCCGAAGGCGCAAGCGACGAATCCAGCGCACAGATTCAACCAGCTCTCCGGTAAAGGTGTCCTCGATCTCGATGGAACCTGTAAGATCAGCCAGCCTGCGACGGATTGATTCTTCTGTAAGGCGGTTCAACAGGTCATCGATGTTGCGTCCCGTGGTGAGGTCAACCGTACCTCGTTGCAGCGGGTCTAACAATGACCGCCAAGGAGTCCGACCCACTAGCCACGTTGGACTGACCGAATCGAGTGCACTTTCTAGACCAGGTTGTGGAACAACAACAAGCGGTTTTATTCCCTGGTCCACTGCCATCGCCACGGCTGCTTGCCGCTCAAATGTTGTCCACTCAATCCAGCAATATTCACTCTCAAGGTAGGCAGGCGACAGCAAAGCGACCATTGAAGCAGAATGACGCAGAGATTCAAGCAAACGCAGATACCAGTCATCCCCTGAGCGGATCTCATCCCGGTCGAAGAACACGCGTAGTTCATCTCCAGTGATAACTTTATGAAAGCGTGAGAGAGCATCCACAAACGTGGAAACCCGTGCGTCTACATCGTCCTTCCGGGCGTAGCTGATAAAGACATCGTAGTTCATGGTTGTCTCTATGCCTTTGGAGCAGTTTGTTCATTCGTCGGCAGTTCCACGCCTTCCAAGCGGAAGAAGCGTACCGAACCGTCCGCGCAGCCTGCGACGAAGGAGAGGGGGTCGGTGGGGTTAATCGATACAGCATTCCAAAACCAACGGCTATCTAAGTGAGAGTGTAAGCAAAATCGCTTACCGTTTACGTAAATGGTAAGCCCTACACCTTCAGCATCACCAGAAAACACTGAAAGATTACCTATCAAGCTTACCGCTGGCATATGCTCAGCCAAGACTTCTCCTGTAAGTAAATCCAGAAGATGCGTTCCCGATGATTCAGTCTCAACTGCCACCATACGGTTTGAATCAGCAAACTTTACCCGTTGCATTTTTGGGAGATTAGGAAAATAAGTCGCGAGTAACACACCTGAATCTACGTCCCAAATGCGGATTGATTCATCCCCGGAAACCGACGCCACAAGTGAATCATCTGAACTGAAACTGGCTGATTGAACCCACTCTTGATGCCCGATGAGTTTCTTGGTTTCCTGACAAGTTGTAACATCCCAGATTCTCACTGTTTTGTCATGGGATGCGGTAACAACAAGGTCGTCTTTGGAGCTAAACTCTGCAGAATACATGTAGGATTCGTGCCCAGAAATCACATCTATTGATTTCCCTGTGGTGATGTCCCATATTCGAGCGGTGTTGTCCTCAGACGCAGTCAAAACCAGGGTCTCATCATTGCTAAATGCGGCACATCTAACCGGAGACGTATGACCCGTAAATCGTATCAATTCAGTGCCAACATTTGTATCCCAGAGCCGCGCTGTTCCATCAAAGGACGATGTCAGCGCCAATGATGCACTTTCGTTTAACTCCGCTGACCACAAGTACCACTCATGTCCTTCAAGTTTGGTTCGTAACTCGCATGATTGTGTATCCCAGATACAGGCAGTCTTGTCAAAGGAGCCTGTGACCAACGTCATCCCATCTGTGCTATATCTTGCAGATCTTACGGGACCATTGTGACCGCATGGTCTCACATGATCATGATGTCCGTTGAGATTCCATAGCCTTATTGTCTCAAGAGATCGTGTGAGAATTCTCTCGGATCTGTCGTGACAAATGGACTCAAAAACCCAGCTCTCATGCCCGAATAGCGCAAACAACTGATTACCTTGGCTTACATCCCAAAAGTGTGCACTCTTGTCTGCCGATCCTGTGAGTACAGCTTCCCCATTCCTACAATATTTAACAGATTTGACGGGCCCTTCATGTTTCGAATAGCGAAACTCCTCGTTCCCATCGCGAGAACTCCAAACCCGAACTGTGCCATCGTGGGATGCTGTTACGATGTAATTACTACATGGGCTAAACACCCCGTTATTTACAGGCCCAACATGCCCAGCGATTGTATGTATGATTGATTTGCTAGAAACATCCCACAACTTTGCTGTTTGATCCCTGGATGTTGTCAATAGTTGGTCACTTGTCGGGTTAAAATTGATTCCAGTGACGTTGTCTTCGTGCCCATAGAGATCGAACACGCTTCTATCTAAAGCGCTTATTATCAGCACCTTATGAGATGCTCCGGCTACTGCCATAAGCCTTCCGTCGACGCTCGTCTCGATTTCGTAAACTGGCGCTGATAGGTCCGCAATCACATGTAGTTGTTGGCCAGTTGTTGAATTCCATATCCGCAGAGTACTGTCGTTGGACCCAGTCCATACCTCCATACCATCAGGGCTAAAAGCAGCAACATTGACTCGACTCGAATGCCCGATGAGTTTTGTGATGGGTTGCCCTGTTGTTGCGTCCCAGAGCTGCGCCGTTGAATCTTTTGAACATGTAACAATCCGTTTTCCGTTTGGACAGAATTCCAAACCACAAACTGAGTCTCCATGCCCTGTCAATCTCCAAATCTCATATCCACTCTCGGCATCAATCAGCCGCATCGAGCCGTCCGTGCCTCCTACCGCCACCGACTTGCCATCGGGAGAAAAAGCTGCGCACGACGCATCCCGGACCATCCACTCCCAACCGTGACGCACCTCATGCTCAGGCTTATTCACCCAGCGAATCCAAGGCTTTTCGATGGGATTTGCCTTGGCCGACTCCGTTGTCGGCAAGCCCTCAGCCTCGTTCAGGCAGTCCTGATGGAACTCATCGGGAAACTGCTCCCAGAACTCCCGACGCCGGCGAAACAGACGCTGCCAGACACGAAGATCCTCAGGAATCGACCAATCCGCATCAGAGGCTGAGCGTACAAGCGCATCCATGTCCTCAAGAATCCCGCGTACTAGACCTGCTTCTACCCGGGACTTTA
>CAZSGJ010000179.1:0-3860 GCA_964606305.1 uncultured Armatimonadia bacterium
CGCATCAACAAACTGGGGATTCTCGTTCTGCTCCTGTTAGGCAGCCATGCCCTTGGTGCGATTATTGGAATCGCACGAGGACGTCTCTCGGCATTTCTAAGCGTCAACCTGACCTACCGTATACGTACGCAGCTGTATGCAAAGCTGCAAAAACTTGGGCTTTCGTATTACGACAAACGCCAGACCGGGACATTGCTGACGCGTGTAACGCAGGATGTCAACGAGCTGAACAACTTCCTCGTGGATGGCTTGCAGATTTTGGTTGTCAATGGACTGACGATTGTCGGCATTTTGATTGTGTTGTTCGCACAAAACTGGCTGCTGACGTTGTTCGTTCTAGTTCCGGTCCCGCTGGTGGTGCTCTCAACAATCAAGATTTGGCGCTTCCTTTGGGGTCGTCTGGAGCGTCTATGGCACCTTCGCTCCGTGATGAACTCCGGGGCAAACTCGGCGCTTGCTGGTGCGCGCGTTGTCAAGGCATTTGCCGCTGAAGACCGCGAGAACGACCGATTTCTCAAACGGGCTACGAACCTGTTGAATGTAAATCTGGACCTTGAAAACTGGTGGGCAACGCTTTTCCCGGTACTGGCATTACTTATGATGTCCGGGATCTTTGTGGTTTGGTATGTCGGCGGCCGTGAAGTTGTCAAGGGCACGATGTCGCTTGGAACGCTCAACCTCTTCTTCTTTTATCTTGGGCAGCTGTACGGCCCACTTCAGGGGATGACCCGTATTGCTGACTGGCTTTCCCGGGCGCTTACTAGTGCGGAACGTGTCTTTGAAGTGATGGACACGGAACCGGATGTAGCGGATGCTCCCGATGCGCAGGCGATGCCTCATATTGTGGGAGCGGTTACATTCGAAAAGGTCAGCTTTGGCTACGACAAAGCGCGACGCGTTCTGGACGATTTCAGTCTCGACGTCAAACCTGGCGAAATGATTGGTCTAGTAGGTCACTCGGGTGCGGGTAAGTCAACCGTCATTAACTTGATTTCCCGCTTTTATGACCCAAATGAGGGTCGGATTCTGGTGGATGGTGTGGACATGCGGAAGATCAAGCTGCACGACCTTCGTAGCCAGCTTGGCATAGTGCTTCAGGAGCCATACCTGTTTCCGGGCAGCATTTACGAAAACATTGCCTACGCAAAACCTGAAGCGGATCCGCTCAGCGTGATCAAGGCAGCAAAAGCAGCGAATGCGCACGACTTTATCATGCGATTTGCGGATGGTTACGATACTCAGGTTGGCGAGCGTGGGGCCAGGTTGTCGGGTGGCGAGCGCCAGCGTATTTCTATTGCGCGCGCGATTTTGCACGACCCACGAATATTGATTCTTGATGAAGCAACGGCATCGGTGGATACCGAAACAGAAAAGCAGATTCAGGAAGCCATTGAGCGTCTGATTGCCGGCCGTACAACCTTTGCGATTGCGCACCGGTTGTCAACCTTGCGAAATGCCGATCGCCTGGTGGTGGTGGAAAAGGGCAAGATTGCAGAAGTTGGCACTCATGATGAGCTGTTGGCGAAGGAGAATGGCATCTTCAGGAAGCTGGTTGATATGCAGAAGGAAGTAAACGAACTCAGGGTGGTCTAGCGACTACAGAAAAGATGATTCTAAGTTTGCACTTAGCTAGTCGGCATCGTCCATAAGCTGATGAATCTCAAAATATAACCCTCTTCTGCGCAACTCATTGACCTCACGATCATAGGTCGCGACAGACCTCGACGAGACTTTTCAGTGCATCGCTGTCGAGCACTGTGTGCGTTCCATAGTCAACATTTCCCCACTGCGTCGCGGGCCCATATTGGACACGCCGGGGTCCTGCGTGGACATATTCGGTTCGAAGTAATCCGTGCAGTTCAGCGACATTGGATGCACGGATTCCACCGGCGGGTACAAAGGTGAGACATTTATGCCGCTCTAACCAACGGACCAGATTGGAACTGCCTGCAAGACATGTTTCTCCGCAACCACTCGTGAGGATACGGTTGACGCCAAGATTCTCCAGGTGAGCAAGTGCATTGTCCGGGTCAACACAGACATCGATTGCCCGGTGGAACACCGTCTGAAGGCCAAAAGTCTGAGCGGCAATCACCAATGCCTTTGTCGCCGGCACATCAAGCATCCCTTGTTCAGTCAATGCGCCGAAGACAACACCATCGACGCCTTGGGCGACCAGCCGGATGTCGAGACACATCGCATCGATATCTTCACGTGAGTAGCAAAATCCACCGGCGCGCGGTCGGATGAGAACTGCAATTTCGATATGTGTGCCAGCAAGTGCTTCAGCGATACCCGCGACTACACCTGGCGTTGGAGTAAGGCCACCAAGCTCTGGGGCACAGCCCACTTCGACACGGCTAACGCCTGCTTCTGACGCCGCCAGCGCATCGTCTACACTGTCCACCACGACTTCAACCTTTAGCATGCCCACTCCACGCTGTCCGGAACATTTCACCCGATGCAATCGTAGTTGACTCATTCCCGTAATTCAGCGGATATCAGATTTGGTGGAGTCATTGTAAGATGTTTCCACTACTGAACACGACATGTCCCGGAAGAAAGTAAACAACATGAAGAACTTAATGCTTGCTCTCGCAATCGCGGTAATGACCACCGGTGTTATGGCCCAGACAAAGCCTGCTGCAAAGGCTGCTCCTAAGAAGTCCTGCTGCGCTGTCAAGACTGTCGCTGAAAAGAAGAAGTGCTGCGAAGTCAAGAAGGCTGAGAAGAAGGACTGCAAGGACTGCGGTATTAAGGCAGCTGCAAAGAAGTAACGATTGGTTTAAAGCTTTGAACCAGCGGGCCGCATACGGGATGACTCCCCGCAGCGGCCCGCATCCCGTTTAAGAGATAGACACTTCAGCTGCAGTCAAACTCTCATTCTGCATTCAGTGGGACCAACAGCTCGGTCCGCAGCTCATCTACGGGACAGGTCCGTGGATCACTGACATAGATCTCAATCGCTGTTGTTCCAGGCACCGGATAGCCAGCTAACCGAACAGTTTCGCTGAATTCTTTCCAAGCATCAGCCAGCCCACTGTACGGTCCTATGTAAACGCCTCTCGCGTACCGGCCACCCGGAATAATGAGCTCATCCACATCGACTGGCAGCACGCTCTCCGGTCCCACAACCACTGCCGCATCCGAACGTAACGCACTTGCTGGCACTGAATCCGGACAGTCATAAGTCACCATTAAGGTGCAGGCCTCCGGAAGCGAAAACCATCCACTCACCACTGCAATCCCACAAAGCTTGTCAAACACCGGGCCGATCTGCGGATATGGGCCAACATGCCTAAGCGCAGCAGCGCGCATTTGTGGACGGTCAATAATATCGATTTGCATATTTTTCTAAATCCCTCGTAGTCATAATCGGCATCACGGGTCAATTCCGGAATGCAAAAAACAAACAATTGTTTGCCAATATTCGAGCCCAAGTGTATGGGCTTAACGGACATATGGCAAGAGATGTACACTGTACGTAAGCACATACGCAGTGCGGGATTGGAAGGAAGATCGATGACAATCGTAACGGGACTTTCTGGAAACGAGATGTACTGCCTGCACGCCAAAGGCTTTGCGCCCGGCGAGCTGGTTGTTGGAAATTCAGTCCATTCCATCGGGTTTGCTGGGGGCATCGGAGCAGGCATTAAAACGCTCACCGGTGGCGAAGTCGAGCAGGTAACATCGATTGTGCACGAAGGCCGCCAGGCGGCGATTGAGCGTCTGATGCGTGAAGCGAAGCACCACGGCGCGACGGGTGTCACCGGAATGAACTCCGAGCTTGTATGGCAAGGTGGCAATGTGGAGTTTCTGTCGATCGGAAACTGTGTCCACCACGATGGACAGAAGTCCGC
>CAZSGJ010000180.1:0-3704 GCA_964606305.1 uncultured Armatimonadia bacterium
GACTGCATCATACCCATCGGTATAATTCCGCCAATGACCACGGACCTTGCCGAACGCGCTGCAGCCAACATGGCAAAGTTTGAGATGGCGCGCGCCGCGGCACACGGCGACCTGCATCACCAGTGTTTTCTCCCGGATGACAGTTTTCCAAGTGGCGATGCCCTTTTAAAACATCCCGTTGGCACGTACTTCTGGCTCCGGGCAGGGCAGCAACGTGTGCGGGAGCGGCTTACCGCGGGTGGATTTACGTATGCCTTTCCCGGCATCTTAATGGCATTGCCTCTAAGCGAAACGACCAGTTTCACAGCTCTGAATGACGCCGATGACCGCCTCGTGGACACCTGGCGCCTCGCAGATCTCGAAGTTCACCCATGGCATGGTGGGAATCTTAGTGCCGTTCTTGGGGATGTTCGATTGCAAAAGGAGACATCCGGTGCGGTGTTATGGGCACTGCGCGGGCACTCGGGAACAACGATGGTCGCATCCTGCATTTCGCTGAACTCCGGGGATGGAACCACAGGTCTTTATGCCGTGGGGGTTCGTGGAGATGTTCAGCGAAATAGCTACGGCATCGAGCTGGTGCGGCGGGTTGTACAGAGGCTCCATGGCGCAACGGATATCATCACCCTTCAATGTCACCCGATGCTGGCTGCGTTCTACGGAAAAGCCGGGTTTGTGCGCGTCGGGGCTGTTGAAGCATGGAGCCGTGCGCAGGGGCGTAACCCCGTCGATGCCACAGAGGCTGCCATTATCACGGCTGTCTGCGGCGCGGATGTCACCCAGTTAAAGCAGCTCCTCACTATTAGCCCGGAGAGAATCCGCCAGCCGGTGATGCTTTGGAACCGAGGGGCGACGCTGTTGCATCTCGCGGCGTGGATGGCGGATGTCCCAACCATCGAACTCCTCCTTCAAATGGGCGCGGACCGTGACCAGCCAGACCTTTCGCATGGGTTCAAAGCGGTCGGTTGGGCGCGTCACTTTGGCCGTACGGAGCTGCTTCCGTATCTGTAAAACCCGCTTTGCAAGCCGGGATGGCAGGTGCCCGGCGGTATAATCAAAACCATGTCTATTCCTCAGGACCGCATTCGCAATTTCTGCATCATCGCGCATGTGGACCACGGTAAATCAACCCTTGCAGACCGCCTGCTTGAAGTCACCAAGACCATCGATAAGCGTGACATGCAGGCCCAGCTCCTCGACAAAATGGATATCGAGCGCGAGCGCGGCATCACGATCAAAATGGCGGCGGTGCGGATGCACTACACCGCCCTCGATGGCCTTGAGTACGAGATGAACCTCATCGACACGCCGGGGCACGTCGACTTTACCTACGAAGTTTCGCGTTCATTGAATGCCTGTGAAGGCGCATTGTTGGTTGTGGATGCAGCGCAGGGCGTCGAAGCGCAAACGCTTGCGAATGCCAACCTCGCGATGAATGCGGACCTCGCGATCATCCCGGTCATCAACAAGATTGACCTGCCCGCCGCCGACCCGGAGCGCGTCGCCGAGGAGATCGAGTCGGTGCTGGCAATCGATGCCACGGATGCAATCCCAGCGAGTGCAAAGGCGGGTATCGGTGTCCCGGAGATTCTCGAAGCGGTTGTCAAGCGCGTTCCGCCCCCGACGGGCGATCCGGACAAGCCATTTCGCGCCCTTGTTTTTGACAGCCACTACGATGGCTACCTTGGAGTCGTGGCGTACGTCCGTGTAGTGGATGGCCAGCTGAAAGCGGGCGACAAGATTCGCTTTATTGCTACCGGTAAGGAAGTCACGGTCAGTGAAGTTGGTATTTTCAACCCCTGGATGAAACCGGTCGACCAGATCGGTACAGGTTCGACGGGATACCTTCATGCCGCCATCAAGAGCGTGACCGACTGCCGTGTTGGAGATACATGTACAGCTGCGGGCAAGGCTGGCGCTGGCGTAGAGCCGCTGCCAGGATATCGCCCTGCAAAGCCGATGGTGTACTGCGGTCTGTATCCAATCGACTCCGTGCAGTTTCAGGATCTCAAAGAGGCGCTTGCCAAGATGCAGCTGAACGATGCCGCGCTTTCCTTTGAGCCTGAGTCATCGGCGGCGCTTGGTTTTGGCTTCCGCTGCGGCTTCCTCGGGCTCCTTCATATGGAGATTGTTCAGGAGCGCCTCGAGCGCGAATTCAACCTCAGTCTCCTCGCGACGGCGCCGAGCGTGGTTTATAAGGTCTACAAGACCGATGACACCATGGAGCTGGTTGACAATCCTGCAAACTGGCCGCCGGTAACGACGATTGATCACGTAGATGAGCCCTATGTGGATGCGATGATTATCGTCCCTGATGGCTACGTTGGAGCGGTCATGGACATGGGGCGTGACCGTCGGGGCATTCTTGGACGAATGGAGTATCCTGCGCCCGGGCGAGTGATGCTGCATTATCAGCTTCCGCTTGCAGAGATCATTATGGACTTCTTCGATCAGCTGAAGTCGCGTACAAAGGGCTATGCCAGCTTTGACTATGAGCTCTCGGATTACAAGCCGAGCACGCTTGTAAAGCTGGACATCCTGGTCAACAGCGAGCCTGTTGACTCGCTCTCGTTCATCACGCACCGCGACAAGGCATTCTCCCGTGGCAAAATGCTGGTGGAAAAGCTGAAGGAAATCCTTCCACGTCAACAGTTTGAGATTAAGCTTCAGGCAGCCATCGGCGGCAAGATCGTGGCAGCAGAGCGTTTATCGGCACTACGCAAGAATGTTATTGCCAAGTGTTATGGTGGCGACATCACGCGAAAGCGCAAGCTCCTCGAGAAGCAGAAAGAGGGCAAAAAGCGCATGAAGTCTGTGGGCAATGTGGATATCCCGCAGGAAGCGTTTATGTCGGTTCTTAAGCTGGGCGACTAAGGCCAGACTTCCGGGAAACCGGACGGCGATTGGAGCGAAATGTGAGGCGGTACCCGCGGAGCGGGTACCGCCTTGATTTTGTAAGCGAAACGTCCTCAATATCCAGCAGGGGAGTGCCCCTGTAGTACCGCCACCTATTTGCAGGACCAGCCCCCTTGACGCAAGCATCTCAATAATGTCATTAATGCTGTACAGGTTTGGTGGAACCCGGCAATTCTGCCGTGTTAAGTTCTCACGTTATTGATACTTATTGGCGTATCAAGTGTGAATAATTGTTAATTTCGTTTGACAACGTGTGTAGATTCTGCGTATACTTCCGCCGAAGCACTGCCATACAGGCGTTTGGTTGACAGACATCTGATGTGCATCACCCGCAAAACTTATGGAATCTGAAGGACGAGAACTCTTGACGGTGGAGCAGGCTGCCAACTACTTACAGTTGTCGCAGTCAAGCATCCGCTCGTACATCCGCCAAGGTAAGCTCCTCGCTTACCGCATCGCCGGAAAGCGCAAGGTTCTCATCAAACGCGAAGAGCTCCTCAAACTCCTCGAGCCCGCACGGCTGGACGACTAGGCTCCGGCTGTGGCACAGCCAACCAATTCCTTCTTTGCTGAAGTTCGGGAAGCGTGGCGTTACCGTGAGCTGCTTCGCACGCTCATCCGCCGCGAGCTCGATGTCCGCTACAAAAACTCCATCTTCGGCGTCGCATGGTCGCTGGCAAATCCCATCATGCGCGCCATCATCCTGCTCCTCGTCTTCCAATACGTCATCCCAATCAAAGTCCCAAACTACGGCGTACACGTGCTTGCGACGTTTTTCCCATGGACCT
>CAZSGJ010000181.1:0-3656 GCA_964606305.1 uncultured Armatimonadia bacterium
CGACCTTTTTCTCTGATGAACTGACATTATTTAGCGACATACTGCCATTTACACATACAACGTCTTCATTGTTCCACTTTGCGAACAGATAAGTCCGAATAAAGTAAACATTTTTATTCGGTAATAAAAATGATTTACAGTTTTTACATGACGTTTACTTCTGCGTATCGACTGCCACGAACATCCGGAAGCCGTTGAAACGGAATCCTCGGAATGAGCAAAATATAAGTGCTTACTGCTGACCGCCAGAATCCCACTACACACTCTGGGATGTGTTCTGCGGCGCTGGCATCCGTAGTAATGCGTTAAAGAACAATCGACCGGGTATCCCCGGTCGAATAGGTATCTGCATCAGAAACAAAGGGATTGTCAGTCCCTCATGAGCCGTCCCTAGAAACTACTCGTGAACATCCGCATAGTCCTGCGCTCGAAAGAGTTGACCATGTGTGGATTCAGTGAACACAGGGACAAGCGCTCCCGGCAGCACAGATGTGACATCTCCAGGAGCATTTGGACCACCGAGGTCGGTTCGGAGCCACCCCGGATCAAGAGTATTCATCAGGACGCCGTGTACAGCCAAGTGTCCGGATGTATCCGTCGTAAATTTATCGACTGCCCCCTTGGATATGGAATAGGCAATCAGCTCAGGTTGATTCTGGATACCACTGGTGACATTGACGATACGCCCCCACTTGCGCGCTTTCATTCCAGGGATGAATGCATGGCAGATACGTGAGAGTGCAATCACATTGACCTGAAAACTACGCTGATAGTCTTCATCTGGAATATTCAGCCAATCCTGATGATACGGAGTCATAATTGCTGCATTGTTGTAGAGAATGTCAATGTCAGGGCCGCTCTGTGTCAGCGTTTCCAACATTGTCGTTAGCTGCGCTGCATCCGAGAGCTCAGCGGCTACCTGAAATGTCTTCACGCCAAGCTCAGTAAGCTCCGCCGCAAGTGTTGCTGTGTTTTCCAGCAGACGGCTATGTAGCACAATATTGCATCCGGCACGTGCGAGTCCAAGACTAATCTGACGCCCAACACCGCGGCTCGCGCCTGTTACGAGAGCCCACTTGCCACACAAGTCAACCGTTTCCATCCCAGTTCTCCTGTTCTCTAACATCCAAATTAGATACTTTTGCCTCTGACTTAGTTTTTGCGTGGTGCCAGCGCAGCTTTCACATAGCGGCCCCAATAATCGGTAGGTTTGTAATCCCATCCGGTGATAAGACACGGATTCGCGCTCGGATGTAGACTCCAGGCAGTCCATGAGAGGCCATGCTTTTCGATGTACTTGAGCACATCCGGAGCCCATGATTCTGTGTAAACATTCTCGTGAGGCGGATCGCCTTCATGCCAGGGCTTTGTCCCAACCTCACCCACGAAGACCGGGTATTTGGTCGTTGCTGGTGTCACGTTCAGATCCCAGTCCTTCTTCCACGGGTAAATGTGGGTGGCGTACATGATTCCATTTCCACCACGTTCGGTAAGTGCATTCCCGGATGTGATGCCGCGAAGGTCATAGGCCCAATCTAATCCACCAGCGATGACGATGTTTTTTGCGCCCGAAGTGCGAACGGTGTCCACGAGTGCCTGCATCCCGGGCGTGTGGTACATCAGATGCTTTCCGCGTGCCGGATCGTCATTACGCTCCTCAACCGACCCACCGTTCTTCCAGACATCCCAGCTAACATCGTGCGGTTCGTTGTAGAGGTCGAAAAGCACAGCCGGGTTGTTGGCGTAGCGTTTTGCCACACTTTTCCAAAACAGGACCGAGTTGTCATCCGGCATCGCGTGCTGGCCAACATGCATCCCCCAAACTCCACCATCACTCCAGTGCAGGTCGAGGAGCACGTACTTATTGGATGCCGACACGCGGCTTACGATGGCATCCACCAGCTTTTGATAAGCAGCTGCTGTAGCGGCTGACTTCTGTCCTTTGAAGTAACCAAACCAGATGTCTTGTGTCAGCGGGATACGTACTATGTTGGCATTCCATTGTGTAAAGGCAATATCAATGGATTCAAGGACATGCTCGCCTGCGGGATCCCAATCGAGGCTGGGGACATTAACTCCCTGTAGCCTGACGGTCTTTCCATTAGCATTCACGACTTTGTTCCCTACGGTGTGAAGCGCTGGAGGTGCCGCGTTTACGGGTTGTCGGCCACAGAGCATAGCAACAGCTGGTCCAAGCACCATGAAAAGTGCTCTGATATCGATTTTTCGCAGGCGTTTCGTCATTTTGTTCTCTCCCTGATTCATCTCATTGCTAGGCATCACGTGCTGGTGCACTCGACTGCCTCGGTACCAACGCGGTGGGAACCACAAGCTTTACTGGCTCAATGGGGTTGGATCCAGCGCCTATACGCTCGGTCAACCGCATCACAAATGCCTTTGCCATCGCATCAATATGGCAACCAACCGTAGTCAATGCAGGTGACACATACGATGCGACATCAAGGTCATCAAACCCGATGACGGAGATGTCATCTGGTACCCGTATTCCAAGTGCCTGAAGTTCTTTACATACATCGAGCGCGATTGAATCTTGATAGGCAAAGATGGCAGTGGGTCGTGGCACCATTTGTACAAGCAGTTTGACCGCCATCACAACCCCTCGGTAATCCGTAACCAGGAGGTGATTCTTCTCACTAAGAGGTCTTCCAAGAACCGCAAGTTCATCTTTGAATGCTGTTGTTCGGTCATATGGGCCACGGTGAGCTGGTTTTCCAATAATGGCGATGTCCTTATGTTGGAGATCAACAAGGTGATGTGCGATTTGGCGCGCCCCTGCAGCGTCATCGCCCGTGATGACATCAAATGCCTCCGCTCCAGGGAACCATCCCATAAACACGATTGGCATCCCGGATGCATGCAGCCCGGCGGCATATTCAGTAGCGACCAAGCCGTGTTCACCGGTGATGAGGAGAATGCCATCGACACGGTTATTTCGCAGGTTGACCAGATTCGTCAGCTCGTGAGTTTGGTCATTTCCACTGAGGTGTAGCTGAAGCGAGTAACCGGATTCTCCGACGTAGTTGGCGATGCTTTGTACCAATTTTGGGTAGTACGGATTGGAGAGCTCGGGCACGATAAGGCCGATGATTTTGGTGTTTTGAAGCTTGAGGCTGCGTGCGACTTGATTGACCTGATATCCGTGGTGATTGGCTATCGCCACGATGCGATCCCTTGTAGCGCTATTGACGAGGGAGCTTCCGGCAAGCGCCCGGGACACAGTTGAGTGGGAAACTCCAGCGAGTTTTGCGATGTCTTCGAGCTTTAACATTTCAGTTATGGAATCTATATACATAGGTTTGCACACGATTGCAATGGACTAACAAAGGAATTGCAATCGATTGCAATGAATATTTCAGTTGAAATTTCGTCATTTTGTAAAGGTACGTTCATCGGAGCAACATCAGAGACGCACACCAACCGACGAGCGGCTTCTGTTCACCCAAATGGACAGCGCTGCGTAACCCGTAGGAACACTTCCTTGATGTAAACTCCCCTTAAGGTCAGCATCACGAAGAAGAGTGCCCCAATGCTTGAGCGAAGTGCATCGATTCCGGGCAAACAAAAAAGCCGCACACCAAACGATGCGCGGCTTTGGATTATCAAAAAGACTAGCAACCCTAAACCCTCAGGAAGAC
>CAZSGJ010000182.1:0-3633 GCA_964606305.1 uncultured Armatimonadia bacterium
ATGACAGACTCCCAATCGCCGTATGTTTTGTTACTCATTAGGATGATGTCAAGCGACACGAAATTTGACCCCTTTGCGACATTGAAAACTGACCCCCTTGTCGCATGATTATTGCCCGCTGTTTTGTGCCAATGTCATTGGCAATACTCCGCTCTTTCGCTTCGTCTTCAGTCTGTAACTTTCTCCTTTGATTGTTATGACATGACTGTTGTGAAGCAGTCTGTCCAGCAGCGCTGTCGCCACAACATGGTCTCCGAATATCTCTCCCCATTCGCCAAACGCTCGATTACTGGTGATCATGGTTGCCGACTTCCCGTACCGTTTTGACACCAGCTGAAAGAATAGGTGCGCTGTGTTTACATCAAATGGCAGGTATCCAAGCTCATCGATAATCAGCAGTTTTGGCTTGGCGTAATATGCCAATCTCTGTTCGAGCTTGTTCTCCGAATGGGCTTTGGTAAGGTTTGCCAGCAAGCCTACTGCAGTCACAAACATCGTTGAATAGCCTCGGATTATCGCCTCTCGTCCGAGTGCTATTGCCAGATGTGTCTTCCCAACGCCTGGTGGTCCAAGTAGGATTGTGTTGTCCCCACCGGCAATCCAACGGCACAGCGCTAACTCTCGGATTTGCCCCGGATCGATGGATGCCTGCTCTGAAAAGTCAAACGTATCCAACGTCCGGATGAAGGGAAAGTGGGCTATCTGCATTCCCATCGTGATTCTCCGTTCGGAACGTCGCTCACGCTCGATGTCACAAAAGAGGGCCAATGACTCCCGGTGTGTCAACTCGGCTGTTCCACACATATCGAGCATGGTCTCAAGGCGGTCATGCATTGCATTTAGCTTGAGGCTGAGAAGAATCTCTGTAAGATTTTCAGATGCCAAAATGGCCCGGTGCTTTATCCCAGTTTCGTTCACCATGACCCTCCGCTAAAGACATCGTAGTCCTGTGGGGATCGATAAATGGAGTCGCCATTCGTGTCTGCTTTTTGGAATAGATCACGAACAGGCTTTCTCAGAATGCCATCCAAGTGACTTGGATCCGACACAGTAACCCGGTTTCCAATGGATCTTGGATGCTGGGCAAGTTCATTGCCACCGCTGAAAATGGACACTGTCTCCTGTGTGACAACGACCTGGACCTGCTCACCGATATACATCCATGGAACCGAATACCGGTTTTGATCCACAGATACATGAGCATCATGGTGGACCATCCTGACCAGCTGACGCTCTGTATGAAACGGAGGAAGCTGGGGCAGTGTTCGAAGTGCAGCCACTTCCTTACGTTCGTACAAGTCAATCGGCCGTTCATTCGTTGTTGAATGACGATGCACATCGGAGACCTCACGCATCCACCAAGCAATGTGCTCTTCAAGAGCATCCCAAGATGAAAACGTATGCCCAGCTAGGCAATTGGACTTGACGTAGCCGACATTACGTTCATCCTTACCCTTAGTCCGGGGACGCACAGGCCTGCACGCTACTGCAGTCAGCGTCCAATATTGCAGGAACTGCTGAAATCTTGGATTCAGACGAAAGTCACCGGTTTGTACGTTGTGCGTATGAACCATGGATTTTGGATTATCAATCAGCACATGCCTTGGTAACCCTCCAAAATGTTGCAATGCTCCTTCAATCCCCGCAAACCAGCTACTTTGCCGTTCTCCAGTGAATGCCTGAACAAAGCACCTTCGGGAGAAGCCCAATGTTGCTACAAATACAAAGATGCGCTCTGAAACACCGCCAATCATCACGGATTTGGTGCCAAAATCGATCTGTAACTGTTCACCGGGTTCCGTCTCAAACCGAACGGTAGCGAGTGCACTAGCCACCATCCGTGTTCGCAGTGGCTTGACGGCTCGCTGGATTGTTCGAATATGGACATCCATCCCGTGTTGTCGCTTCAGCTCTTGACGAAGAACATCACAGTTACCGTGATGCTTGATAAACTCCGCCTCAAGCCAAGGACCAAGGTCAGAAAGTTGACCTGAGCGCTTTGTGCGCTTGTACGGTTCCCAATGACCAAGTCGTGAGAATCGCCGAACTGTGTTACGGCTAACTTTCAGTTCACGGGATATCTGTTTCAACCCAAGACCTTGATCCCGCAAACACAAAACAACCTGTGCCAAACTGGCAGACACCATTGTGGATACACCATGACTCTCCAAAGATTCATGAGCATCCGAGAATTTACTATCCACTTCAACCTCCTCCGACAAGAGGGGTCAATATTCATGTCGTTAGGGGGTCAGTTTTACATGTCGCCTGACACCTCCCGATGAGCAGAGTTTTAAGCCGACAAATGGGCCTGATTCAACTTTAGACATATGGTTAAGATTGAAGCCTAATCTAAATCTGCAATATAGGAGTGCTTAGTGATATTCAAATGAAGTCATTACACACTTATATACCCAGTCCCGCTATTTGCCAAAAATGACTGTTGCAGCGCCCTTTGTTGCGGTTAGCGGTCGTATTTACCGGCGGCCAGATCAATCAAGATTTCGTTATATTGCTCGGCGACGCGTTCCCAGGAGTACTTGTGGATGGCTTGACCGCGTCCGACTTTTCCTAGTCTTGCGCAAAGGTCTGGGTCAGCAGCAAGCATTTGAATGCACTTTGCCATTTCCTGCGGGCTTTGTTCCGGGAAGACAAGACCGGCGTTACCGATGACATCTGGGATAGCACCAGAGTCACTCCCGATAACAGGTATCTCACACGCCCCCGCTTCGGCAAGCACTCGCCCAAACTGTTCCTTCCAGTTAGGTGCGGTGCGGCTTGGGAGACAGAGGACATTGAATGAGTTCATGACCTCACAAAGGCTGCTAGGCGGTTGAGAATCCAGGAAGTGAACCCTACCAATGAGGTCTGGTTGGCTGGCACGAATCTTTAGTTCACCTTTGGATGGACCTGAGCCAACAAGCCAACCATGGACTCCAGGAACAAGGGCTATGGCTTCAAGCATGTCCAAGAGACCCTTTTCCGGAACCAAACGGCCCGCGTAACCAACGACAAACTGATCCTGCGGGATACCAAAGCGGGCCCGTGCGAGTGATTTTTCCAACGGGTGAAACACATTGGTATCGACACCATTAGCGATTACGCTACTTGGCCCACGATAACCATGGGATTCTGACACGGCGACGGCTTCATCCGAGCGGGCGACAAGATAGTCAGCCTGACTGACGGAGAACTCCCAAAACTGCTTGAACGGTGCAGGAATAGTTTTCTTGAGATTTTGCTCCGTCTCCATAAGGATCTTTGTGTTCGGGAAGTGCTTACGGCGAAGTAACGCAGTGTGAACACTAACGACACCCCATGGCTCTTCCCAGATATCGATAACATCCGGGTGGAACTCGTACAGGAGTTTCTTGAGCCTGGGATAGAAGTGAAGATAGAAGCCTACCTTAGGTACCCAAGGTAGGCGGACTTCACCGACTTCAATAGGAAAGTTGAGCGCTGCCGGAGCCTGCAGATTGTTCCATGAGCCGTAGTGCCGCCAGCGGTCTGGGACAAGAACCAAAAGCTCAATCTGCCCGGATACATGAAGAAGCTCAGCCCGCCTGTGCCCTTCTGCCTGATTACGGCAGGAGTGGGAGATAAGCAAAACCCTTGGCTTCGACATGCGTTCTA
>CAZSGJ010000183.1:0-3567 GCA_964606305.1 uncultured Armatimonadia bacterium
GCGGATGCCTGTGGCGTAGGTTCAGAGCGTTGACAACCGCTACAAATGGCAAGAAGTAGAGCCAGACAGCTAAACATCAAAGCTTTCATGTGTTGATTATAAATGCAAGTCGGTTGCAATTCAATCCACTCGATGCTCTTTGATGGTGTTGACCTTATTGATAGTGACATCTGAGACTGTCTCTGTTTTCCCGGATGGCCATGTGATGTCAAGCGCATCTACTTTTGAAGCGGTACCAATCCCAAAATGCAGACGTTTGCTGCTATCACCGGCGTAGCTTCCGCCACCGATAACTTGACGTGTAAATGTCCGCGTACCGATATGCGCGACGACTTTTGCGCCGATTGGCGTTGCCGAGCCGTTTGCTGGCCTAAGGTCGATGGCAAACCAGTTTCCTTTCTTGCTTTTGTTTAGCAGGAGAGTTGGTTTGTCATTTGTAGCCGTTATAAGCATGTCTTCCAGGCCATCATTGTCAAAATCAGCCACAACCATCCCACGATGGACCTTTATATTTGAAGCCGGGAGTGACTTACTGGCATCCGAAAAGCGTTTTCCACCTTCGTTCAGCAGCAGCTGATTGTGTTGTTTTGCATTTGGTTTGCCATCATAGGTCTTTGACATTGGGGACACATGGCCATCAGCAAAGAAGATATCGAGCCAGCCAGAGTTGTTGACATCCAAAAAGCCGGTCCCAAATGCGAGATAAGGTAGAGTTGCCGCCGCCATCCCTGTTTCGCCGGAGACATCGGTAAAGAAGCCACCATCATTTCGATATAGCGTGTTGGGTTCGTTCTGGAACGTTGTGATGGTGACATCCATATCGCCATCTTCATCGTAGTCTCCTACGGCAACACCCATGTTGGCCTGCGTAGCGCCTGTGATGCCATACGCGATTCCCTGCATCATCCCGAGGTCTTCGAATTTGAGGTCTCCAAGTGCTCTGAAAAGTGAATTTGGTCCCAGATCGTTTGCAACAAATAGGTCTGTTTTTCCATCGTTATCGGTATCAAATGCTGCTACACCCAAGCTCCGGCGTTGTTCCGTTGCCAGCATGGTTTGTTTCGTGTAGTCGGTAAACGTTCCATCTCCATTGTTTTTATAGAAGATGTTTCGTGCAGCACCGTAGGTCGTCGGCCCACAGGCTCCGCCCGGACACTTGATGTCATTCTTTACGGACCAGTTGCAGTACCGTAGGACGTAAAGATCCAGGTCGCCATCCTGGTCTGCATCAAACCAGACGGATCCCGTGGACATACCGCCAGCTTCTACTCCCGCAGCCTTGGTTACATCGGTGAAAGTGCCGTTTCCATTGTTTTTGTAGAGGGTGTTGGTTCCGTATGAGGCTACATAGATGTCTGCAAAGCCATCGTTGTTGTAATCACCAGTGGATGCAGCGATGCCGTAATCTGTTTTGGACGAGCCGAAGGCGTTCTCAGCAAGTTTGAAGTGCGCCTTGCCATCATTTAAGTAAAGGCGTTGTTTGGCATCTGCCGGAATTTTGCATGGACCAAGAGCTGTCGGAGCGGGGAAGTAAATGTCCATGTTTCCATCGTTGTTTGCATCGATTACGGTCGCTCCGCTTGCGACTTGCTCGACGAAGTAAAACTTTCCACACCCTCCGTAGTGCTGGACGAAGTCAAGTCCAGCGGCAAGCGTGGCGTCTTCAAAGCGCACATCGGACACGGAGCGCGCTGCGGATGCTGCTGCATCCTCAATCATTATCGGCTGAGGTTTGTTACAAGCCGTTCCGGTGACTAGAATTGCCACGACGAAGAGTTGGGTACTAACGAGTCTGTGGTTCATCGATAGGTCCGAGCGCCTCAAGTCCTTTGGTGGCTTCCGGGTGTCTCGGCTGCAGCTCAAGGATACGTTCATATTGCAATCGTGCGGGTGCTTTGAGGCCAAGATCGCGATAGCGGTCGCCGAGGATGAGGAGCAACTTAATGTTTTTTGGTTGGACCATGCTGAGGTTTTGTGCCTGCTTCAGCAGGTTCTCATCATGGGCAATGTCCTGAGCGATTTTCGATGCGTCTCTGGCATCCTGTGTTCGTCCCTGCCGATTGAAGATTAGTGCCAGCTGTTGGTAAGGGAAGGCTTTGTGAGGCGATAGCTTACTCGCGGTGACAAAGGCAGCCGTGGCCGATGCGAGATCATTTGACCGCAGGCAAGCGACGCCGTAGCGTTCCTGGTAAGAGCCGACATTTGGATTGATTGCGATTGCACGCGAAAATGCATTCCGTGCCTCGGTCATACTGTCAGGCTTTCCAGAGCGTTGATGGAGCTGACCAAGGAGATCATGCAGTGCAGCTTCATTGGGAAATCGAATCAGAGCTGCTTCGACAATGCGCAAGCCTTCATCGCGGCGTCCCTGCCCGATATATGCGGTTGCGAGTGCGAAGGCGATTACAGATTTATCGGGAAGTGCTTCCTGTGACCGGGTCAGGTAATCAACAGCCGCTTTGTTGTCGCGTTGTATGTTTGCGATTCGCCCAAGGCGATAGAGGACTTCACCACGTTGTTTGGTTTCGGGTAAGTGTCTTTCGAGCATCAAGCGCGCTTCTGCAAGCTCGCGCTTATAGGAACCTCTGTCAGGAAACTGCATCACCTGTTCCATCAGCGCCGAGCCGAGAACGCCTTGCAGTTCGGTGTTTTCTGGTGTCAGTTTGAGCGCTTTGCGAATCGCAGTTACCGCCTGGCGGTAGTTTTTCTGGGCGTAAAGTGTGGCTCCAAGGCCATTCCAGGCCATCGGTGCAGTGGGAAACTTCATTGTCGCTTGTTCGAATGCATCCCGCGCTTCGTCGTAGCGACCGGCCTTCAGGAGGAGCTCTCCCATGCCGATGATTGCTTCCGGTTTATCCGGTTCCAAGCGAATGAGCGTAACATATTCAGTGGCCAGTGCGGCATCGTTTCCGACACTTTGCAGCAGGGCGACGAGTTTCCAGTGTGCTGTTGTGTCACTTGGATTAGCTTTGACTGCGTCGGTCGCTGCCTCAATTTGAGTTATTTGTGCTGATGTCAGGACAATACCTTCGGTCGGTTTTGTAAGGCTTTGTCGGATAACTAATGCTGTCATCAACAGGGTTGCAGCGCCAGCAATGACGAGAGGGCGCATGCGTTGCCGCACCGCCCCCGTCGTGGTTCGTTCCTTTGTTTCAGCCACGATGCTTATTTGCCGGATGGTGCGCCAGGCGATGCCTGTCCCGCTGCTGCTCCAGCATCTGCTCCGCCAGCCGCCCCGCCACGTGTCATTCCACGTTGCGCAGCCATCTCCTGATACTTAGATGCATGCGCTTCCTTGTCTGCGGCTTCCTTTGTTTCAGAGTTGCCGCATCCTGATAGGATTCCAGTGGTTACCAACAAAACAGCGGCGAAAAGGGTGAAATTCTTCTTCATAGATGCTCCAGTTATTGAGGTCCCTTCCCAATACCTGCATGACATTGGGAAGGGAACCCGCTCAGTTAGCGCATTGGGTCGTTACAGTCATCCTGAACAGTCCAGTTACATGGCTTTGTAGAACCAGAACGGTTCCACTTTGCGTGGAAGTCAGCATAGACAGCATTGAATCCA
>CAZSGJ010000184.1:0-3541 GCA_964606305.1 uncultured Armatimonadia bacterium
TCGGCGATTGTGCCTGCCTGGGTGTGACCGCACTCGACGGCGAGGAGGCCGCCGGGGCGGAGGCGGGTGAGCGCGAGCGCAGCGATGCGCGGATAGAGCGCATAGCCGGCATCTGTGGCATACAGCGCAAGCTCCGGCTCCCAATCGCGAACTTCGATTGCAAGCGTTTCGATGTCATCCGGGTCGATGTAGGGTGGGTTTGCCGTGATGACATCAAAGCACAAGTCCGAAGCCAAATCGGAATCAAGGTCCCCAACGACAAGCTGACTACGCTCAAAGACGTCGTTTAGTTCAGCATTTTGCCAAGCGACGGCGATGGCATCCGGGGAGAGATCTGTCAGCGTACCTTGCACGCTCGGGTTACTCGCAAGCAATGCAATGCCAACACAACCTGAGCCGGTGCAGAGGTCGAGGATGTGCTGTTTTTCGGCTGGGTTTTCCTGAAGATGTTTGCTACCAAGTTCCACGAGTAGCTCTGTTTCCGGTCGCGGGATAAGGACATCGGGGGTGACCAAAAATCGCATCCCGTAAAACCAGCGTTCTCCGAGGATGTAAGCAAGCGGCTCCCTGGATGCACGGCGGGCGATACGCGCCGCTATCCGGCTTTCTTCTGCTGGGGAGAGGCTGCCATCCCGGAGGAAGAGCTGCGTCGATGTCAGACCTAACGTTTCATGAACAATGAGACGAACATCGACATTTGCATCGTGAGCGGAGATTCCAGCGGTTGTCAGCTGCATCACCCAGGCATTGGTAGCGCGTTGAAGCGGCGTACTCAGCTTGCAGAGACTTTCAGCTGCTCGACGATGGCTTTGAACTGGTCGGCATCTTCGAACTGGTGATAGACGCTTGCGAACCTGATAAACGCGACGGCATCGAGTTTACTGAGCTCAAGCATGATGGCTTCACCGATGAGGTGGCTTTGCACTTCCCTGTCACCGCGTGCCATCAGGTGCCGTTCCACCTGGTCAATGAGGTCGGAAATAGCCGACATCGCGACCGTACGCTTGTTGCATGCCGTCTCAAGCGCGCGCGTCAATTTATGGCGGTCAAACGGCTCACGTGTACCATCGCGTTTGATAACCGACAGTCGTAAATCCTCAATCTCTTCAAATGTCGTAAAGCGCCCTTCACAGCCGTGACAGAGTCGGCGCCGCTTGATTGCCATACCATCGCGGACAGGTCTTGAATCCAAAACCTGATCGCGGTCTACGATGCCGCAAAACGGACACTTCATGGGTTTATTACCATATGTTGGAGGATACGGAATTCTATCCGCTAGATGTAGATGTTTGCATCCCGGATGTCAGCGCTGCGCATGATTTTCGCTCCTGCAGTCACCGTCAGCCTAATTTCTTTGCCACTACATTGCAACTTCATTGCAAATTAGAGTGCAAAATGCCACTTTCATTGGCTACAATCTAATTGGCAATTTATTGCATTCCGAAACTAACGGATATGTGTCTGGTGGATGTTCTGTATTGGACATCCCCTCAATGACATCACCGTGGAATACGATGACTGCCCGACCAACCCCTATGTCGTACGAAGATAATCCTATACCGACGCCGCTGACCGACGTCGTTGAGCGCACGCCTTCCCTTCGGCGTGCTTACGTGCTCTTTATGGATATCGTAGGATTTGCAAAGCTCCCGACGGATCATCAGGTTGCAGCTCAGCGTGAGCTCGGCCAGATTGTACAGATGACGCCTGAAGTGGCATCGGCGAAGTATGACCCGGAAAGCCTCCTTGTCCGACAGACCGGGGATGGCATCGCGTTAATGTTCTTCAAAGATCTCTTGTCGCCGCTGCGTTGTGCACTGCAGCTACACGGGATGATTCAAGCCGACAATGCGCGACTCAAGCAGCTGATCGGGACGCCGCTCAAGCTCCGAATGGGTGTGCATGCGGGTGAGGTAACGATTGTTCAGGATGTCAACGGCCAGCGGGATGCCGCAGGTGATGGCATTATTACAGCTCAGCGTGTGATGGACCTTGGGGATGCCGACCACATCCTGTTGTCCAGCGAGGTCGCAAAAGTCCTTATCGATATGGACCCTTGGGCGAGATACATCACGCATCTGGGTGAGGTCCGTGTCAAGCACAAAATCATCGTCGACATTTACAATCTTTATGGCCGCTTGGATGGACCGTTCTGCGGAAATCCCGGGACACCCAAAAAGGTCGTTGAGGATGGCAGAGCCCGCAGCCGAGAGGCTAAAGCGTTGCGTCCGCGTTTTTCGGATGTCATGCGGCCTCACTGGGGTCGAATCTTTGCGTTGATGTTCATCGGTGGACTGGCAGGCTCGACGTATTACGCCTATCAAAAGTATCCCAAGCCGTTCAGGCTTGCCTATGCCAAGTTCGAAGGTTGGTTGTCTTCCAATGGCAAGTCGAATTCCGGCAAGGCAGGGGCTAAGCCTACAAAGCCAGGCGGCGGTAACAATACTGGTAAGCCAAACGTAACTCCAACAGCCAATGAAGCTGGTGTCGTCCGCGTACCAGACCTCATGGGGCGTGAGACCCATGAAGCGGACACCATTGTTCAAGGCGAAGGACTTCGGATGAAAATCGTCATGGGTGACTTCACCAAGTTTCCTGAAAACACGGTTTATAAACAGAGTCCGCCCGCGGGATCAAGGATTCCACGCGGTGGAACCGTGAGCGCAACCATCTCAAGAGGGATAAAGGGCGCAAGTGTTGAGTACCCTACTGATGGAACAGGGCCATCCAAGGATAACCCGGAAACCGACCCGGATGCGACGCCTGACAAGACATCCTCCCCGAGTGGAGACCCAGCGGACAACTAATCATTGGGTTTGTCTTTGACGGTGGTACTATCCCCCTGTGTCACTGGTAGAACCCCTCCCCAAGCCCATCTCTGATGTCTTCGCAACCGAAGGAATCCCGGTTGCAGACCTGCTTATTGCAATCGCATTTGACCTCAACGAACGCTCCCACATCTGTCAGCGCTGGGTGTGTGCATCCCGGTCCACAGTTGTTGTCATCGAAGCCGATGCTGATTCCGCCAAGGTCATTCGTACCTGCGAGCTAGCATCCATTCAGGATGCCAAAACAGAAACGCTCGTAGGGTGCGGGGCATTGGTGTTGTTTTCGGGAACTGACACGATTGAAATTGCACGCTACACCACGATGTATGCGGCCCGGATGACAGGGGCGGCAAGAGTACTGAGTGCTCTTGCAAAGGACAAAGAGCTTCCGGTTGCAGGGATTGATGACAACGACAAGGTCTGCCCCAAGTGTGCGCGCGCTCTCCCGAAAGACTCCGATGTTTGCCGTCACTGCTTCGATAAGAGAGCGACACTGCTACGACTGCTTTCGTATGCATCCCCATACAAAATGCACGTCGTAGTGCTGCTCGCCCTGATGATTGGTGGAACCTGGGCTGGTCTTGTCCCAGGTGTGATCGTCCGTGATCTCACGGATGATGTCCTGCTGCCAAAGGCTGGAGCACTCACGGATGCGGTACGCATCAACAAACTGGGGATTCTCGTTCTGCTCCTGTTAGGCAGCCATGCCCTTG
>CAZSGJ010000185.1:0-1358 GCA_964606305.1 uncultured Armatimonadia bacterium
GGGACACTATCCTACACCCGCCCCCCAATACCTGACCACCCGCACACCGCCGCCGGGTAGTATAAACGCTGTATGTCCGCCATCCCAACCAGCCGCCGAAGCCCCTTCACCGCCCTCCGGCACCGGGACTACCGCTGGTTTTACATCGGGCAACTCTTCTCCCTCATTGGCACCTGGGTCCAATCCACAGGCCAAAACTGGCTTGTCACATTGCTCTCAGAGTCAGAAAGCCATGCATCCAAATGGCTGGGAATCGTCGCTGTCCTCGGCGCACTCCCGATGTTCCTCGGCGCCTTTGTCGGTGGTGCAGTGGCAGACCGGATGCCAAAGAGAAACCTCATCCTCGCGATGCAGGTGGTGCAGTGCATCCTCGCCCTCCTGATGGGCTTCCTCGTCATCACCGGGCACATCCGCCTTTGGCACATCCCGGTCTTCGCAGGCCTCCTCGGCATAACACAAGTCTTTGATATGCCCGCGCGCCAGGCATTCCTCGTCGAGCTTGTCGGCAAAGATGACCTCCCAAATGCCATCGGCCTCAACAGCTCGATGTTCAACGGTGCACGCGTCATCGGCCCCCTCGTCGCCGCACAGCTTATCGAGCGCCTCGGCGCAGGACGCCCCGAATCCTCCGCCGTTGGCCTCTGCTTCATCATGAATGGCCTCTCCTATGTCGGCGTTATCGGAGGACTCATCGCCGTCAAAGCCGGACGCACAGCCGTTGCAAAGTCAAAGCAAGCTATTGGGACACAGCTCAAAGAAGTCGCAAACTACCTAAAGTCCTACCGCGCAGGTATCGCCCTCGTCGCCCTCCTCGCGGGATGCTCGCTCTTCATGACTGGCGACTGGATTCTCCTTCCAGCCCTCGCGAAGTTTGGTTTGCACGCAAATGCCAGCGGCTACGGCACGTTAATGTCGATGCGCGGGGTTGGCGCGCTCGCTGCAGCCCTGCTGCTTGCGACCTACTCAGGTAGCATCCAGCGCAAAGGACACCTCCTCCTCGGCGCAGCCTTCTGCTGGGGACTCTGCTCCCTTACACTGGCAAACTGCGGGAGCATGGCCATCGGACGCTGGCTCATCATCGGTGTCGGCTTCAGCATGATCCTCTTCCTCGTGACCGCCAACACACTGCTCCAGACATCCACGCCGGATCACCTCCGCGGCCGCGTGATGGGAGTGCACAGCTGGCTGATGATTGGCCTGACACCCGCCGGTAGCATCATCGCCAGCAGTATCGCAGCATCCACAAATGTCGTCCGTGCCCTGACCATCGGCGGGACTATCACGATGCTCATCGTTGCCATAATTGCCATAAAGGCTCCAGCGCTCCGGCGGGCAAAACGGACGCTTCCCAAATGTCC
>CAZSGJ010000185.1:1458-3488 GCA_964606305.1 uncultured Armatimonadia bacterium
GTGGATGAGTTCTATGCCTTCGCTGGAACTCCGGCACGTGAGGTGCTTGAGCATCTCGCTGAAAATCACGCTGGGCTTCGTGCCTTCGACCTGAACCTCCTCACGGATGAAAAAGAAATGGCCTATCACAGCCTCGTCCCGACAGTGACAGAGCTCCCGGAAATTGTCGCTGAAGCGCGACGTTTCCACGGCAAAATTCCGATGGGCGTTGTGAGCGGCGGTCTCGGGATGGTTGTTCGAGAATCCCTGCGTATCACGGGCATTATCGACCTCTTTGATGTCATTATCGGCTCAGAAGATGTCACCCACGGAAAGCCACACCCGGAACCATTTCTCCTTGGAGCGGAGCGCCTTGGGGTGGCTCCGGAGCGCTGCGTAGTCTTTGAGGATGGTGTGAATGGCTTTATCAGCGCACATACCGCCGGGATGAAAGTGGTGGATGTCACCCGCTGGATCACCCAAACACAGGCCTAACCGCAGTTTCTTAACCCGACCAGAATCCCAACATTGGGTGCTTGGTGAGCGCACGGTATCAAAGTCACCTTGATACACTGTAAGCACATGTTTGACCGTTCCCACACGCCTCCTGTAGCGAAGCAGGTCCCCGTCACCCACACCATCCATGGTGTTACACGCACCGATGAATACCATTGGCTTCGTGAGAAAGACAACCCGGAAGTCCGCTCCTACCTCGAGGATGAGAACGCATACGCAGACCGCGTTGCAGCCCATTTGGCAGAAAAGCGCCACCGTCTTTACGATGAGCTGATCGGCCGCATCCAGCAAACCGACCTCAGCGTCCCATACCGTAAAGGTAACTTCTCCTACTACATGCGCACCGAAGAAGGCAAGCAGTACTCGATTCACTGCCGAAAGCCAATCGGCTCCGATGTCGAGGAGATTGTCATCGATGGCAACAAAATGGCCGAAGGTCACGCATTCTTCTCACTCGGAACCGTCACGATAAGTGAGTGTGGGCGCTACCTGGCATATTCAATTGACACCACCGGGTTCCGTGAATACCAGCTCTACGTACGCGACCTTGAGACCGGCGTAGACATCGCAAGCTTTGGTAAAGCCCGCGGAATCATTTGGGCAAATGACAACAATACACTCTTTATCGTCACCGAAGATGATGCCAAGCGCTCAGACACCATCTGGCGGACATCAATAGGCAACCCGGATGAGCGGACGGTTGTCCTCCATGAACCGGATGCTCTCTTCCGCGTCTTTGTCGGCAAGACCCGCGACAACGCGTATGTCATCCTCGGAACCGGCAGCCAGAACACAAGCGAGTTTCACACCATCCCTGCGGATGACCCAAACGCCGCTCCAACCGTCGTGCTGCCCCGAGAAGAAAATCACGAATACGACTTTGAACATCGGGATGGCCTCTTTTACATCCGGACCAACAAGGGAGCACCCCTCTTCCGTGTGATTGCTGCGCCGGTCAGCGACCCTCAGGAAGAAAACTGGACGGAAGTGCTTGCCGCTGACCCGGACACAATGCGTGAGTCCGTAGACTGCTTTAGCGACCACTTGGTTGTCAGTGAACGCTGCGGTGGGCGTCCACAGCTTCGCGTTCTCAGCTTTGCAACCGGGCAGGACCAGCTCGTCGCGTTCCCGGAACCGACTTACACCGTGAAGTTAGATCAAAACCACTGCTTTGACACCGACACGCTGCGCATTTCCTACAGCTCGCTCGTCACGCCCAGCTCGATCTACGATGTCAACCTCAACACGCTGGAGCTCACACTACTGAAGCAAACAGCAGTCCTTGGTGGCTTTGACCGGACAAACTATGTCAGCTCGTTTGTGCATGCAACAGCCCCGGATGGCACCCGCGTCCCGGTTAGCATCGTTCATCATAAAGACACCCCTCTGGATGGAACCGCGCCGTGTCTGCTCTACGGCTACGGCTCATACGGCATCACCATCCCGGTCCAGTTCCAAAGCAGCCTGATCTCGCTCCTTGACCGCGGATTCGTCTATGCGATTGGTCATATTCGCGGTGGTGGTGACCTTGGCAA
>CAZSGJ010000186.1:0-3468 GCA_964606305.1 uncultured Armatimonadia bacterium
ATTACCCGACATCCGTTGCATTTTCCATTGATGGAAAAACGCTGTTTATCGGCTCAGGAAAGGGGCTTGGCACAGGTCCAAACCCTGGTAAGGGCGCAACGGAATCGGATGAACTCAAAGGCCGCGCGCGCCGTCAGGCAGGCTTGCAGGGCAGGCTGTACCCGTATATCGCAACATTGCTGAAAGGTGTTGTGCAAACCGTTGACATCAGCAATCCTGCACAAGTGAAAGCCTACACAGCGACCGTTTTGCAGAACAGCCCTTATGGAACCCCGCCAGCTGCCGTCGATCCGGCATCCACTATCATCCCGACCAAGGCAGGCGTCGCCAGCCCAATCAAGTATGTCATCTATGTCATTAAGGAAAACCGAACCTACGATCAGGTCTTCGGAAACCTTCCAAAGGGCAATGGCGATCCGGATTTGTGCATTTTCGGGGATGACATCGCGCCGAACCACCGCGCCCTCGCCCAGCAATACGTGCTGTTTGACAACTTGTATGCGAATGGTGAGGTCAGCGTGGATGGCCATCACTGGTCGAATGGTGCATTTGTCCCTGACTCGATGCAACGGACGTGGCCGGCGCAGTACGGCTCAAAAGGCGCTCCGCCAATTCGTTATGGCGACTTCAATGACCCACTCTCCACAAACCCGAGCGGACGGATTTGGGACATGGCAGCGGCTAAAGGGCTTGACTACCGCACCTACTACTACCACACGACAAAGAAAACAAATGTTGCTTGGAACCAGTCACGCGGCAAAGGCGAGCGTGACTATATCGCGATAGACATTTTCCTAAAGGACTATGCCGAGTTTGAGGCATCCGGCAAGATGCCAAGCCTGATGGTGATGGCCCTCTCGGAAGACCATACCAAGGGCGCGACGGCGGGTGCGAATACGCCCGCGGCGTGTGTGGCATCCAATGACTACGCACTTGGCAAGCTGGTCGAAGCCGTCTCAAAGTCCAAGTACTGGAAAGAAACGGCGATTATGGTGATCGAGGATGATGCCCAAAACGGCCCGGATCATGTGGATGCCCACCGGACGGTTGCCCTTGCGATCAGTCCGTATACGCGCCGCGGGATGTTGGATTCAACGTTCTACAACACAACCAGTGTGCTGCGGACGATTGAGCTTTTGCTCGGTCTGGATCCGATGAGTCCATTTGATGCGACGGCCACCCCGATGTACAAGGCATTTGGAAAGACTGCAGACATCACTCCGTACACAGCGATAAAGCCCGCAACGGACCTGGATGCGAAAAACCCTCCGAAGACCGCTCTACTAAAGCTGCAGGGGAAGATTGACTTTTCGGCACCTGACCGCATGGATGTCGCCGGGGAGCAGCGATTAAACCAGGTGATTTGGCACTCCATTAAGGGATTGAAGACGCGCTATCCAGGCATCACCCGGAGTCCGCTCTTCTCACGGGATGGACGTGCGGCAGCTGTGGATGGGGATGAGTTCGAGGGCGAAGAGCGGGATTAGTTTTTGGAGCGGGGGGCAGGCTGGGGAAACCACACCGCTATAATGACTCCTGTTGCCACGGGGCAACGCACGCTTTATGAGTATTCTGACCGTAACAAACCTTGCCAAGAGCTTTGGCGCCGACCAGCTCTTCTCTGACATCACCTTCTCCATCGCCGCCGGGCAGAAATTCGGCCTTGTTGGACGCAATGGCGGTGGAAAAACCACCCTCCTCCGAATCCTGATGGGGCAGGAACTGCCGGACACCAATGGCACCACGACGGCCCGGATCAGCCTCGCAGCTGGCCGCCGACTTGGTTACCTCAAGCAGGAAGCGCCGGTGCATCCGGAGCGCACGCTTGCGGAAGAGGTCGAAGTAGCGCTTGGGCCTTACCGTGCGGCACAGGCTGCAATCGAAGCAGCGGGTATTGCAATGGGCGATGCCGGGGATGATGCCGACAAGCTTCAGGAAGCCTTGGATGCGTATACGGCTGCATCGGATGATTTTGAGTCTCGTGGTGGCTGGGAGCTGGAAGGTACGATTGAGAGCACGCTGCGCAGTCTTGGATTTAAGCCCAGTGACATGGACAAAGCCGTTGGAGACTGCTCGGGAGGTGAGCAAACCCGCCTCGCTCTCGCTAAGCTTGTCCTCACACGTCCGGACCTCCTCATTCTGGACGAACCGACTAACCACCTCGATATCGAAGCGGTTGAGTGGCTTGAAACTTTTCTGAAAGAGTATGCCGGTGCGGTTATTCTTGTCAGCCACGACCGGACATTTTTGGATGCCATTGTCGACACGATTGCCGACCTCGACAATGGCAAGCTCACTCTGTACCGAGGCAACTACACCCAGTTCCGTCAGCAAAAGCAGGAACGCCTGGACCGACAGCACGAGCAGTGGAAGCAGCAACAAAAGGAAATCGAGCGTCTCAAGGACCTGATTAAGCGTAACCAGGGTGGTGGTGACACGGAGAGCAAGATCCGTAAAGTCACGCAGGGACGTATCGAACGGATGGACAAGGTCGAGCGCGTCTTCGTGGACACCAGTCGGATGCGGGCTAAGGTGGATGAAAAAGGCGCGGGCCGGATTGGCCGGGATGTCCTGACACTTGACAACCTCGGTAAGCGATTCGATGACAAGGTTTTTTTTGAAAACCTCGATCTGAATGTTGAGCGTGGCGACCGTGTAGGGTTTGTTGGTCCAAACGGTGCGGGTAAGTCAACATTGGTAAAGCTGCTGCTCGGAGAGGAAGAACCGACGACGGGCCGGGTGCAATGGGGGCATAATGTCCGCCGGGCTTACTTCTCCCAGCACGCGGCTGAGTCACTCGATCTCAAGATTTCAGTTCTTGAGACGCTTGGCTTGGCGATGCCGGATTGGAACGAAACTCAGTGCCGTGGCTGGCTCGCACGTTTTTTGTTCATGGGGGATGACGTCTTCAAGAAAGTGGAAATGCTCTCCGGAGGCGAGAAGAATAAGCTGGTCCTCGCGTGTATGCTACTTAATCCTGTCAACCTCTTGATACTGGATGAGCCTACAAACCACCTGGATGTCGAATCGTGTGAAGCGCTGGGCGAAATGCTCACGGAATACTCCGGAACGCTCTTTTTAGTCAGCCATGACCGCTACCTGCTGAACCAGGTCACGAATAAGACGCTTGGTCTGACAGGTCGCGGGACAGCGAACTGGGTTGTTGGCAACTACAGTGTCTGGCGTGCGAGCCAAGGCGGCGGGGATGAAGCGATTCCATCGAATGCGATTCCAGCCAAGCAACAAAGCCGCGGAGCCAAGCCAAAAGCGAAGAAGTAGGTAATTTCTTTTTTTTTCTTCAACCGGATGCACCAACACGTTAACCCGTGCTAAAGCATGTGTTACCACTGATAATCGCTTGCGCGATGGATGGCTCAAAATCTCCTTATAGGAGCGGGCTGCCACGCCCGCCCGTAGTACCAATTTGTGATTCTGCGCATCAGCATTGGCCATCACGCAATTGTCAGG
>CAZSGJ010000187.1:0-3404 GCA_964606305.1 uncultured Armatimonadia bacterium
GCCAGCGAGTCCGATGGCGATGCTTCCAGCGATACGGAGGATGCGCCCCTGAACAGGGTACTTTCTTACTATCAAAGCGATCAGCGGAGCACAGCACAGCACAATGACGAGCTGCCCGAGCTCAACACCGACATTGAATCCGAGGAGCCCGGTTGCCAGCGGCAGGCCAGAAAGGTCAAGCGTACCAAGCGCACCGGCAAATCCAAAGCCATGCAGCAGGCCGAAGGCAAAAGTAACTCCGACCCGGTGCTTCCAAGCGGTATCAACATTTGTATCTGCACGCCGGAGCTGGAGGATGTTATCGATTGCGATACCAGTAATCGAAATGGCAATCAGCGGCTCGACAATGCGTGACGGAAGACTGACCATTCCCAAAACAGCCAGCGCCAGTGTGATGCTATGCGCAATGGTGAACGATGTCACAACGCGGAGCAATCCACGGAACGAGCCTCCAAGGAGCACGAGGCCGATCACAAAACAGACATGATCGATACCAATGAAGATGTGGTGGATGCCTGTGCCGATGAAGCGTAGAAGACGGATATACCAGGCATCGGGTGGTTGCGATACACCTACAGTAAGCTGGACCGTTTTGGAATCGTAGATAGAGTCATAAATCGCGCGGCCATCTTTGTAAACGGTTACCAGCGTTTTTGCCGTTGGATCATCCGGGAAGATAGCCTGTCGCACCGTTACCGGCTGCCCACTGTAAGGAACGCGTGTCGACCAGGTCACGGCACCACCCTTTGCGTCGACATCCAGGGATGCCATTTTGGGTTCAACACGCTCCGCGCCGGCATAGACAAAGGTCCGTGACCGGATTGCGATATCGGTATCAACCGGGTCCAAGCGATGCCCGGTGGCTTTCTCGAGCGCCAGCTGATGGACGGTTACGGAAATGGCCATTTCATTCCCGGTGAGCATCACTTTCACGGCTGACAGCGCCGGGTCGTGGGCACACGCCGGCAGGAGCAACACTGCGGCAAGGACAGCTGTCATCCATACTCGGCGAACGCCGTTGCCAAAACGTTGAATATGCTTCATAAAGCCTGCGCAATGCTGCATTTACTGATTATCAGCTGGCAGCTGGCGTGTTTCAAGGAGCTTCAGGCCATCCGCAGAGTAGACATAGACGGTACGCCCACGGATGATGGTGATGAATTTGCCTGAAGCTTTTGCGGATACGGGTGGCCCACCGGGACCGCCTGCCCCCCCACGCATCCCGCCGGGACCGCCGCCCGGAGGCATCCGGAAGAAGCTCCTATCGGGCACGCCTTTGAATGACCGCGGGACGAACGGGAAGGTATCCGTGAGGACGTAGTAGTAAGTGCCCTTGGGATACTCAGGTGTGACGCCCGTTCGGCCATTATGCTCATCCAGGTCGCCGAACGCTTTGTTGTATTCAAAGTCACTGCTGAATGAGCCATCAAAAGGCCCGGATGGTCCTTCGGTACGATCCCCCGACCGAAGTTTGTAGCTACTGTTAAGCTTGACCAGGCCGGATTTGGGATCGTTTGGCTTTTTGTAGGCGAACTGTGCATAGATCGGATAGCCATCAGCGGCCCACCCAACAAGTGCCATTTTCTTGTCGTATTGAAGGCGCTTCAGAAGCGCAAACGGCAAGCCGTGATAGTGGTAACTGCCATCCGGCTGGACATGCGCGAGGCTGTCATCCGTGCCGAGACGTCCCCCAAGCCTTCCCGACAACGCTTCGTAGTGAAAGCGAAAATCATTGTTCCAGAGCTCAGCTGTACCGGGATCAAATGGGATCCCGTTGATTGCGACGCCAAACAGAGCGCCTCGGCCGGTGCCGGGGTTGGTCGAAACGGTTGGCTTGACCGGGATCTGATAAGTGTGTGGAATAGGACGGATCGTGTTTGGATTGCCACGGTTTGGAAACTGTCCAGGGATGTGATCCGGGATGCCATTGCTTTGAATTGTTCGTAGACCATCCTTAATCGTGATGGTAACGGAGTTGGATTCGCCATTGATGACTGGTTTAACAGGAGACACGCTTCGTGTCCCCTGAACTGCCAACGCGCCGGCAGCCATGATTGCGCACCCACCCAGCATCAGTTGTTTCATCACCGTACGTTCCATTTATTCATGTGGTGTCACTACCATAACGCCAAACTGTGAACCGAACATGAAAAAGTCGGGTCAAGCCGTTGTCCGAGGAGCAATCGCATCTGGTGCATCACGCAGTACGCCCATTTCATCGGTAGAATCTGGCAATATGAACCTTGGTGAACTTCGCTGGCCTGACATCGATGCCACAACAGACCGTGTCCTTATCGTCCCGATTGCATCGCTTGAGCAACATGGTCGGCATCTTCCACTGTTGTCAGACACGATGATTGGTCAGGCCGTCATCAACAAAATCACGACGGAGATTGCGGATATAGCGGTCTTTCTCCCGATGCTCTGGCTCGGCGCAAGCGATCACCACCTTGCCTTTCCGGGAACCGTCAGCATCCCGCAGGACACCTATGTCAAGGTACTGGAAGGCATTGTTGAGTCAGCCATCATGGCGGGTTACCGAAAGATTCTTCTCCTCAACAGCCACGCCGGCAACCTGGTCCCCGCGCAGCTGGCATTGACCAACATACAGCTGCAATACAAGGATGCCATCCCGGAGCTGTTCCTCGCTCTCACCAGCTGGTTCGATATCGCGGGAAAGGAAATCGCCAACCTGGATGGCATTGTCCAGCCATCGGTTAGCCACGCCTGCGAGTGGGAAACCAGCATTATGCTGACCGCGCATCCTGATCTTGTGGTCATGGCACAGGCTGCCGGAGCGCACATTGACTTTTCCAGTCGCTACTTCCAGCCTGATTACCGGGCGCCGCAGCGGGTGTTTGTGGCGCGGACGATGGACCAGGGCACGACGACGGGTGCTTATGGCCATTGTGAGCTGGCATCCGCTGAGAAGGGTGATGCCATTCTGTGTGCAGCAGCGACAGTTCTGGTTGACTTCGTCCGTGAGTTTCACGGCTGGCAGCTTGTTACCCCGCAACCGGAGGCCTGATGGAAGCAGCGTATTGGGTACCCGATGCGACGCCGCTTCCGACGCCATCCCGTGCTGAGCTTGCAGAGCTTCCGGAAATTACAGCGCCAAAAGCCGGACAGCGTGTCTTCAAAGTCGTTACCCCGCTGATTCAATCGGATGATGATTTTGCGGATGCACTTCTTTGGCATTACACCCATGCAGTCCAGTGCATCAAAGATGGCCTCGAACGGGTCGACCTGATTCTTGATGTAAGCCTTATCGATGCCTATCCAAATAACTGGATCGTGACGGCTGCTTGGAAGCCATTTTTCAAGCTCGACCGCCAACACTTGGTGGCATTTTCAATCGAACAGCTGTGGCGTGAATGCCTGCGTGACCGCGGCATCCGCCTTGC
>CAZSGJ010000188.1:0-2432 GCA_964606305.1 uncultured Armatimonadia bacterium
GCCAGCGCTACGTGACGGGGCGCTTCCATTACTCGGTCACACCAGTAAGCATCCCACGCACATTCTCAACCGTCGCCGCAAGCAAACGCTTCCGGCTTGCATCCGTGCTCCACGCGACATGCGGCGTCACAATCGCTTTCGGATGGCTGGTCAACACATGCCCATCCCGCGGAGGCTCAGTTTCCATGACATCTGCTGCATAAACCCCAAGCAACCCGTGGTCCAGCGCGCGGCAAACCGCATCCGGGTCAACCACCGGACCACGTGCCGTGTTCACCAGAATCGCGCCCGGCTTCACCTGCGCCAAGAAGTCATCATTCACCAAACCACGCGTCTCCGGGGTGAGGGGACACTGCAAAATGATGGCATCCAACGTTGGAAGGGCATCTACAAGCGGAGTATGACCATCCTTTTCGCGACCCGGGAGCGCGAGCGGAAGCACAGTCGCACCGAGGGCGACCAACGGCGCTGCGATAGCCTTGCCGATGTTTCCGTACCCAATGATGCCAATCTTCGAGCCGGAAATCTCCAGCATCGGACGCAGCGTATAGCTCCAAACCCCGCGCGCCTGCCAGCCGCCGTGCGCGACATGGACCGCATTGCCTACGATGTTATGTGCAGCGGCAAGGAGCAAGCCCACCGCGAGCTGCGCCGTGCTCGGCGTCGAGTAGCCCGCCACATTCCGCACCGCAATCCCGCGCGCAGAAGCGGCATCCACCGCAATATTGTCAAGCCCCGTCGCCAGCACACTAATACCGCGAAGCCTGGGACACAGCACAAAAATGGCATCATCCAAGCGGCATTTGTTCGTGATCACGATGTCGGCATTTTGCATCCGCTCGGCAAGTAGCTCCGCAGGCGTGCTGTCGTAAGCGATCACCGTACCAAGCGCCGACAGGCCGCTGATATCGAGGTCGGTTAGCGCCGGAGCAGCATCCAGGATAACAATATTTGGCGTACCCACTTACAGACCGGCTCCGCGCGCGACCTGAGTGGCACTCGCCTGGGCAAGCGGCTTGACCACGATTTCATCTATATTGACGTGCGCCGGGAGCATCACCGCCCAGCGGATTGTCTCCGCGATATCAGCTGCGGTCAGAGGCGTATAGCCATCGTAGACCTTGGATGCCCGCTCGGTGTCGCCAGCAAATCGCACAATACTAAACTCGGTCTCGACCAGCCCGGGGGCGATATCCGTGATGCGAATCGGGAGGCCGTTCAGCTCCGCGCGCAGCGTCTGCGTGATTACGCGGGCGCCATGCTTCGCGCTTGTGTAGCCGGCGCCTTTTGGGTAGGCCTCGCGGCCGGCGATAGATGTGACATTCACGATATGGCTTTTTGGCGCAGCCTTCATTTTTGGCAGAAGGGCACGCGTCACCCGCATCAGACCAAGGACATTCGTCTCAAACATCGTGATCCAGTCGCTGTCTTTCGCATCCTCGACGGTGTCCAGCCCCTGTGCGCCGCCGGCATTGTTGACGAGGAGGTGAACTTCAGCGGGAAGCGCGTCCGCGAGGGCATTAGTAGATGCGACATCCGCGACATCGCAGACAAACGCGGTCCCTCCGATTTTCTCGGCAAGGGCTTCGATGCGGTCTGCGCGGCGGGCGGTGCACCAGACGTGGTAACCGGATGCGGCGAGGGCTTCGGCGGTCGCGGCTCCGATACCGCTGGATGCGCCGGTGACAACAGCAATTGGGCGTGTGGACATGCATCCATCTTACCTGAGGTGGGTGCTGCGCCTATCGTCAAGTCCATGGCTCATAGTTAGATTCGCGATAGCCTAACTGCCGTCACGATGGACGATGACCCATCAACAATTCCTGAATATCTGCTCAAGCACCGAAGGTGATTCTTCAGGCATTTCACGTTTGGTATGGCATGTGCATGTTGCTCTTCAGAGGTATTTGCAAGAATTGGATGATTGGTCCAATAGCTTGGTCGGATACCACATTTGGAGTGCAGAAAAATGTCGCAAATGCCGCTTATGTCCAAAACGTCCAGTCCTCGTATTGATTCCATTGATGGGATGCGAGCACTTGCAGCAACTGCAGTGATTTTTGGTCATGTTTACCTGTCCTATTTTCAACATGGATTGGATCCGGCACGTTGGATGGATGCATTGTCACCGCTTGGAGGAATTGGGGTTACTCTGTTCCTGATCTTGTCCGGCTTTTGCATCAGCCATATGTACGTGGGAGCTACCCCAAGGACATTTCAGCTTGCTTCCTTTGTTGAACGACGCTTTGTACGTATTTATCCGGCCTACGTCATCGCCCTTCTGGTCGCCGTTGGTTGGTTGTTGGTTTGTAACCAAAAGATTGACATCGGAGATTTCCTGACGCACCTGACGCTTTCCCACAACTTCTTCCCGGCGTACGCATTGTCCTATGGCCCGTATTGGACGGTGGCTCTGGAAATGCAGCTTTACG
>CAZSGJ010000188.1:2442-3305 GCA_964606305.1 uncultured Armatimonadia bacterium
TTTACGGCTTGTTTGCGATTGGGATGCTAATGACAAAGCGAATGTCTCCCAAGATGGTACTTGCATCCGGGATCGTTGTTTGGATTGTGTGGCGGGCGGTTTCAGTATTGATGTTCGGTACGAAGTTTGTTCCGGAGACATTCACGTTTACGTACTCCGCATTTGGAAGACTTTTGGAGTTCGCGCTCGGTGTGCTGATTGCTGCCAACTGGCATCGCTTGTCTGGCATTGGGTTCATCAAAAAGTACGAGGTAGGAATCATTATTGGTGCACTGGTGGTGATTCTTTCTCAGATGGTTTTAGGGTCAAAACTGGGTTCGACCAACCCAGTCAACGACTTACTGATGACTTGCGGCCTCGGTACTTTGTTTGTGTTGGCGATCATACCAGACACGCGTTTATCTGCGATGTTGTCCAAGCGGATGCTTGCGAGGCTAGGAGAGGCTACCTACTCGGTCTACTTGTTTCATGCAGTCGTCATTGACATCATGGCAAAATACGTTCTTACACGTATGCCATCCAATTCTGAGTTCATGTACTTAATAATGACATCCATCGTGTGTATCTTGACAGGGCTGGGTGCTTATGTGCTTGTCGAACGTCCGGTGATGTCCTGGGCAAAGGTCTGGCATAAACGAAGTGACATGCGGGCAGCCAAGTCTGTGGCCGTGTGACCATCCGGCAAGGCACTTACTCGACTCTGCGCCTCCGCTCGGCGAGGATGAGATTGCGCTCCTCGTTACCGCTCCAAATGTCGGCCCAAAGCTCCATCGGGCTGGCATCGTGCGCGCGGTGGATGTCCCGCGGATAGCGCAGGAAACCATAGAGGTAACCGAGCAGGGTGAGCGGGAGATAGAAAATGC
>CAZSGJ010000189.1:0-3274 GCA_964606305.1 uncultured Armatimonadia bacterium
GAATGATTGCTGGCTTGCAACCCCCGGCGGCTGAAATGACCGGCTCCCGGCACCCGCGCTCAACATTCCACCCGGCACCGCTATGTTGGGTGTAAATGCTTGATTCTGGATGGTCGGATCACAAATCCACCACGCGTATCGATGCCGACAAGAAGCCGTAAGTCGACATTTAAATTTGGTTGTCACTCTCAATACCAAGTGATTCCGTCTTTGGATCTACCGTGAAGAACCATCATTCTGTGTGGTTTTTCCGGCTACTTTCACGACATTCGGTGGAACGTTTTTCCACGAGTCCGCCATGCCATACACTGGGAGCATGAACATCAAATTGTCGCTCTTTATCGTCCCATTTGCGATTATTGCTGCTTGTCACACGTGTGCTGCCATCGCTGCGCCACAAAAATCCGGGAAATGGATTGACCTTACACATCCCTTTTCTGAGAAGACACTCTACTGGCCAACCGCCAAGTCATTCACATTGGAACAGGAGTTCCACGCACACACCGACAAGGGCTACTTCTACGCCGCCAACCGCTATTCGGCATCCGAACACGGTGGAACCCACATCGACTCGCCTATCCATTTCTCGGAGAAAGGCAAGACCGTCGACAAGCTGTCTTTAGATCAACTGAGCGGGTATGCCATCGTCATCGATGTCACACGCAAGGCAGCCACCAATCGCGACTACCAGATTTCGGTTGATGACATTAAGGCATTCGAGGTCAAGCATGGGCGCATTCCTAAAGATGCCATCGTGCTTTTCCGAACCGGCTACGCCAAGCGTTGGCCGAATGCGGAGACATACCTCGGAACATCCGAGCGCGGTCAGGATGCCGTGGCAATGCTGCACTTCCCAGGTCTTCACCCGGATGCAGCACGCTGGCTCGTCAAAAACCGCACCATCAAGGCTGTAGGGCTCGACACCGCCAGTATCGATTACGGGCAGTCAAAACTCTTTGAGAGTCATCAGGTCCTGATGGCAAAGAACATCCCGGCGTTCGAAAATGTCGCATCCATGGACAAACTCCCCCCGACCGGCAGCTATATCGCCGCCTTCCCGATGAAAATCCAAGGCGGCACCGGTGCCCCACTGCGCATCGCTGCGCTGGTGAAGTAGGGGGAAATGCAAAAGGGCTTCCAGTGAGATGGAAGCCCTTTCTAGGTACTGAACTTAGTATAAATACCTACTTCCCTGCCTTCAAATACTTGTCAAACCACGCGAACAGCGCCGCATCCGCGACCTTGGACTGCTCCGCGTTGAAGCCGTGTCCGCCGCCGGAAATCGTAGTGAGCTCCGCTTCGCAGCCTGCCGCCAGGAGGCGATCCACTATCCAGATCGACTGCTCGTAGGCCACATACTTATCCTGCGTCCCGTGGATACACAGCGTTGGTGGCGCGCTGGGTGTCACCCAGTAGAGCGGGCTTGCCTCCAAATGCCGTTTGCGCTGCTGCTCGACATTGCCACCAAGGAAGAGCGGAAGAACCTCCGCCGCATCCACACTCTTGCCATACGACTTCGTAAAGTCACTCGGACCATACACATTCACAACACACTGCACTGCACTCGACTGGCCGGGATTACCGCCATCCCCTTCGATAGCTGGAACATTACCCGTCACGCCAAGATATAGCGCGAGGTGACCGCCCGCCGAGCCGCCCGTCGCACCAATCCGATTCGGGTCAATATTGTATTTCGCCGCATTCGCACGGAGCCAGCGCACCGCCGCTTTGACATCGTGCACCGCTGCAGGATACGGATACTTCGGCGCGAGCCGATAGCTCACCGTAACCGCAACATACCCACGCCCCGCAAGCTGCTGGATGAGGCCAAGGTAGCCATCCCGTGACCCTGCACGAAACCCGCCACCGTGAATACAAACAATGGCTGGCAGAGGTCCGGTGGCGCCCATCGGACGCGCCATGTCCAGCTGCAAATGCTGATTGTCTGGATTGGAGTACTCGATGCCTTTCTCGAGCACGACCGGTGCCTGCGCAAAGCCAGGCAATGCCGCCGAGATACACATCGCCAGCAACGCACAAAACATCACCCAATGCTTCATCACGAAACCTCCCCGGAGCGCGGCGCATCACCTCTTCGTGACCGCAACATCACCCACCCGATTGCACTGACAACCGTCGTCAAAACCGTCCCGACCATCGCCGCCTTTGGGTCATCGTTGTACACACTAAACCCAATAAAGGCATAGCCAATCATAAACACAGCGGTGCAAATCTGTAGCTGGAGATTCACCGGCAGGCGCTTCGCTAGCACGAACAGCGACCCAGCCCCGAATATCATCCCGATACAGTCCAGAAAAATCGTGAATGTCAGCAAATGCTCAAATGACTTGCCGATAAACACGCTGATAAATGACCCAAGCGCAAAAATGGTCAGTGCGCGTGGATCCACATGCCGCGACTTGTCGGTATGCGTAAACCACTTTGGCAACACGCCATCCTCGCACATCGCCGTCATCACGCGCGGGTTCGTCATAAAGTTGACATTGATGGCGCCGCAGACCGACACAAACAAAATCGCCGCGAGGAGCTTGCCGCCAAGTGGACCCATCAGGTTCGTCGCTACCACCGCCGCAATATTGTCCGTTGTTTTCAGGGCTTCAAACCCGATGACATGGACGTAGGCGATATTCGTGAGAATGTAAATCGCCATCACAAGGAATGTCCCGAGCATGATGGCCTTTGGGACCTGTTGGCCACGGGCATCACTGTCCCCGCCGAAGTTGATGGACTGTTGATAGCCTCCGTAGGTGAATGAGACCGCGATGAGCGCAATCCCAAGCGCGGCAAGCGGCGAGTGGTTGACCTTCTCTGTGATCACCGCCACTGCTGTGGGAACGGGCGCACTTGGCAGCATCACCAGACACAAAATGATCACCGCGATGGCGGCGAGCTTGATGCCAATCATGATGTTTTGTGTTGTCGCGCTGGTGCGGAGGCCGAGGAGGTTGACGATGTAAAAGACGATGATGCACGCGGCGGCGATGGCATTTACTGGGATGCCTGGGAGGACGCCATGGATGTAATCGGCGCCGATCAGGGCGACACCGCCAATCGTTACCGAGTTTGAAATCAGTGTGACGGCATTGATGGCAAAGGCGATGGCGGGTGAGTAAGCCTCCGAAAAGATACGGTAATAGGCTCCGGTTACGGGGAGGCGGCGGCCGATTTCGGCGAAGGTGCGCGCGCCGCAGTAGGTGATGATGCCTCCGGCGATCCACGCTGCGTAGAAGATAAAGAGGCTGCCCGACTTGAG
>CAZSGJ010000190.1:0-3204 GCA_964606305.1 uncultured Armatimonadia bacterium
CATGCACCCTGATTACACCCGACTTTGGTGAGGACGGGAAGGACATCACGTGTGAAATGCGCTGGCACTCTTGTAAGGCCAGCAGCACTGACAGAAGCCAAATCCTGTAGACCCGCACGGGCAGGCGACGCCACCGCGAGGAGAGTCGCGAGCATCCCAAACAATCCCGTGCGTAACGCGGCGTTGCGTTTCATCTTTGCTCCGGTAATCAGCAGATCAGGTGATAAGTAAAGCCTATCGCCCAGTGGGGGGGACTGCAATTTCAAACGCCCTCCTTGCTTGTAGCAAAGAGGGCAAAACGACTGTTGGGTCAGCAAGAATTAGCCTTGCGCTTCGTCATCCTCTTCTTCAGCCAGCTCTAACAAAATGTCACCAGAGAATGCAAGATGTGCTTCTGCGGTCACAACGTGCATATTCTCAACAGAGTAATCTCCCTCTTCAAAAATCGGGAGGACCTTGTAGGAGAGAACCTCGCCATCCCCAGGAATCAAGCCTGCGTCGTGACACGCATCCACGAGGTCCGTCAGGAACCAGTCATCGAAAGCATCCGTTTGTAACAGTTGCTGAAATTCAGCATCGCTGGCCGCAATCCGGTCAAGCTCTCCCGTACCCGTATTCAGCCAGTAGATGATGCCATCGTCATCTTCGAGAAAGAAGTCCCCAAGACGGGACATCATAACTATGGAAATGTCATCCTCGAAGATCCACGACCAGTGGTTAATCAGCGCATCTACGATTTCATCCGTTGGCTCAAGGATGTAGCGGTCGAGAGAGACATCGTCCGGCTCTGGGGTTTGTTCGTTCATAAGCTATTGTATTGGCTTTACAGGCATTTACGATAGTGGTTCGATGTCATTGCTTGATTGATATCGGCAACCACACAACAAAATCAGCAGGCGGGTAGCAAGTGTTTGCATTGCATCCCTGCGCGTACAACTTCGCCCCAAACGCTGTTTTGCCAATCGTTGCCGCTGCCTTTACCGTAAACGGGATTGTGATTTTGACAGTACCTTCGTGGACTTTCGCGCCCTTGATGATTTTGGGTGCCGGCCACATTGGCTTACCAAATATCACTCCTGAAACCTTGAGCGGAGTTACCTTTGTCGCCGTCAGGAATGGGTCTCCCGGGTTCGGGTCATAAATGTGAAATGTGTCTTCGACGCCGAGGGTGATGACCATTTTCCCCGTTGCTCCGCGGCGCAGCGCAGCTGGTTGAACCGTGATGTTCTGGGATGTAATGAACTTTGGAAGCGTGTGGCGGGAGAGCTCTTTGTCCGTCTTTACTGATTGAGCTGGCAATGTGCTACTTATCAACAAAAAACCAAAGCCGATTCCAAGGCTCCTCAAGAAATTTTGCATTGCTGAGTATTCCCCCTTTAAAGAAAACCAGCCCACAGAACATTCCGCGGGCTGGCAGTTTCCTAATCGTAGTAGCAGCTACTTGGCAACGGAAGCGATTGCTCCAGCCAATGTCTTCTGTCCAGCGGCATCACCACTGAGGTTTACGAATGTCTCCGCGACCTTCCAGTTCTTGTAAACATAGACGACATTCTTAGTTGATGCTGCCGTATTCACCTTGTAAGCCGAAACAGCATCGTCTTTTGCATCCAGAACAGCCATCCCGACACCGGCAAGCTCAGGCTTCTTTGCAGCTTCTGCTACAGCAGCCTCGATAGCCTTAGCGTTTTTAGGCGTCGTCAGGAAGACAACAAGTCCCTTGAATTCCTTTGCCTTGTAGGTCTTCATCGCGGAGCTGACCGTACCAGCAATGCCAGCAACGTTTGTCAGGGAATCGCCGTTTACCCAGACCTGTACCTGTGGGCGGTTTTGGAAGGTGCATGGGAAGCAGTCGGTCGATCCGGCAAGTGGGCCAGCGAGGTGCTTTGGATGAAATGGCGTTACAGATTCACCCTTCTTCAGACCACCACCAGGTGCAGCAACTGCCATCACAGCCGTAAAGCCGGCAATCATCGTAATCAGTCCAAGTGTCTTCATAATCGGATGTCTACTTTCAAGATATGGAGCCCGCATAGCGCGAACTGTCACTGTCCATAACGATGGAAACCCTTTGATAGTTCCCATGGTTCTCATTTAGTCCTTTAGCATGACTTCAATTACGGGTACACAGGTATCCGGCTTCAGGACAGGGAGGCGAAGTGCGGTTCCGTTGTATGCGCGCTTTTCACCGCTGAAATCGTGTTGCCAGGCCTCGATGTCCTGACGCAGAACCTCGCTTGCATCGTTGAGCAGCTGCGCATAAGCAACCCTCTCTGGCGCGATGCCATCCAGATAAAGTTGTCCAAATGGCCATGCGAACAAATGAACATACAGCCGCTTTGTGGTGGGATTCCATGTGTAGCGGCAGTCCTTCGGCGGCTGTCCAAACGCTTCCGGCGCTTCCGTACATCCATAAATGGCCTTCTTGTGATACCGCATCCACTTGCCGATTCCGCGGAGACGCTCCATGGTCCGTGCATCTAGCTCGCCGCGACCCGTTGGTCCGACATTCAGGAGGAGATTTCCGCCCATGCTGACGGTATCCACAAGCATTTGGACCAGCATTTCCGTAGACTTCCAGCTCGCTTCATCCCGATGGTAGCCCCAGGACCCACTGAATGTCTGACACGCTTCCCAGACAACTGGCTTGCCATTCACTTCAACACCGTGACGTGGCTGGAACTGCTCCGGCGTTTTGATGTCCCATCCGGATGGCAGATCGAGACGGTCATTCATGATGATGTTCGGGCGGAGCGACCTGATGATTTTATAGAGTTCCTCGCTGCCCCAGGCATCCCGGCCCTTCTCTGGTGGGTAACTGAAATCGCACCACAAAATGTCGACATCCCCGTAGCCGGTCAGCAGCTCACGTACCTGCCCATGCAGATAATCGCGGTAGCGGGCCATTTCCCGTCCGGCATTCAATGCGTCGCGATCCGGATGGTTGCGCTGTGGATGGTGGCGGTCGATTGTGAAGTCCGGGTGATGCCAGTCAATGAGCGAATGGTACAAACCAGCCCGCAATCCACGGTTGCGAAACGCATCCAGCATCGGACGAATCAGGTCACGTTTCGCCGGTGTATTCGTCGCCTTATAGTCCGTCAGTGCCGAATCCCAGAGGCAAAAACCATCATGGTGTTTTGTCGTGATGACAAAGTACTTCATCCCGGCATCGGATGCGGCTTCCGCCCACGCATCCGGGTCGTA
>CAZSGJ010000191.1:0-3144 GCA_964606305.1 uncultured Armatimonadia bacterium
GCAGAGCTGACCCTGATGAAAGAGATTGACTTACTTCATATGGAAAACCCTGGCTGGGGCAGTCGGAAAGTTCGCCAGCGCTTGAACAAGATGGGGTATTCAATTGGGCGGCGTCATTGCACAACCCTTCGAGGCAAAATGGGGATTCACTGCATTTATAGAAAGCCTCGAACGACCATCCGGCATATAGGGCACAAGATTTACCCTTACCTCCTGCGGAACCTATCGATTACCGAACCAAATCAGGTCTGGGCGATGGACATCACGTATATTCCGATGGCCAAAGGCTTCCTCTATCTGGCGGGCGTGATGGACATTTGCAGCAGAAAGATTCTGTCAAGCGTTATCTCCAACACTCTTGATGCCAGTTTTTGCGTAGAAGCTTATAACGAAGCCCTTAGATTACATGGCGCACCAGGCATCACTAACACGGATCAGGGCTCGCAGTTTACATCCGATGCATTTGTCGCAGCAGTTACAGAATCCGGAGCAAAGCTCAGCATGGATGGCAAGGGAGCTTGGACAGACAACATCTTTATCGAGCGCTTCTGGCGCTCGTTGAAGTACGAAGAGGTCTATCTCAAGGCTTATGATTCAGTAGAAGATGCAACACGGAGCATACGTAGGTACATCAAGAATTACAACAGCATCCGGCCACACGCATCGTTAGGAGGTAATACACCAAACGAAATTCACGAACAAAGAACCACAGCACCACTGCTTATGGCATCATAGAAAGACCAGCGAATACACTTATTTTTGAACAAAACCTGTCTCACAGACCAGAGCCAGCAATATCGCAGTCTCGGCGGTAACTTTCAGAATCGATGTCGTCAACTACAATGCAAATTTTGTTTTTGTAAGGCTCCTTTCGACTGTTGAGTTTGACGGCTTTCAGTGGGTCCACAATGTTTCACAGCCTGACCTATGGTTGGGATTTGCTTGCAATCCAGCAGCGTAAACCTTCGATCGACGTTACAAGTTTTCGATATCAAGGTTTTCGTGTCGGACTATCAGTGTTACCCACCAGATTTCTTTGTGGCGATGCTGATTGGTGAATCAACGAGCTAACTGCTTTATACACTGCCGACACACATCGATATATTTGAAGGCAGCAGTATGATACTGAGGTGTGAAATTCAGCCATATGGAGGGAGACTCGATTAACGCATTGGTACCCGAACAGTGAGCCGGATACTGGATGCTGTTATGCATAGCTCGGGTGACATTGTAAGGATTACATTCACCCGCATCGGGCTGCCACTTGAGTACGGGCACTCCGATTGAATTTGCTCATGTTATGAATAGCAGGATGGTGTGACAAATGTGGATCCGCAAGCGGATAATGGTCACACGTTAGCATGATCTTTAACACCATCACTTACTTTGCAGCCTTTCTGCTCCCGGCGGCGTTGCTAATACGACACCTCCCTCTTGCCGGGCGTGAGTGGCTCATCGCTGTGATTGGTACAGCATTTTTCATCACATTTTCCACTACAAGTGTTGGCGGCATTCCAGGTGCCCTGTGTATCGGACTTTTGCTTGCTATCAGCATGCTCTCGCTTACATTGCTCAAGAAGGGCAGCAGGCTGGGCCTCTCTCTGGTCCTCATCGCAGCGCTCGTAACCTTAGGTTTCTTCAAATACAGCAATTTCTTTCTGATATCGGTGCTTGGCGCTACTAAGCAACATCCGTTGTATTGGAAGGATGCCTTTCTGCCACTTGGGATCTCGTTCTTCACATTTGAGTTTGTGCACTATGCGGTAGATGTCTACCAGGGAAAGGCAGAGCGAGTCCGGCCGGGGAAGTTTCTGGCGTTTATCCTCTTTTTCCCGACAATGGTTGCGGGTCCGATTAAGCGCATACAGGATTTTTCGCTTGATGTTCACCCCGCGGGTTCACGGGATACGCTTATCGACTGGCACCGTGGAATCACGCGCGTGTTGGTTGGCTTGGCTAAGAAGTTTGCTATCGCAGACTTGCTGACAGCCGTGACAGACCATTTGGTCCGTAACGATATTGCCGCTGCCAACCAGCGTATCCTTCCCGTCATCTGGATCTTCGCGTATGGCATCAAGATCTACATGGACTTCAGCGCGTACTCAGACATCGCGATTGGTTCAAGTCGCATCCTTGGCATCAAGGTCCCGGAGAACTTTGATAATCCTTACGGCAAAACCAACATCGCCAAGTTTTGGCAGCATTGGCATATATCGCTCTACAGATGGCTTGTTGACTATCTCTTCATCCCGTGTGGCGGCTCGCGCGTGAGTGCTTTGGCGACGTACCGAAATACATGGATTGTGATGTTGGTCTCTGGCCTTTGGCATGGCGCGGGTTGGCAGTTTGTTATTTGGGGTGCATGGCACGCATTGGGACTAAGCGTTCACCGACTTTGGAGCCGCGGGGGAGCTGGAGGGTGGCTGTCATCCCGGACGCCTGGCTGGCTCTTGCTTTCCACCAGCTGGCTCGTGACGTTTGTCTACATCAACCTTGGGTGGTCATTTTTTGCGATGGACTTTCCAACGGCTATTCTCTGGTGGAAAAAGGTGCTTCTGGGATGACATTCAAGCAAAAGCTGAGGTGGTTGATTGACATCCTGACTGGCAAGGAAGCATCTCTGCCAACATCGGGGATGCTGAGTTACAGGTCTCTGCTCTGGCCGATTTGGTGGGTCATTCTGTTCGCGATTATCTGCGTGTTTTCAGGTCAGTCGAGCAAGTTCATATACATCGACTTTTAGAGTCCCCGGACGCGCTTCCACAAAGCGGTCCGGGTATCGGTTCAATAACCTACTCAATCACCAACAGCTGCTTCAGCTGTGAGATTTCGAGCTCGGGTTGGCCTTTGTAGTCAATACACTTACCTGTGACGAGAACCTGCTTTTCTTTGAGTTTGCGTAAATCCGGAAAATTCGCGAAGTCTTTGGCCTTAACCGCGACGGAAATTGCATCTTTGTAGTTTGATGCAAAGTTCAAGAGAACAATCGAGTTTGACTTTGGCGTGAACACTGCGTAGACCTTGCCAGTGATTGTGATTTCCTTGCCAGTCTTGTCCTTAAAGTTGAGGAGATCGGTCGCGTGGATGGCTGTCTTGACGTGCACAGAATCCGCCTTGATCGACAAAAACTTTTTGTCCTTCACG
>CAZSGJ010000192.1:0-2984 GCA_964606305.1 uncultured Armatimonadia bacterium
ATGGCACTGATGGCGATGAAAGGAGCGATGGCTGGCTTCATGGCTCCACTATAGCAGAGGGGATTGGTGGGATTACATCAAGTTCTCAAAACAGGAATCACCGATCAATGCAGGATGAATTCATACGCCCAACAAATGGCTGATGTCATTGACGCCACCATTCGGGTAAATGCTCGTGGCCACCACAGGACCAATCGAAAATGCATTTTCCACGTAAATCTGACGGACCACGTCTCCATGCATTTTCGGAATCCATACATTGGTGACGCCCTCATCCCCGTTCCCATGGATAAGCACACACCATGCGAGGTGATCATAATGCCAGCCGATCTCACCAACCCTGGCAGGACGTTCGACTTCGAGCTGCTGAGACCAACCGGCAAGAATTTGCTCGTAATAGCCAATGTAATCTTCCTTGCCATGGCGCTCAGCACAGGTAGCACTGGATGACGCTGAGACATCCTCATGAAGCCACGGCTCCAAATGCGTGACATCAAATGTATTCAGCGTAGCAGCGTAAGCGGCACATGCCATCAGCTGAATCCGGTTTGCATCATCGGCGACCAGCTGCGTTGGCATCTCACTAGGTTGACGCCGTTGGATAACACTATGCGCAAATGTTGGCAGTTGTTCGCAGTTAGTCAGTAGTGCATTTGCAAATGGACCGAGGAACTTTCGCTCTGGAGACCAGTCCGTCACAGCAAATACAACTTCACCAAAGCATCCCAAAAATTCACCTTCCAGCAGCTCACGGAAGACCTTTGCTGTTGACGCCGGATCGTTACCAAACATCCCACAGCCCCACGCACCTAGCACCAGCCCCGTGTAACCAAGAGATGCTGCGACCTCAAGCAACCTGTGGATACGCTTTCGGAATAGCTCACGGCAGTGTGCATCCCGGTATGGAGAGCTGATAGGCGCTGCACACGTGACAACATCGCAGACCCATGGATATGCCACCAAGTCGCTGTTTTCATCCCGGATAAATGGGACACCACGGGACACGATGCACCAGTCACTTGCATCCTCATACGGCATCGTCTTGTGTACGTCATACATTTCTTGACCAAGCAGCGTTCCGTAGAGGAGACTGTCGCGGCATAATGCCTCCTCCTGCGTCCGTCCACCATCCAGAAACCAGCCACCAGGGTTCGTACCATTCGCGAAATTCAGTGCAAGTACCGAATGACCATGCTCGCGAAGAACCCGTGCCGCCGCTTGCGTTGTCGTATTAACCACAGACACCAATGTCTGATCTATCATCGGATTTTGCGGATGCCGTGTAAGCTCAAGGAGCGGAGGGATTGAGAGAGTGTCAGCTTTACACTTGTCGATGGCTGTTCGGATATCAACCTGCTCACCAGTTGTTGCTACATAAGTCCCGTTGACCCAAACTTCCACCGTTTCAGCTGCAAGCTCTGCCGCTGTTGGCTTGCTAATCTGGCATATTCGGTAGTTGTGAGCTGCCATCTCCTCTGAATCCTGAACAGGATTGGCGACATAACGTGACATCCGCAAACTCCTTGTAAGATACATGCAAACAGCGCACGGGCACCGGGGTCACTGCTGCGCTACTTGGGCAGAATATCAGATGCTGGAGACCTGAAGACCAATGAATATCCAACGCACGCTTCCCACCGTCGCCACGCTGGCGACCATTTCGCTCACCAGCCTTACCGCTCTCGGTATCCGAAACGTTCTCCCGGAGAACAAACCCAGTGTCATTGGGGAAGATCGCAGTCAATTAGGCTTTGCCAGCATCCCGACAAACCAGCACGTCACACCGCTCGGCAAAGTCATTACGCTTTCAGGTAGCCGCCCTAAGGACATCGCCGTTTCTCCGGATGGCAAACGCTTCGCCGCACTCTGTCAGGGCAGTGTTAACGTCTATACCTCAGCGGGAGAAGCGCAGGGGAAGGTGAATGTCGCCATAGGGCCGCTCGGGATCGCCTGGATGCCCGATGGCAAGCGAATCCTCGCCGCGCAGTCGGGTGGAAAAGTCGCCGTCATTGATGTCGCAGCGGATGGAAGACCAACAATTCGTGAAACGTGGGTTGTCGACACGCCCCTCCAGGATAACGAAGCACCCGATATCGCAGCCGGGCTTGCCGGTCGTGGCCAGCGGCTGAAAGACCCACAGGTAGCCGGAATAGCCGTTTCATCTGATGGTAAGCAAGCCTTTGTTGCCCTTGGCATCCGCAACGCCGTAGCCGTTCTAGACACCGAAACCGGCAAGGTCGCACGGACAATCCGCGTGGATATCGCCCCGTATCATGTGACCCTTTCTCCTGATGGAACACGCCTCGCCGTTTCCTGTCGCGGTGGCAAGGCGCCAACTCTGACACAGCCACAAGCCATGAGTGCTGGCAGCGCTGTCCGTGTGGATACCACTACGGATGCTGCTCTTGATGGCTCCATCGTCGTCATTGACACGGCAGCCCTCCGGGCCACACAGACCATCACTGGTGTCCGACAGCCGGGGAAGGCCTGTTTCACGGATACATCTAAAACACTAATTGTCCCAGGCACTGATGACGACATGCTTTGGAAGGTCGACCTAACGAAACCTGATCCACGCCCTGTTGGCCTCTCGGTTGCCCCAGAAGCGGATGCTGGCTATGGCCATATCCCAACCTCTGCCACGACGCTTCCGGATGGCCGTATCGCTGTTGCATGTGGCGGGGCAAATGCCATTGCTATCGTCGATACAAAGGCAAATAAAGTCACCGGCTATATCCCAACCGGGTGGTACCCGATTGCGTTGGGAACGGCGGATGGCAACCTGGTCATCGCGAATGCCAAGGGTATCGGAGGGCGCGTCAAGCGCTCCAATGGTGCCTACAACGTCCACGGAACGATAGGAACACTACAGGTTGTTCCTGCTACCGCATTGTCAGGCTCCAGCCTCGCTCAAAACACACGACAGGTTGCAAAGAACAATCGCTGGGAGCAGGGGACGATCGCCAGCCTGGGCGCCCGTGATG
>CAZSGJ010000193.1:0-2949 GCA_964606305.1 uncultured Armatimonadia bacterium
TCACGCCCACCGAGCGCATTGACTTGAGGCGTGCGGCCAAACTCACCCATGCAGACAACCAGCGTCGAGTCAAGGAGTCCCCGTTCGGAAAGATCGGAAATAAGCGCGGCGAGAGCTTTATCGAGCGGCGTCACAAGCCAGCCCTTACACGCCTTATCGTTGTCCGAGTGCGTATCCCACCCCGAGTGATTCACTGTCACAAAGCGAACACCGGCCTCGACCAAGCGACGTGCGAGGAGACAGCCCTGTCCCACTTGCGTGCGCCCATATTTATCCCGAACTTCAGGTTTTTCATCCTTGAGTTGAAACGCCGCTTTTGCCTTGGGACTCGAGATCATGTCATAGGCGCGCTGGTAGAAGGTATTTCTGGATGCCTTTTCAGCAGTTCCATCAAAGCGTCGGAAAGCGCTATCGATGTTTTCCAAAAGACTGCGTCGTCGGTCAATCCGTTCAATGTCCATACCGCCCGGGAGTGATATGTCACGCACCTGGAAATTGGCATCGTTTGGGTCCCCGCCAACGCTGAATGGATTGAAGGCATTCGGGAGATAGCCACAGTTGCCATAGTTGAAGGCGAACGACCCGTTCACAACCGTGATGTACGGCGGCATCGGACCAACAGGCCCCAGCTCTTTACCGATCACGGAACCGATACTTGGATAAACCATTGCGGGGTTCGGCGTCCACCCGGTCAGTAATAAGTGACATGCACGCTCATGCGCACCCTCAGTGTGTGCCACGGTTCGGATAATCGTGCTTCGATGGAGCTGCTTTGCCGTCTCGGGCATCAGCTCGCAGATATGCATCCCGGTTACGCTGGATGGTATTGCGCCGAAGGTACTCTTTACCCCCGATGGAGCCCCAGGCTTTGGATCGAAGGTGTCGTATTGACTTGGACCACCGTCAAGCCAGACAAGGATAACGGATTTTGCTTTTGCAGTGGACCCGGGCGACAAAATTTCGGCGCGTGCCTCCAACGCCAATAAGTCGGACAGTGAGAGGTGCATACCCAGCATGCCAAGCGTTCCAACCTTGACAGCATCCCGTCGACTAACTTTTCCTGAGCAACCGTATGACATCCCGCTCCGCCTTTCGCGACTACTTGTTAAAGACGAACTCTTCTGCATTCAGCAAGCCCCAAAGGCAATCTTCAAACGCCGCCTTTCGGTCCTTCTGCCCCCTGATGTATGCGAGCATCTTACTCTGCTCAGCAGCGGATGGATATCGGCAGAGCGTGGATAAGTACAAGTCCTCGATGATCTGCGAATCCTGCCTAAACTCTGGGAGCTTTTTCGCCTGCTCGATAAGTTGCATTACCTTGCCATTCCACTCAGTAACTTTGTAATGCACAAACGCGCTGTTTATGAGATGAAGCGCCTGGGATAGATTAGGTGCATCCGAGCGTTCACAGGTACATGCAACTTCGCGCTTTGGTCGACCAAATGTTTCCAAAAAGTAGTTCTGTATCCGGCTGTCACGAATCATCGTCGCCCGATACTCCGCTGGATACGGATAAAAGCGCTCGGGACGACCGGTTGCGACGCCGATGGCATCAATCATTGCTTCAGCAGGAAGGCGGCGCGGGTACGACCGGGCGTAATTGCGCGTATCCATGCGGTTTCCCGGGAGAATCACACTGCTTCGTTGATAGGTCTCACTTGTCAGTATTAATCGTTCAACAGCTCGGACATCAAATCCAGACTTGATAAATGTATCGCTGAGGATAGCAAGCAGCTCTGGATTACTGGGTGGATTGGAAACGCGGAAGTCATCCGTTGAATCGACAATCCCCACCCCAAAGTACTCTGCCCAGATGCGGTTTACCGCTACATCGGCGAAGAGACGGTTGGATGGACTGGTAAGCCAGTCGGCAAGTGCCGCCCGACGGTCCTGGTCATCCGGAACAACCAGATCGCTCCCACCGAGCGGCCGTAGTGGCATTGGCTTGCCCGTTTTTGGATGTCCGACTTCCCCGCTCTGGCGGACCATCACAGAGACCTCGCCGAACTCAGGACCATACTTATGTTGAAAGCGCGCAAAGAATGCAGCAAAGCTGTAGTAATCCGATTGCTTCCAACGCTCAAATGGGTGGTTATGGCACTTGGCGCAGCCAATTCGCGTCCCTAGAAAAGCCTGCGCCGTCGTTTCAGCCAAGTCTGGCGGAGTATTAGCTACGCGGTAATAGTTGGCCGGTCCCGTCCTGTACGTGGAACCTTTGCTGGTGAGTAACGCCCTTACCACTTTGTCATACGGAACATTGGCTGAAGCTTGTTCTTCAAGCCAACGCGAATACGTATCTGCGCCTTCCTCGCTGAGGAACTGACCGTTTACGCGAAGCAGGTCCGCCATACGAAGTGCACGGTACTGTGCATGTTCACGCCGTGCGAGCAGCTGATCGATTAGCTTTGCGCGTTTATCCGTAGTTGTGTCAGCCAGAAATGCCCGGGTCTCTGCAACAGTTGGAAGCAATGCCAGTGTGTCAAGATAAACCCGTCGGAGAAAGTCATCATCGGATGACCGTGGGCTTGCAACAAGTCCCAGCGCATTTAGTTTGCGTGCGACCGCAGCATCAATTGGATTACCTGACCCCTCGCGAATCCGACTGCTTTGTTGAGGGACAGTGGCATAAGGAACGGTTACGCTTACAATTGCTACTTCACCACCGAACGAAATGAGAACGGTGCCATCCCCGGGTCCACTTGTACTGACATTACCATCGGAATCGACCAAAGCGACCGCTTCGTTCATCGCCTGAAAGCGGGCTCTTGATGTCACATCACGGGTATACCCATCGGCGTATTTTGCAATGACGGTTAGTGGTATTTCAATCCCGGGTCCCTGTGGACCAAGTTTATTTGGTGTGACATCGATACTGACGATTTCCGCAAGCTGGCTTCCCGGTGCCGGTGCCCCAAGCTTTAGCCATTGCTCAACGGTTTTGTAGGCATC
>CAZSGJ010000194.1:0-2948 GCA_964606305.1 uncultured Armatimonadia bacterium
AACCGATGTCAACCGCAGAATAGTAATGCTTTCATCTCTTGGGACCGGAGTCATTGCGGCGTCGTTATGCCAACACGTCGTGTCTTATCTATATGTGGTCTGGCTAATCACGGCAATAATCTGGGGCTTGACCAGTGAAGCGCGTGGGACCAAAGCGCAGCGTAACGCACTCGCAAGCATACTCGTGGCGTTGGTCAGCGGAATCTTTATCGTGGCTGCCGCCGCCACCGGACGTCTCGCTCCACATTCCCTCACCGGCTTTCTTCCAGGATCCGGTGGGAGCCAGCTAAGTGACCCATTTGGGCGTGGCGGCGTAGGGAATGGAGAAGGGGAAGTCGCCGCTACAACAAAGACGGAAGACATTGGTTTTGCCAATACGGACATTACGGTCGAGAGCGACAAACGGACGCTTTATGACGCGATGTCCGAGATGTATGGAAAGCCAGAGCCTCTGACAAAGGTTGCTCCAAAGCACCGCAAAGTTGTGTTTTGGGCCAAAGAAATGATTGAAAAGCCGAAGACAGAACTGGTGTCGCCCAATGCATCAAAGGGCTTTTCTACCAGGCGTGGGCAAGGAAAGGCGGCGAACTCCGTTAATAACACCGCTGCAAATGCACTTGTCTATGTCTCTGGGAGGACACCTGTCCACCTGCCGCTTACAGCGTATGACAGCTATATCGGCGAGGAGTGGGAGCCGGGACGTACTTATTCTGAGTCTGAAATAATGGAGCACAAAGGTAACTCCTGGATGCAGTTTCGGCTGGCTCATTGGCCAAATGTGTTTGGAGCCGAGGAACATCACCAAGTCAAAATCGGAATTCTCGCCACATCAACCTTACCGCTACCCCAGCAGCTGGTATCGCTGCGAATAGATCAACTGAAAGAACCCGACTTTTACAGATGGACACAACGCGGAATTTTGTGTCTTGATCGGGTGCCAATTGTGCCAAGCGGAATACGCATCGATACCGTTACCCGCACATTTGATCTCGATAAATTAAACGGACATCGGCTTACACCGCTCACTCCAGATAACCGGCGGCACGTTCACTACCGTGTGCCGAACACATTGGACGCCCGTGTTGCAGCCCTCGCAACAGACTGGACAGCCGGTGTCCCGACTGGATGGCCACAGGTTCAGGCAATCATCAACCGATTGCGCACATACGCATGGCACGATCGATTGCGGTCCGTCCCTGCGACGGAATCAGATGCTCTAGCATGGTTTCTCTTTAAGTCCAAATCTGGTCCAGACTACCTGTTTGCCACCGCTGCGACATTAATGATTCGTTCACTTGGCTATCCGGCACGAGTGGTCAATGGCATCTACGTTGATGGAAAGCATAAGGACTCGCGAACGGGTCACAGTATTGCAAGCCTGGAGTCTCTTCACTTCTGGTGTCAAGTCGAAACCGAGGCTGCACCGGATCAGGAAAGCGTATGGGTAAACCTCGAGCCAACACCCGGATACGTTTTGGCATCTCCAAAGCCTACTTTTGCTGATATGGCCAGAACCGTCATGCAGCATTCCTTCAGCACATTCAAAGCGAACAAGGTGATAGTGGTCATCTTGGGATTGCTGATGCTAACTGCGTATGCCCTTCGAATGTACATTTTGGATGCGTTCTACACTCTGAGATGGCAGCTTCGTTGTTTACGACGGCCTGACCGAATACACGTGGAAACGATGTGCCTTCTTGATTTGCGTGCACGGATTGCCGGGCGGCCACGCAAAGCAGCCACATCCCATGCTAAGCACTTCATCCGCAACCCACATGCCGTATTCGCTGCAAATCTAATATTGGGAATCCGTGACTTCGAACGCATCACCTACGGTCTCGAGACCGATATTCCCACTGTCAACTTAAGAACGGTCGCATGGAGATGGAATGCTCAGCGGCTACGAGGCTACCTACCGAAATGACACCTGTAGATACGATTCATATCCTTAGGTCATCCCTTAACAGCGCATTGAAAGGAAAGGCATCGGTTGTGGATCAGGTGCTTATTTGCCTGCTATCCGGGGGGCATGTCCTCCTTGAAGACATGCCTGGGCTCGGGAAGACAACGCTTGCCAAGGCGCTCGCCGATACTATCGGAGGAACGTTTGCTAGAATCCAATGTACGCCTGATCTTCTGCCAAGCGATATCACGGGTTTCTCAATCTTTGATCCGGAGAGCCGCTCGTTCAGCTTCCAGCCTGGACCTGTGTTTTCCGACATTGTCCTTGTCGATGAAATCAATCGGGCGACGCCCCGCACACAGTCCGCACTTCTTGAAGCAATGGCTGAGGGACAGGTCACGGTTGACAATGTCCGAAGAAATTTAAGTCCGATCTTCTTTGTCATCGCAACGCAGAATCCAATCGATCACCACGGTACATTTGCGCTTCCAGAAGCCCAGCTGGACCGCTTCGCAATGAAACTGAGTATTGGGTATCCGGATCGGCAAAATGAAATCCTCATGCTGCGTGATCAGTCATCCACAAAGTTACCCCGTCACCAACTCCAAGTGAGCGTAAGCGACCTCATCGCCCTACGAAGTCATACGGAATCGGTCATCGTGACACCGGCAATCTGCGAGTACATCGTTGATCTTTGCCGGGCAACCCGGACAAAAGAACAAATCCGCCTTGGTGTCAGCCCACGGGGAATGCTAACTTGGAAAGCAGCCGCGCAGGCACATGCCGTCCTTGATGACCGTAAATTCGTAACGCCGGATGATGTTCAGGCAGTCATGTTTGACGTCTTCAATGTCCGTTTGCAGGGTACATATGCAAACCTACATGATGTCGTAGCACGATTGGAGCACGAAATTCCGGTGCCAATTGAAAGTTAGTGATTGGCTGTGTTTACACCGATGATGTTTTATTCAGCAACATTATGATGCACCGCCTCCCGTTGTCTGCGTGGACATCGAGCGGTTGAGGTCTGTGGCCATCCGGCGAT
>CAZSGJ010000195.1:0-2902 GCA_964606305.1 uncultured Armatimonadia bacterium
ACCGCTTGGAACGGTGCTGTATGTCCTCGCCATGATGACCGTACGGTTTTCCGCACGGGCCAAGTCAATCAGCATCGGGAGCGCGCGCTTCGCAATTCCTTGCCCACGGTGCTCTGGGAGAATTCCAATGCGCAGCTGCACCAGATGTTGGTTTTCCTCGGAGCGCAGCGTTGAGTAGTCAATTCTCCCAATCGCCGCGCCACCCGCTGACCGGATCAGCCAGTGCCGATTTGACATCATCGGGTGCGTATTACAGAACCCTGTCTGAAACACATCAAAGGTTGGCGGAGGGTCATCCGGGAGGCGCTCTTGCTCAAGCACGCACAGAATCCCGTGCAGCTCCCGGAGAATAGCATCGGTTACATCGCTGGGATGAACCTCCTCAAATGTCACTTCCTGCGCATTGCTTTCACATCGATTTTTGCAATACGGCAATCCCCACGCCCTCTGGCATTGGCCATGCTCTGCACGGTCCAGATGTCGATGCCATTGTCGCCATCCACCGTCGTACACGAGTAGTCGCCCCAGGCGCCGCCTTCGGTTGCCGCCAAGCCTTCGCCTAGTGATATCAGCCCACGCGTCGAGCCCGGCGCATCTCCAGCAGCTCGGAATGCGCATCGCGGCGAGATAAACATGTCTGGACCTGTCTCCTGAAAGCCAACAAGGACATCATTGTCTTTGTTGACTCCGATACTCGCCTCAATATAGCTGTTCACCGGGTGGGAGATACGCCCTGATTGAACGAAAGTGCCATCAAGGCGAAGCTGATGCCATTGCACCGCCGCACGGCCATCCACATTCACTGTCTGCGCAAACCAAAGGTGCTTGCTCTGCAGCACAACATTCTTTGGGTTACGGTCACCGCTTGCGGTCCGTTTGTCCGTGCCCTTTTGCGGAGATTGTGGCGGAAACTGCATGAATTCAATACCGTGTGGCTTACGGACAACAGACTTGATGACCGGAGCGCCATCCGGACCTGCCCCAACCGTCGTGATGACAAGCTCGCCACCTCGGCCAAACTGGAAAAACAGGATGTCATCGGTGTCATCCTGATGGTTCACCGGATGCCCAAGGTTGCCGGCAAAGTGGTAAACCTGAACAGGCTTTCCTGCACGCGCATCGGAGAGGGATATCACAAATGTCTGCTCAGGACCCCCCGGAAACGAATAACCAATCCACTTACTGGATGCCCCAATCGCACCGCCATCCACGCCGCCGGGAGCCGGTACGGGATACGTATTCCATGCACCCGTCGGATCCGATGTCTCAGAAACCGACACATTGACGGGCTTCTTCTTGGCGTCATCCCATGGATTCCACAGGTCAAAGACATAGGTCTTGCTCTTTAGATGAAAAACCATTTTGGGATCGATGCCCTGATTGAACTCAGACTGCGGTACCCCCATACGGTATGTCCCGCGCTTGTCGTAAATCACAAAGCCACTGTTGGTGCCGTGGAGGATATGACCACCACCGACGGCAATTTGCGGATCCACCTGACGGTTGCCATCCGTGGAGCCTTCAAAAATCTGCACATTTGCAGGACCTTGAACAGGCGTTCCACCTTGCTTGCGGACACGGGCGCTGCCACCCTTATTGAATGATGCGTTGCGGATAGGCGAAATGGTCTCGCTGCGGACGGCGGCGGTTTGTTGGCGGAAGAGAGGCATGTTTAGGATTCCGATCTTGGTGTGGTTGGCGACTTAGGATGTTGTATCAGCGGCATCGCTGGCATCAGTGATGAGAAAGTTGTTCTTGACGCGAATGTAATGCTCGGCGGAGTAGCGGAGTCCAGTGATTTCATCCGGGGTGAGGGCACGGACTTGCTTGGCGGGGCTACCCAGATAGAGATAGCCGCTTTCGAGACGCTTGCCACTTGTGACAAGGCTGCCGGCTCCAACCATCACGTTGTCCTCAATGACAACATCATCGAGAATTATTGAGCCCATACCGATCAGGACATCATTGCCTATCGAACAGCCGTGCAGGATTGCCGAATGTCCAACCGTGACGTGGTCGCCAATCGTGAGTGTGTAGCCATTAGGGAGGTGGGCGCTCTTGTGCGTGACATGACACATCACAAGGTCCTGAATATTGGACCCACGGCCAATCCGGATGGAATTGACATCCCCGCGGATAACGGCATTGGGCCAAATGGAGCAGTCATCCCCGATGGTGACATCCCCGATGACCTGGGCGCTTGGGTGGATATAGACATCCGCGCCGACAACGGGGTACGTATCCAGATATTTTGATAATGGCATCTCGAAATTCTATCAAGCACTCGCCGCTGGAATCGTGTTCTTTCGAAATGTTTGCCGTAATTCCACCTGTGGGGTATTGGTAGTTTCAGGATGAATACCAAGACTTTCTACGATACAAATGGCTTTGCGCTGGTGCGTGAAGCGGTTATCCCGGAAGCACTGCTCAAGCGGGTAATTGATGCGCAGGAGCTGTTGCGTTCCGGCGGCAATGACACGGGATGTGAGCACGCGGGGGCTTACGGCGACCCGCAGCGCACCGATGCTCTCATCAAAATTGAGCAGCCTCAGCTCGCTAGTCAGGCCATCAGAGAGCTCATCTCGCACCCGGCGCTTGGGCAGTGGGCCCTCGCCATCACCGGAGCCGAGTGGGTCCAACCATGGTGGGTACAGCTCCTCGTCAAACCCAGTGGAAATGCGCTGGCATCCAATGTCGGCTGGCACCAGGACCGTTACTACTGGTCGGACTGGGAGGATGGAAGTGAGCTGTTTACAGCATGGGTGGCACTTACGGATGTAACAGCCGACGCGGGCCCGATGGTCTTTCTTCAAGGCTCGCACAAGTGGGGATTTCTGAATCAGGGAGACTTCTTTGGTCAGAATCTGGATGAACTAAAGGCTGGAATCACTCTCCCGGATGG
>CAZSGJ010000196.1:0-2850 GCA_964606305.1 uncultured Armatimonadia bacterium
CTTTCTCTTCCTTCGATATCCGCGCCGGTGGGGGATGCCCCTTCGCACCACTTGCCCGCTTAATGCCATCCGGTGTCTGGAGGTAGGTCCACGCATCCCGGGAAATCTTCGAAAACTCCCGCCGCGCCCGACGCACCGCAGCATTCCGATCGATCATAGGTAATGGATAATCCACACCCAGTACAACGCCAAACTTTGCGATATCACCCGCCGACATCCGCCACGGGGCCGCCTTCTGCGGCATCGGAATCGCACGCAGCTCAGGTACATACTTATCAAGAAACAACCCTTCCGGGTCGAACTTCTCCGCCTGCAACACCGGGTCGTAAAACCGGTTCGCATGCCAACCGACCGTGCCCGCCTGCATCTGCCACTGTTGATGATTAATCCCCGTGTCAAAGTCAATCAGACAACGCTGAAACCACTCGGCACCCGGCTGCCACGGCTGCCAAAGCAGATATGTTAGAAAACTCGCAACCATCGCCCGCATCCGGAAATTCAAAAATCCCGTCTGCTTCAGCGCCCGCATGCACGCATCCACCATCGGGAAACCCGTCTGGCCCACTGTCCAACGCGCAAACATCTCGGCATCCAAATCCTGACGAATGCTGTCGTACACGGGGTTGATATTTTCGTATTGTGCATCCGGGAAATCGCGCAGCTTCTGCGTAAAATGGTCGTGCCAAACCAGCCGTGAATGCCAGTGCGCACGCCCCTTACATCCCGGGTTCGCCTCCTGCATCCTCCAGCTCGCCTGCACCACCGTCCGCAGCGAAATACACCCAAAGCTCAGCGGCGCACTCAACCGGCTTGTCGCCCCGCGCTCACAAAAATAAGGACGGCTGACATTCCGCCCATACGAACCGACCCCTCCGTAAACCGTTTCGCCCTTGCTCCACGTAGCGAGACGTCGCCGCGCCCAGCGCTCACCCCCGGGCGTCGCATGCGTCGCTGAGGCACTTGTCAGCCCAAGGTCCTCCTGGCGAAACACTGGGATAGACGTGATGCCCGTGAGGGTTGGAATAACATCCGGTGGAGTATGAATCGGCTCACGCATCCGTTTCTCCCAGCGTCCGGGCCAGCCGACACGCGAACTATCCCCGGTAAAAACGCCGTTGTCGCCAATCGGGAAACACTCCGCAATCGAACCGATTCTGCCTGCCAGAGCATCATCCCGTTCGCGTCCATACTTACGATCCGTGTCTTCATGGAAGTAAATCCGCGTTGCACCGGTCTCCCTGCATAACTTCACCAGCTCTTCATGCGGCACGCCGTGGCGCAAAATGAGGTCACAATTCCGGCGCGCATAAGCATCCCGGAGGTCTGACAGACTTTCAAACATATAGCGGACGCGGTCCATGGATGTCAGTGGATGCTTCAGAATCGCATCATCCAAGATGAAAACCGGGATCACCCGGGCACAATTATCCAGCGCCGCGGCAAGCGCCCGGTGGTCGTGAATGCGCAGGTCGCGCCGGTGCCAGACGATGGCGATGCTGTCCACGGGAGGTTATGGCATATCGTCAGGCTGTGCGTCAAATGGTAATTAAGAGAATGACCAAGCCATTTATCCCGACGGCAGAGTATGCTGCCCGCCGCCAGAAACTCCTCTCCGAGCTCGGAGGAGCCGCCGCTGTTGTTTTCGCAGGGGATGGCCATGCGCCGCTCAAGGGCCGCTGGTTCCCGGACCGCAACTTTTACTACCTCACCGGCATCGCGGATGAACCCGGCGCGGCTGTCTTATTCGATCCATCCGCCGAAGACCCAAAGAAGCAAATCACGCTCTTTCTTCGTCCTGTGAATCCTGAAGTCGACCGCTGGGATGGCTATCGCGATGAAATATCCACCCACCTCAAGGCATCCACCGGGTTTTCCCACATCATGCGAAACGGCTCGCTTCCAGCTGTCTTGACTCAGGCCGCCCGGCGGACCAAGCGCCTGGCATGCTTGCATCCGTTTACGACCTACCCTGCGCCGGTATCAGCGGACCTCGCCGCCTTCCGTCAGGTTTCGGAGCGTGTGCTGGGAGTCAGCATTGATGATCGTACCCAGCTCCTTCCAACCCTCCGCGCTGGCAAGTCGGAAGCGGAGATTAAGTGTATGGAGATGGCGATTGCCGGGACGACTGAAGGCTATGCCAATGTTCTGAAGATGCTGGCTCCGGGTGTGAATGAAGCGGATGTCGATGCGGCGCTTGCGGCTGGTTTCCGCGCAAAGGGCGCACCAGAAGCGGCGTACAACTCTATTGTCGGCGGCGGCATTCGTGGCACGGTTTTGCACTACATGGCAAATAATCAGGAGCTGGTGGATGGCGAGCTGGTCGTTATCGATGCCGGCGCGGCGTATGAGAATTACGCATCGGATGTCACACGTACCTTCCCAATCAATGGCACGTTCACAGAGCGCCAGGCGGAGATTTACGATGTGGTGTTGCGTTCCCTGGATGCCGGTATCGCCGCGGCGACGGCGGGTGTGACGAATGGCCATATTGATAGGGTGTGTCGTGCGGTGATTGAGGATGCTGGTTTTGGCGATTACTTCCCGCATGGCGCGGGTCATCCGCTTGGGCTGGATGTCCACGAGGCGGGCCCGGATGGTCCGTTGCTCCCCGGGATGGTGATTACGATTGAGCCTGGGATTTATATTGCCGCAGAGAACATGGGCATCCGGATTGAGGATGACATTTTGATCACCGAGAGTGGCGGAATCAACCTGACGGGGCACATTCCGCGCACGCGCGAGCAAATCGAAGCGGCGATGCGCGCAGGGCGATAGGTTGCCCTAGGTACTTTGCATCAAACTGGTTTACAAAAATCCGTGTAGGGGAGGGCTGCCACGCCCTCCCGTGGT
>CAZSGJ010000197.1:0-2844 GCA_964606305.1 uncultured Armatimonadia bacterium
GGCAACCGGGTTGGGCCCTGGGGCATTGATGGCACTTCGGTGGTCATCCGAAACGGCAATGTGCCCAACACCTGACCCGTTCATCCCCGCCGGGCGTCGACGACTGCGGTCGCCATTCGAAAGAACGGGGGCGGCTCTGCGTGTCGAGTCGCGGTGGCCTGGGTTGTTTGTCTCAGCGTTCGATCCAGATGAGGAACCCTAGGCAGACCGCCGCAAACATACGAGTGTGATCCGTTGTGCCGGACTCTCTTTTCAATATGTCTTCGATCACGATGATGAATGAGGCACCGATCAGCACGGGAATGATCAGTAATCCCGTTGTGAGTTGCCAACCATACTGTAGATAATTGGACTTGAAAAACAAAACTGATGGATAGATTGCAAAATAGCAATACAGGAAAGCAAGGCACGTCTCGATCGCGAGCAGGATGGCATGTCGCTTCAGGGAAGACAGGCGGTCGTCCATTGACGAGGGATTGGATGGCACCGTGGCGGACGCTAGAGGTGCAGCGCGAGGCGCAGACGCCGGTTTTGGACCTTCGCCTCTCGGAGTCCCGCACTCTCCGCAGAAAGCTGCGTCATCCTGCAGCTTGAACTTGCACTTCTTACAGTACATAGATGTCGACATAGCAACTATGATACGCTCGATAAACAAGAGCTGAAGAGGATGCGCGGGTGTGACAGCTAGGAGATTGCTGGGTTACCACAGCCTCCGAAGCCAGTCATGCATTCGGACTGTTTCCTTGACGGACCACGCGGGACCCTGGCGAAACAACCCATGGATTGATACCGGTAATCGTGCACCCGGTAAATGTCCCCCGGCCGCTTTCCAGAATCGCGATTCCAGCCTGCTTGTTGTCCCGTAGTTCGCATTCCCGAACCGTTGGGTCACCTCCGGATTTGGTCATGACACCAGCCGAGCCGTTTCCAGAGACGCGGCACCTCTCGATTGTCCCACCACCATCCTCAAGTATGAAAATGCCATTATCACGGGAATCGCGCACGGTGCAGTTGCGGATAACCGGTTTGGCGGTTGCTCCGACGATAAAAATCGCGGTTCCGGCCGATGACGTAACGTCGCATTGATCAAAGGTTGGCGCTCCTGCGAGCACCAGAACCGCACCGAATGTCTTGTCGGTCGGCCCGCCACTGCTCAACCGGATTGACAACCCGGTCACCGTTGCTGACCCGTTTGCAAACGTGGCAACCGCACCCCCACCTTCTCCCTCAATGATTACCTTGCTACTCCCGCCTTCGCCCACGATGTCCACATCACGGTCGACTTGTAGGTTCGCCGTGTAGGTGCCTGCCCGGATCAGGATTGTGTCTCCTGGCTTCACTCCCAGGATTGCCGAACCAATTGATCGGTAGTCCCCTGCACCGGACGCATCGACAACTACGCGCCTCGGTCCCGCTGTTGGAGTCGGTGGCACGGGTGTCGCTGTCGGAGGGAGTGCCGTGGTGGTTGCCATGACCGTCGCCCGTGGCACCTGGGTCGGTGTTGCGGGGGCCCAGAACGGGACACGTGCCGTACGCGCGTATCCAGCCCCAATCCCTGCAGCGATTGCGGCTCCCCCGGCAATTCCCACATAAAGCCGACGTCTCGACGGTGTGGCTGTCGTGCTGACTGGGTGGGCGCACTTGCTACAAAAGCGTGCGCCGACGCGTATCGGGGTGGCGCATTGAGTGCATTGCATGCATGGTTCCAACTCTTGACGGATGGGATCCGTCACTTCCCTTATCCGGCCAAGATAGGGTTTCTCGCCCAGATATGAAGTTGCAGGACGTGCACCACCATTTACTTTATCAAAAATATACTCATATTTGAATACATAGCACTTCTATGAGTCAAACTCCAGTGTCTGGATGATGCTGTCCAAGCTGCTTGGCGGTGGGTCCAACTCACTTTCAGAAACGGTTTCCATGTAAGTGGCAAGGTCTGCGAGGTGCCGGTCGCATGCGTCCGGATTGTTCCAGTCACCCTTGAAATTGCCGAACGGCCGCTTCACAGTCACCGGGTACGTAAGGTTCACGAACCACCTGCCATCGGTGGTCAGGCCGTTGTACACGTAGCGGGCGGACGCGCCGTTCCCGGCACAGGGGTTTTGAGTTCCGGCATACAGGTATCGGTAGCCCGAGACTTCCGCGGTCTCGATGTATTCAAATCGGACGGCGTACTCCATTGCAGCCGCGCGCAAACGGTTTGCACCAACTGGCGGTGGCCCATAGGGACCACTGATCGCTTCCAAGTATGTCAACGACATCGGGAAGATGGAGCGCAATTCCGGGTGATCTGCACTGACCTGGCGCAGATGAGTGAACACATCAATTGCGTCCTGCGCAGCTGCCTCATATTCTTCGACCGGATAGATCTGTAACGATCCGTTGTCGTATTCGCTACGCGCTCCAGGTGTGCCCTTGAAGGTGTATGCGGTTCCCCCCGGACTTCCTTGCCAGCCCATGGGGTCAGATGCCTCGGAAGGCGCAAGGACTTTCTTCTCGATTTCGGATGCCAGTTCCCTTGGGTATAGGAACGCCTTTACTGGGCCTGAAGCCTGAGCTGATGCGGAGCGAACAACGGATGCCTCGACAGAAGTGTGCGTCACGCCAGAGCCTAGCGCAATCCCCACGACCAACCCAATGGTGATGAGCGGGCCTACCGCGGTTGATTTCGTTCCCCGAAACAGGGGGCCCCGTTTAACGCATCGGCGTATGAGCGATAAGTATGTTGCAGTCACAAGATAAATCCTTGTTGAGATGAATAGTAATATATAATAAAAGTAAACGGCTAAAGAATGAAAAACTATAGACTAACAATGGTAAAATCAAAAATAATACTAGTAT
>CAZSGJ010000198.1:0-559 GCA_964606305.1 uncultured Armatimonadia bacterium
TTGGGATACCTGAAACGTGCAGAGGCAGATGCAGTTCGTGCCTATTGTCAGGCTCTCGGCATTCCTGCCGATGCCAAGGTTATTGGGTCGGTATTTCGCTTTTGGGCAGAAAAGCGCCCCATGTTATGGCTGCAAAGTGCCGCGTTACTCGCACAACAATACCCAGAACTGCATTTCTTGATCATTGGCGAAGGCCCCATGCGCAAAGAAATGGAAGCATTCATCTCCAGCAACAACCTGAAGGGGAAAGTGCATCTTCCGGGAGCAAGGCCTGACGTTGCAACGCCGCTTTCTGCAATGGACTTATTCCTCTTGACCTCGGAATTTGAAGGAACGCCGAATGTGGTCCTTGAGGCACAGTGGTTAGGGCTTCCTGTGGTGGTCACCGATGCAGGTGGCGCACGCGAGGCCTTTGATGACGGGGTAACCGGTCGATTGGCCAAGGAGCCGAGCGCAGAACACATCGCAAAATTGGTCGGTCGTTACCTTGAGGATGGTGCATTTTTGAGGGAGGCAGAAACTGCAGGCCCCAAATTTGTGGAGCGAGTGTTCGGAGTTG
>CAZSGJ010000198.1:569-2841 GCA_964606305.1 uncultured Armatimonadia bacterium
CACGAAGCATGAAAGTGCATAGCGTCTCTTCAGGGCTCCATAGCCTTTATGCGAACCGAAGTTTGCTGCGGTCACTGGTTATTCGCGACATCGAATCCCGCTACCGAGGCACCCTGCTTGGTTTCATGTGGGCCATCGTCTATCCGCTGATGATGTTATCCGTCTATGCCTTCGTGTTCGCCGGTGTTTTCAAGGCGCGCTGGGGCGGCAGTGGCGACATGAAAGATTTCGTACTGATGCTCTATTGCGGCCTGATCGTCCATGCGATCGTCTCCGAAACGCTGTCACGTTCTCCTTCCGCCATCCTGTCAAACCCGAGTTATGTGAAGAAGGTAGTTTTCCCACTCGAGCTTTTGCCAATCAGCCATCTCGCTTCGGCTTTGTTCAACGCGGCGGTAGGGCTTGTGCTGTTGTGCATTTTCATCCTAATCCAACACCACGCCATCCCTTATACCGCTGCCTACGTACCCTTGGTGCTATTGCCCTTATTGTTGCTTACGGCAGGATTGGCCTGGCTGTTCGCTTCACTTGGGGTATTTTTCCGGGATATCGGTCAGATGATTGGCGTTGCCATGTCGGTGCTCATGTTCCTGAGCCCCGTGTTTTATCCAGCATCTGCCGTTCCTGCGATGGCGCAACAACTTCTCTACCTCAATCCGCTGACATTTCCGATGGAAGAGCTCCGGGCGGTTCTGATCCTTGGGCACCAACCGGATTGGTGGCATTGGGCCTTGTACTTCGGGGTTGCAGTGGTCGTTGCTTTGTCAGGGATGTGGCTTTTCCAGAAAGCCCGTCCAGCCTTCGCGGATGTCATTTGAAATGGGCAATCCAGTGACAGCCCCTATTCAGTTGGAAGCGATTAGCAAGTGCTATCGCATCTTCCAAAACCCTCAAGACCGCTTCAAGCAAGCCTTACTGGATCGCTTTCACGGAGTATTGGGTAAAAAAACGGCCAATCAATACTACCGTGAGCATTGGGCCTTGCGGGACGTCAGTTTTGAACTGCAGCCGGGAGAAGCTGTCGGCATTCTCGGGCGCAATGGCGCGGGCAAGAGCACGCTTTTGCAGATTATCGCCGGAACGCTGGAGCCGACTTCTGGTAGCGTAAAAACATCCGGACGAATCACAGCCCTGCTTGAACTGGGTAGTGGCTTCAATCCTGAATTCACCGGGCGGGAGAATGTATTTCTCAATGCCCAAATCCTGGGCATGTCTCGGGAAGATGCGCTCACCCGTTTTGATGACATCGCCAGCTTTGCAGACATTGGTGACTTCATAGATCAGCCGGTGAAGACCTACAGCTCCGGCATGATGATGAGATTGGCGTTTTCTGTTCAAACGGCGGTTGAGCCGAAAGTGCTCATTGTTGATGAAGCATTGTCAGTCGGGGACATGTTTTTCCAAGCCAAATGTATGGCCAGAATCAGCAAGCTGGTTGATTCCGGTGTTGCGCTACTTTTCGTAAGCCACGATATCAGCGTTGTCCGCCAGCTTTGCCATCGAGCGGTATTGCTGAATGGTGGAGCGGTGCAAGCGATTGGTACTGCGGCAGCAGTTTCAGACGAGTATGTAAAGTATCAACTACAAGATAGGAACCGTTCGGTAACTCCTCAGGAGGGAAAAAAGCTCCCCGAGCCCGAGGCGGCCCAGTCGGTTAACGTGCCACTCAAAGACTGTGACATGTCCCCCGGCTCGTTTGCAGACTTTGCTTTCGGTCAGGACGCTTTTGAGCAGCGCGCGAGCTTTAACCGGTCAGGCAATGGCAATGCTCACATTGTCAATGTCCAAATGCTGCGAAACGACCAGCCTGCTGCTGACTATGAGTTCAATGATGAAGCATTGGTTCGGATTGTCATCCGTGCGCACATGCCCCTCCAAAACCTGAATGTTTCTCTGAAAATTCGAACGCTTCAGGGCTCAGACGTCGTGTTTTACGACACTCGACTTCAGCATGAAATGGACAGGTTCTATCAGGCAGGCGCGCTTTACTGTTTTGACTGGAAAATCAATCTGCCCTTGCTGCACGGGAACTATGCGCTGGCATGTGGTTTGGCGCACCCTCCCGGAAAACCGGGCGACGACTGGCACTTTGTCGATATCGTGCCCCATGCATACGAATTTCGCGTAGCACCTAGGCGGGGGGGGATGATTGACGGATTTGTCACACTACCCGCCGAGTTAGAAATTCGTTGCGTGGAAAAAATTAAAGGAACATGGATGAACAACCCATCACCTCTCGAAACCCTTGCAAGTTACGCCATCACCTTCGTTA
>CAZSGJ010000199.1:0-2806 GCA_964606305.1 uncultured Armatimonadia bacterium
ACAACCGGCGTCAGCGGAAACTGCCAGGCATTCGCACCCGTGTAGCGCTGCGGGATCGGCACCTGCTGCTGCCAGGCCGTGATACCAACCATCAGCCTGTGGTCGGGCATGCCATCCGATTCGACAAAAAAGTGGGTCTCCGATGACCGTGTCTTTACACCAGGTGCAAAAGGCTTGAAAATCTCGGCAACCGTCTCCACTTTGGCATCCGGCTTCCCCGCACGGGATGCCAGCAGCGTAATCGGCACGGACAGTGCCAGCAGGGTTAGGACCAGTACCTTCTTCATACCTAACACGCTAGCAACAAAGGATTAAAGATGGATGAAAGTTTTGACTATTTTCAGACCAGTTTCGTTACCTCAGAGTTAGGACTTTCGCGTGTATTACTTGTCGCGACTGCTTGGCCAAGCCCGTCGGATGACAGCTGTATAGCGCCTTTCATTTCGACGGCCAGCAGAATCCAATGTAAACGGTACGAACCCGACGTTACTTACCGGTGACGTTGAAGGAATCCGAAAGTCATCCTTTAGGACATTCTTGAACCTTGGATCAGCAACAATACTGCCGGTGTCGCCCGGGGCAAGCTTTGGCGCGATGCCCTTGGTGTTCCAGTAGATGTTCTTGCCCACAATGAAATTCTGACCAGGCTCACCCGACCAGTTTGAACCAAGCAATGGGCCATCCGACCAGATCACCACATTTCTCTCAATCGTAAAGCTCAAATGCGGTTCAGGTCGGGTCCGCATCAGCTGAGCCTCAGTACCAAACCCCAGAATATTGTTCCGAACGACATTGTCTTTGCCATAGTGCTGGTGAAATGGGGCACTCGTGGTCCGCACCGCGATATTGTTCTCAGCGACAACTCCGGTTGAGCCTTCATCGAAGTAAATGCCCCAGCCACCATAGTCAACACTCTGAATATCCGAGATCCAGTTGTGATGCAGCACTGTCCCCGGACTCACACCAAGCGTGTAAATGCCCCCCATATCACTCAAAACCGATTGCCCGATATTGGTGATGCGATTCCACGAAATCTCGTTATGGTGCGCACCGCTGGGCTCGTAGCCCCAGCTCCAGCCGGGGGAGATGGCGGTGTAGTAAAAGTCGGTGATGTCGTTGTGATCGATTAAATTGTTGTGTGCGTGTCCAAGCCAAATGCCAACGGCCGCCGGGTGGATACGACCGCCGTGTGCAATCAATGTGTCCTGAATCGTGATCCCATGTGTCTGTTTCAGCGCATCTGCGCGGTACGACGTCTCGCCAACTTTGATGCCCCCAGCACCAAGGTCAACGAGGCGACATTTGGTGATGGTGATGTCCGATGAGCCATCCGTAACATCGAGAGCCCAGGCTCCTGTGTTGCGAACCTCGACATCATTGAGCGTAACCCTGTTCGAATCGGTAAATGTAATCGCAGCCGGGAGGTGAATCTCGGCCTGAGGGAAGTTATCGCCCTTTGCTGGCAAGGAATACACAGTGTGCGCAAATGATAGATTTTCAAGCGTGAGGTTTCGGACATCTTTTGCAACCAGTAGCTGGTCGATGACCGGAACGATGGCAGTGACCTTATTCTGCTTTTCACCTCGCAGTGGGATGTAAATGACTTCCTGACCACGTCGGTCATAGTAAAACTCGCCCGGATCCGAGAGCGCTTCCCAAACATTTTCGATGATGTAGCGTCGCCCGGCGGCGATGTTTGCATAGTTCACCGTTCCATGCGTTGAGCCTGCCAGCTGAATACGGCCTGTCGTCGAATCGATTCCACCCGGCGCCAGTGGAAGCTTTGCCATTGTCCAGATTTGGAAAATGTTGACCTGAATGTCCGCCTGGTTCTTCCATTCTGGATTGAATGTTCCCGGTTGGGATTGCAAGGCATCATGGCCGGAACCGTTGGGCGGCAGGTTTCCTGCGATTGTGTATGCACCCGACTTTGGCAAACGTGGGCGATAACGCCTCGCAGATGCATCGGGTTGTCCCGCTGCATGAATGTAGAGCTGCGGAACAGGGGATGAAACCTTCGCAGCCCACCAGCCGTTTTCAACCGTCCGCCAATTCCTGATGAGAGTTCCACCCGAAATGATGGGGCGTTTTCCCGCTTCTCCACGGAGCGTTAGATTACTGTCCGAAGCGTTTAGGTGAACGGGCTTATCCAAGGAATAAATGCCGGAGAGAAGAACAATGGTGTCATGTCCGGGATGAGCACGAGCCGCTTCAATGCCTTGCTGGATGGTTCGAAACGGTTTTGCCTTTGTCCCAGTACCCTGTTCGCCGGCATTGGGAGACACATACCAAACCGTTTCATTGGTGGTGTCGTTACCCAACGGAGCACACGAAACAAACCCGGCGATCAATGCACAAAGGACAAAAGGCATCATCGTGTTTTTCCTACTTCAAAAGTTTCCTAACCGTGTCTTCGATGCGGGTATCTTTTTCCTGATAACCAACCCAGTTGGCAGCAACGTTTCCATTGGAATCAATGATGTACGTCGTTGGGATTCCTGAGACTTGGTACAGTTTCTTGGCAATGGAGTTTGCATTGTTCTGTGCAGCCGGGTCAAAAACAAATGGAAGCGTGTACTTGTCCTTGTTTGCTGGAACCCATTTCTTGTAGGCTTCTTCGGCATCCCAGACACAGACCGCAAGAACGGTCACTTTGTCATTGTTCTTGTTGGCTTTCCAAAATTCTTCCAGGTGAGGCATTGCCATCATGCACGGACCACACCATGTCGCCCAAAAGTCAAGAACAACGACTTTGCCCTTGAAGTCAGAAAGCTTGCCGGTCGTTCCATCCAAGCGGACATAGGTA
>CAZSGJ010000200.1:0-2784 GCA_964606305.1 uncultured Armatimonadia bacterium
CCTGGTACCGCGGTAACCGTTACGACGGATGGCAAAGCTCCTGCTATTGTGAAGTCGGGACGCATCGTTTCTCGTGACATCGCGTCTGGTATCGGCGTTGTCAATGGACAAGATGTTATGGTTTTGGAGGCGGTTCCGAACGCAGGCAAAGTATCAAAGGAAGTCATTGTTGAGGCAAAGCTTGTCAATGGTAAAAAAGTCGTGGCAAGCCCGAAAATGGCAGTGCTTTCCGGGCAACATGCCAAAATTCAGGTGGGCGACATTTGGCTAAGCCTGCATGCGACCGTCAGCCCATCGGGAACGATTTCCCTCAAGGGAGATGCGGGCTCGGCAAAGACCTCGAAGGGACCAGGATTTTCGGTGAGTGGTCTTGCGAGTGGCGGATCGTTCACTTATCCAAATGGAAACGCTGGAACCTGGGAAATAAAGGCATCCCTCTCCGGTGCTCTTACAGCCAAAGCCGGCGAAAGGTTCATATTCAAAGCAACCAAGCCTTAGGTGTGGCATAAACCGCAGCACAGAAGGAGGCTCTCAATTGGGAGCCTCCTTTTCTTTTGTCTGTACTAGAATGTCATATGCCACACATCCAAACATCCCGTAAGCCCGTATACGTGCATTACATGCCGTGGTATGCGAGCAAGGACATCAGTGGTGCATGGGGCTGGCACTGGACAATGGGGAAGTTCAACCCGGATGCACCAGCACCTCAGGGAAGCTACCCGTCAGCCACGCATGACCCTCCGGCAATCGGGCTTTACGATTCGGGTGATGTTCGTGTCCTTGAGTGTCAGGTCGCACAAATGAAGCTTGCGGGCATCACAGGCATCATTATCGATTGGTATGGGCGTGCGGAGTTCCGTGACTATGCGATCATGCATCGTAATACCGAGCTGGTCATCGGTGTGATTCGCCGCGCCGGGATGAAATTTGCCATCTGCTACGAAGATCAGGCTATCAAACATCAGGTGGACAGTGGAAAGCTAAAAGCATCCGATGCGGTTGCGCAAGCAAAAAGTGACCTCGCTTGGGTACAGCGCCAGTGGATTACAGACAAAGCCTATTGTCGTATGAATGGCAAACCGCTTCTCCTTGTGTTTGGCCCGCAGTATTTCGATGCCAGCCAATGGAAGCAATTACGAACGGTGTTACAACCACAAACGCTGATCCTGGGGCTGCCTCACTTATCAAAATCAAATGGGCTTGATGGACCATACGGCTGGCCGCCGGTGCATGGAGGTAAGGAAATCACTCCAGATACATGGCAGGGGTATATACGAGAGCTTGGTCATCGCGCAGATGCTGGTGAGCCTACCGTTGCGATCGCTTTTCCGGGATTCAAGGACATTTATAAAGAGGCTGGACTGCACGATAGTTATGGGTACATCGATGCAAGGAACGGAAGAACCCTTACGGAAACCTTGGAGCTTGCGAACGCTAGCAAAGCTGCTGTCATTCAGCTTGCGACGTGGAATGACTACGGAGAGGGCACCGTCATCGAGCCGACAAAATTGGATGGCTATTCCCGGCTTGAGACAGTGAGTCGATTTTGTGGAAGCAGGTGTTCACGTGCCGACTTACAGTTACCTGCGGATGTTTATCTGGCCCGTTTGCAGGCCGCGCGGGCCGCAGACAAGGCAAATTTGAGCGCAATTGCGCAGCTGTTGCTCGACGGAAATGCTAAATCTGCCGCAAACAGGTTTGTGGCATGGAAGGCCGCCGATAAGCGATTACAGGATTGACACACCCCCCGGCAGTGGCATACTAAAGCATGCTGTCCTACAGATACGCCAAGACGATAGGCATCCCTAATCACCGGTATGCAGACCCGGTTGGGGTATGTGTTTCCGTGGCTGGGGATGTCTACGTAAGCGACATGATCCGGAATCGTATTCTTGGGAGCCACCCGGATGGCAGCTACCGCAATCAGACCGGTGGCATCGGGTCCGCGCCGACGCAACTACTTTGCCCCGGGGATGTTGCATCCTGTATATCTGGAAATCTTGTCATCGCGGACACGCAAAATCACCGCATCCTCATCCTCTCATCAGAGCTTGAGACGCTTGATGTCATTCCTTGTACGCACCCTGTGCACGGGCATCCCGTTGAACCTAATGCAATCGTCGCAACATACGATGGGACAATTGCCATCGCATCGTGGTCGTGTAACTTGCTGCTTGAATATGCCCCGGATGGCGCACTGCTGCGGTGGCTGACTCCTGAGTATGATGGGTGTGTTGTGGTATCTGAAGGCAGTCACTTGGCTGCCCTTCCCGATCGTGGCCTCTTTATCACCGACAGCCTTTGCGCAGCTGTTTACGAGGTCGATGTTCCGAGGCGCGAGGCGAAGGCAACGTTGGGAGGTTTTGGGACCGAGGGAGGTCTCCTCCTGAACCCGCAAGGCATCGCCGCCTGCCCGGTTTTAGATAGGATTTATGTTGTCGATACCGCTGGAGCGTGCATCAAAGTCTATCAATCAAATGGGAGTTTTCTTTTTTCGTTCGGCAGCTTTGGCAATCAACTTGGACAATTTGACCAACCGGTCGGTATTGCGGTTACATCGACTGCCATTTATGTAACGGATCGTGGAAACGCCTCCGTCTCCGTCTTTGACACAAATGGTTTGCCGCAAATGTATTGGGCGAGCAAAGAGACTGGAAGAGGGACTCTCAACCGTCCCGGGGTGATCAGCCTTTCCAAAGATGGCTCACTGTTCGTCTCAGAGCATCAATGTAATCGCGTCACCAAGTTTCATCCGGATGGCAGCTGGGCGTGCACATGGGGGCG
>CAZSGJ010000201.1:0-2782 GCA_964606305.1 uncultured Armatimonadia bacterium
GGTACACACGCCGAGCTCGTCTGGCGAAATGGTCAGACATTCGTCGTGGACAAGAACAGTACTAACGGAACTTTTGTGAACGACCAAAAGCTGGGTTCTGGATCAGAAAAGGTTCTGGAGAGTGGTGACCGCATCAAGTTTGGAACATCAACGTACCTCTTCCGTGGACCGGAGAGCGCATGAGCCAACCAAATGAGCTCGTCTGCGACACCCACCGCAAGCGTGTTTCAATCACCAGCTGCCTGCTGTGTAGCAAGCGGCTCTGCGAGCCTTGCACCGTTGTCTACCGCGGAATGGACTATTGCATCGACTGCGCCCCGGAGAGACCTGAACCTGAGAGCAATGAAATGCCATTGCTCCCGGCAGACCGGATGGTCGAGAGCCATGGCCAACGCGGTTGGATTGCCGGTTACGTCGATGCAATGCTCGGCTTGCTGGCATCAACGCTTCTCGTTTGGGTGCTGATTGGTCACTTAAGCCAAATCGCAACGGCAATATCAGGGACATTAATGTTGCTGTTTGCAGCAGTCGTGGCACCGGCATGGAACCTTGCTGTGACCGGCAGGACAATAGGTAATCACTGCACAGGAACAATTGTGCTGAGGAAAAACGGAGTCCCTCTCGGCTTAATGAAGGCGATTCAGCGAACCGGTATACGGTTTCTGTGCGTCCTCTTTGGTATTCCCGTGCTACAGATTCTAATCCGGCGGCCATTATGTGAGGGGATTGATTCGCTGATGGACTGTGCGACATACGTGGCAGATGGCAGCTGGTGATGGAAGAGCAGAAAGTTACCCCGATGAGTCAGGATATTTCATCAACGCAGACGCTGGAATTTGATCCAACTCCATATCTGCAGGACCTGCCCGAAATAGGACGGAGTGTGCCGGAAAAGCACTGTAGCGTCTCATGGGCAGGACGAACAGAAATCGGCGTTCAGCGTGAACATAACGAGGATAAGTACGACCAGTTTGACCCTGAACTACCCCACCTCTTGGCAAACCGTGGCCGCCTCTGGGCCGTTGCGGACGGCATGGGCGGACATGCGGCCGGACAAAGGGCAAGCGAATTCGGATTGCGATTTCTGATACGTCACTACTTTCAGGCCAATCCAACAGATGCCACAGCCGCGCTCTCTGCCGCCATACTCGATGCGAATACAAAGCTGGTGGATGCCACAAAAGCGCACCCTGAGTACCACGGCATGGGCAGCACACTTGTCGCGCTGGTTCTCATTGACGATGTTGCAACCATTGCCCATGTTGGAGATTCACGTGCCTACCTCCTACGTCAGGGGGCGGAACCAGAGCAGCTGACCGAAGACCATTCATGGGTTGAGGATCAGGTGCGAGCGGGATCGATGACACGTGAAGAAGCCGAGCAAAGCCGTTACCGCAATGTGATTTCACGGTGTCTCGGGATGGAAGGAATGCCGGGTGCCGACATCCGGAAAATTACCGTCCAGCCGGGGGATGTCTTCGTGATCGTTTCGGATGGCGTGACCCGCTACATGCAAACGGATAACATCGCGGCCATTGTAAGTGGAAAGTCACTTTCGCAGGCAGCACTGGACATCGTGGATGCAGCGAACCACATGGGTGGCGCGGATAACAGTACCTGTGTCTTGGTACGAATTGACAGTATCGACGATTTCGACAATGTCAGTGCAGCCGAGGCAGCCAGATGACCATCGGGCGGTATCAGATAACGCGGGAAATCGCGCGCTCCAATGACATTGTGTACGAGGCATTCGATCCGCAGCTCGGGCGAAAGCTGGCGCTAAAGGAGCTGTCTCTCGATATACGCGTTCAGGAACCTGAGCGTCGCCTGCGCATCGACCGTTTTTTCAGAGAAGCACGGGCCGCGGGTAACCTCAGCCATCCGGGAATTGTCACCATTTTCGACTTTGGTGAAGACAATGGACGCTACTTTATCGCGATGGAATATCTCGAGGGAGAGACGCTTAAGAGCCGCATCGCGCGGACAGGTCCACTCCCAACGGATGAAGCCATCCGGATTCTAAGCGCTTTATGCGATGCCGTCGAGTATGCTCACGCTCGTCAGATTGTTCACCGCGATATCAAGCCGGATAACATCCACATTCTCCCTGATGGCTCGGTCAAGATCACCGACTTCGGCATCGCGCGGATGCTTGGTGAGCAGACGATTACGGTTGCTGGGCAGGTCTTTGGGACGCCATCGTATATGGCCCCGGAGCAGATTCGCGGAGCGATGGTGGATGCCCGCACAGACATTTTCTCGCTTGGTTTGGTGCTCTTTGAGATGCTCAGCGGACGTAAGGCATTTTGGGGCGAGGCGCTTGAGACGGTTGTTTACCGCATCATGTCGGAGCCTGTCCCACCCCTGCATGATCAACCAGCATCCATAAATGCGGTCATCCAAATGGCCGTTCAGAAAGACCCCGGACAGCGGTTTGTAAGCGCGGCGCAAATGAAGGCTGCGCTGACAGGAGGCGTGGTTAGCGGTGTTGGCGGCTTTGCCCGACAGCCTCAAACAGGTTGGCAGGCAGCGGACCGCACGGTAATGGCATCGCCAGCGATGGCAAATCAGGCATCTTCCATGGCGGCGGACCGTACACGAATGGCGCCGCAAACAACATTTACCCCGCCGAGCCAGCCGGTGCCTGTACAAACCCCAATGCAGATGCAGCCAAGTGCTGGCGGGATGTCGGGCAACCGCGTGTTTGTCGCCGTGATTGGCGTTGTGGTGGTGTTGATTGGTCTTGGGATTGGGGCGATTGCGCTCCGGTCTGCAACAAGCC
>CAZSGJ010000202.1:0-2747 GCA_964606305.1 uncultured Armatimonadia bacterium
CGAAAGGCTCCAATCGGATCCATCAGGTCTCTGATGACGTAGTCACACGTGCGTGTGGCGATGGTGAGGAAGCTTTCACGCCCGAGCGGGCCGGCGGCAAGGGCATAAATGCGGGCCAGCATCGCGTTGTCGTAAAGCATTTTCTCGAAGTGGGGCGTAAACCAGTGACGGTCGGTTGCATAGCGGTGAAATCCGCCGCCGACGTGGTCATGGATTCCCCCGCAGGCAATCTGGTCAAGTGTGTCTTCCAGCATCGGCGCAATCGTTTCCGGTTGCGTTGGTAACAACGTTGTCAGCAAGCGTAGTGCGTGATGCGGTGGGAACTTTGGCGCACCGCCGAAGCCACCGAAATCGGGGTCGAAGCGGTCAGCCAGATCCTGAATCGCTGCTGTGGTCAGGCTGGTTGTATCCGGGTGGTCGCCTTTGATTGCTAGGGGACGCTGGCGTGCCGACAGAGCCAGCTCATCGGTCGCAGCCGTTGCGACATCTTCTACTTCGTGTCTACGTTCATTCCATGCGGCGGCGAGCTGTGTGAGGAGGCTGATGAACCCGATGCGGCCTCCGCGGGATTGAAGTGGAAAGTAGGTGCCGCCGTAGAAGGGGCGGCCATCCGGTGTCAGGAAAACCGACATCGGCCACCCGCCGTGCCCGGTCATCCGCTGGACAGCTGTCATATAGACTTCATCAATGTCCGGACGTTCTTCGCGATCCACCTTGATGGCAACATAATGCCCGTTTAGTAGCTCAGCGACCTGCTCATTTTCGAATGATTCGTGCTCCATCACGTGGCACCAGTGACACGCGGCATAACCAACCGAGAGAAAGATAGGGACATCCAATTTGCGGGCAAGTGAAAGTGCTTCCTCGCACCATGGCCACCAGTCCACCGGGTTGTGCGCATGTTGTCGCAGGTAGGGAGACTTTTCGTGGATGAGGCGGTTTTCAAACCGCGGCGTCTGGCTATCGGATGGAATCACGCTCTGTTGTACCTTTAGAACCAATTAGTCTGAGCATCTCTACGTGTAATCACCAAAGCAAACGGAAAATGTTGTGCTTTTGGGTATCACTTTCATCCGAATTCATGTAAAAATGCGGATGGCTGTGCGCCGATGACGGCGTGCTGTGGTGTGCCTCCCGTTCCTGCTTCCACTGGTGTATTTGCGGATTACGGGGTGACACGGTTTCTCAGGAATTTTCCCCGCGCTTGTGCGGGAAATTGGGAGATGTTTAAACATGGATGAGCGCGAATCTGGCCGCACTTGGCGTCCGAATCGTAAAGAATTTATTGCAGGCACCACGCTTGCGAGCTTGGGATTTGTTTTCGCGGATGGCACGCCTGCCCGTGCTGCATGGGATGACAAGCCGACAGTAAAGAAGCCAGTGATGGCGAACGACAAGATCCGCTTTGCGTGTATCGGTGTCGGTGGCAAGGGCTGGGGCGAAGTCATGGACTCCGCTGAAAACGGCGACATCGTTGCCCTCTGCGATCCTGATGATGACCAGATGGCCCGCGCTAAGCGTGCATTCCCAAATGCAAAGGTCTACCGTGACTACCGCAAGATGTTCTCTGAGATGGCGGACCAGATCGATGCAGTAACCGTATCGACCCCTGACCACCATCACTATCCTGCAAGCTCGGTTGCGATGACCCTTGGCAAGCACGTCTACTGCCAGAAGCCGCTTGTCCGTACGATTTGGGAAGCGCGCCAGATGCAGGAGATTGCAAAGAAGGCACGCGTCGCAACCCAGATGGGTAACCAGGGAACGGCACAGGATGGCCTCCGCATGCAGGCCGCGCAGGTCCGCGCAGGCATCATCGGAAATGTCACCGATATCCACGTCTGGTCCAACCGCCCAGTGTGGCCACAGGGTCACAAGCGTGGCGCATCCAAGCCAGTCCGCCCAAGCATCGACTGGGATGTCTGGATTGGTCCACGCCCGATGCGGGATTATGCAGACGGCTACGCGCCATTCGTATGGCGTGGTTTCTGGGACTTTGGCGCAGGCGCCCTCGGAGATATGGCCTGTCACCAGATGAACATGACCTTTATGGCCCTCGACCTCAAGGATCCGGTTACGGTTCAGGCGGAAACGAGCGGACATGACAAGGATGTCTTCCCAAGCTGGAGCATCATCAAATACCGCTATCCAAAGAACAGCTGGCGCGGTGAGATCAACCTGACCTGGTACGACGGTGGCAAGCTGCCTCCGGCTGACCTCGTCGGCGAGAAGATGGAATCCTCCGGAACCCTGATCATCGGTGACAAGGGTAAGATTCATATTCCTGGTGACTACGGTAGCGGTGGCAAGGTCGTCAGCGGTGGCGTTGACATCCCTGAAGTCAAGTTTGACCGCTCACCAGGTCACTTTGAAGAGTGGGTCCGCGCCATCCGTGGCGGACAGGAAGCACGCTCAAACTTCCCGAACTACGGTGCTGACCTGACCGGAATGGCACTCGTTGGCAACCTCGCTGTCTGGTGCAATGGCCCGGAAGTACAGTGGGATGCCAAGAAGATGCGTGTCAAGAACATCCGTGACTTCGAGAACGAGAAGGCAAGCATCGAAGAGCTCATCAAGCCAAACTACCGTGAAGGCTGGAAGCTAGTCTAACAAGCTCGCTGAGTGCCCCCTTTGGAGAAATCCGAAGGGGGTTTTCCTGATTTATAGGGGATATTGCATATGCCGAAGCTGGGATTTTTGACCGGGATGGCTGTGTTCGTGCTTGCTTCGTCATCCGCGCATGCGCA
>CAZSGJ010000203.1:0-2700 GCA_964606305.1 uncultured Armatimonadia bacterium
TGCAATCATAGTCACCTCTGTATCCGTATCTTACCCGCCGGATGGCCGCTTGTGTGCCGCGGTTTAGTGGATGCTCTTTAGCACTTCAACAAGGTCATCTGCACTGGTTACGCCTGTAACAGCAGCCTTAACCGCATCGGGAGCCACCCCGGCAAAGGCATGCAATGTCAATGCCAAGTTTTGCCCTGATGTCAGCTTCAGCGTAACTTCATCCCAGCTAATGGAAACAACGGCATCGTGGAGATGCTTGGCAATGTGTCCACGGATGATGGCTTTGGGAGAATCCTGCGGAGGTTGCACCATTAGTTGGTTGACTGCCTCATCCGTAACGAGTGTTTTGACATCCCCGGAATCGATGAGGGCGTAGTGGAGTCCGGCATCCGGGTCGATGTCATGAAAGGCGATATCCAGGCTTTGAATGATGTCCGATTTGAAGTCAACACCTTCCTCTGCGGCAAACTGCGTCAACAAAGTGTATTTCGCAGCCCAGTCGGCGCGGTCGGCAACCGAAAGCGGATCTGCCGCATAGTCATCCAGAAATGACTTCCACGTACGAAGGACGAGATCTGTCTGTTCATCCGTGCCTTCGTAACGTCGGCACAGCCCAAGTAATGCATATTGCACTTCGAGCGCAGTCGTGAAGTTTCCACCCTTTAGTGGTAGCACGGGCAATGTAAGCGGATTCCTGGAAATCTCTTTTATTGCTACGAGCGGATCAGCCAATGCGATATGGGAGAGGTCTACGCCATCCTCGATCAGGCGGAGGACGAGGTGCGTTGTACCGCATTTAAGAAATGTCGCGGTCTCGGAGAGGTTAGCATCCCCGCAGATAACGTGTATGCGTCTGAGTGCTGCCGGGTCATCGTGAGCCTCATCACGGGTGTTAACCAATGGGCGGTTGTAGAGCGTATCGACACTTGCGATGACTTTGAAGAAGTCGGCGCGCTGTGAGATTTGAAAGTCTACTCCGCGGATACCGGACTCTTCACAGCCAGTCTTACCGGCGCCTGTGTAGAGGATGCGTGTTGCAAAGTGTGCTGGCAAGTCGCGGATGAAGACATCGATGGATACCGAGCGCAGCGCCTGGTAGCTCTCGTGTGTTCCGTAGGATGCCCCATTGCCATCCGAGTTGTTCTTTTGGAGGCTGACAAGGGTGCCGGTTACATCGGAGCGCTTGACCGCAAGCTCCTGCATAATCCGTTCGCCAGCCTTGTCGGCGGCGACAAGTGTCAGGAGATCGGATGTCTCGGGAGTGCTGTATTCAGGATGTCCGTGGTCGTTGTAGAGGCGTGCGCCATTTGGCAGCATCCGGTCAGCGCGGAGCTGATTATCCGTCGTGTTTGTGCCAACCTGGTCGTAGCGGGCATCAACAGGATCAACAGAAAGATGGTCAACAACAAAGCCGCGTGCATCCCGACGGGGATGTTCATGCCGATATTCCCACGGGGATGCGTAGGGTTTTGGGTGTGATTCGACAAGCTCCCGGGAGGCTTTTACGAGTGCATCGGGTCCAAGGCCATCGATGTGGATGCCATATTCGGTCTCGATGCCCATGAGGCGTCTCGGGAGGCTTGCCATCTTCTGTCAGGCCCCTGCGGCCGTTCTGGCGACGGCTTTGAAGCTAGCCTGCAGGGCTGGGTAGAGCGCCTGATAGTGTGGAGCCCATTTTGCATAAATGGATGCATCCGGCCCAGGAGCCGCTGCAGGGGTGGTGCCGACGAGAGCCACGCAGGCATCCTTGACATTTGCAAACGTCCCCGCCCCGACGGCAGCGAGGATAGCGGCGCCTGCAGCAGGGCCTTCATCCAAGGTGGGCAGGACATGCTTTTGGTTTGTGACATCGGCCATGATTTGCAGCCAGAGGGTGCTCTTTGCACCGCCACCGATAGCGCGGACTTCGTTAATCGGGACATGCAGCGATGTTAGAAGTGCAGTTGCATCGTTGACCGAGTAGGCAACGCCTTCCAGAACGGCGCGTGCAAACCAGTCCTGCGTGGAGCGAAGGGTTGCACCAAAGAAGACGCCGCGTGCATCCGGGTCGGCGTAAGGCGTCCGTTCACCCGTGAGGTATGGAAGGAAGATGAGTCCTTCGCAGCCAGCGGGTGCGGTTGCGGCACCAGTGGTTATCTTGCTGTAGTCAGCTGTTGGCTGAAAGGTGTCACGGTACCAGCGGAGGGCTCCTCCGCCGGAGAGCATACAGCCCATGAGACCCCATTCGCCAGGAACAGCGGAGCAGAAGGTGCCGATGCGGAGCTCAGGGTCGATGGCGGGGGTGGCTGCGTGTGCCCAGACAACGGCGGATGTGCCGAGGGAAAGCATCACTTGTCCGGGTCCGACGACACCGGCGCCGACAGCGCCCGCGGGTTGGTCGCCAGCGCCACCAACAACGGGGATACCTTCGCGGAGACCTGTTGTGGCTGCGGCAGCGGCGGTGATGTATCCGGCGATGGCAGGTGATTCGATCAGTGGTGGAAAGAGTGCGAGGTCGATGTTGAGTGCATCAGCGAGTGGTTTCGACCAGGTGCGATTACGGACATCGAGGATGCCGCTACCGGATGCATCTGAGATTTCGCTGTGTTTGTTCCCGGTGAGCAGGAAGCGGATGTAGTCCTTGGGCAAGAGAACGGTGGTTAGGCGTGCAAAGTTATCTGGTTCGTGTTTTCGCAGCCAGAGTATTTTCGGGAGAGTGAACGATGCGAC
>CAZSGJ010000204.1:0-2700 GCA_964606305.1 uncultured Armatimonadia bacterium
TGGGAAGAGTTTTGACATCAGGAATTTGTCTACGCGGTTCATAAGTGGAGTTACAGCGATTGCGAGGAGGAGTGGTAGGAGGACTATTATGAAGAATGTCGCATTCGCTGGCAAGCCAAGATATACACGTGCTTTGTCGAATGTAATGGCGTGTGCCACAAACTTGATGTGGAGCAAATACAGGGGAAACGAGATCGCCCCTAAATGACGAAAGGTTCGTCCTACCTTCCACATTTGGTGATTGATGTCGAGTTCGCCAAGTAGCGTAAACGCAAATAGTGCACTGGCCGTGACAATCCACCTCTCATCCAGTTTGCTGGTCATTGTGTTTAGAATCATTGAAATCGAGGAACATACGGTCCAGTCGCTGCTTATTAATCTGTTTGATCGTAGATGGCAAAGAAAACCCAACGCAAACCATGGGTAACTGCTCGTCAACCAGGCCAACCCGTCCACGTAGCTGTTAAGACATGAACACAGTATTCCGCAACTCAAGACCTGTATTGGCAGGATAACGTTACGAACCTTTGATGGGACGTTGTGTCCGATTGTGAGGATTATGAACGTAAGGATATACATCTGAACTTCAAGACACAGTGAATATCCAGGGTAGTTAAGTGAGTCAACTTCGAAAACGAAGTTTAGAAAAGTCGCATTTGCAAGGACATCTACTACGGATGGCCATCGAATATTCGAACCATGTTTTAGATCGAAAGCCGCTTCAAAAACGACTGAAAACACAATCGAAATCCACCAGATCGGTGTTACCTTGATAAATCTTCGTAGCAAAAACGACCAATCGATTCCACTGACATACAAACGATCTGATGACGTGTATGACACGACAAAGCCACTAATCCAATAGAATGTGGGCACAAGGATAATGCTCCAATAATGGATGAAAACTCCCAATATTGGCATGCTGTATTGATTTTCAACATCACCTTGCCATCTGAAACCGTAGGCATGGAAAGCAGCAACGCCAATAGCTGTCACACCCCTAAGGGCATCCAATAGCGCGATGCGATTATTTTTAGGTGTACTTGTTACTTTCCGATTGCCCGGTAAATCTACTTGCACACCACCCTTCGTACCCAAAACAACCACACGCTACTCGCCCGCAGAGATACGGTCCGTCGCTTTAGACTTATCGGACAGCTTTCGAGCAAGCCGCTCTTCGAGGCCGCCCGTCCATTCCTGACGCTGCATTTGCATCAGACGGATGTCATTCCGCCCGGCGATCACCATGATGCCAAGCATGGCGGGAACCCCGATGATGACCGCGACGAGACCAGCCCCGCGGAAGGCAAACGCAATCATCCGGGAAAAGCTAGCCCGGCGCTGAATTCCACCGGCGATCAACGCGCCAATCATCACCAACATCGGAAATGCCGTCGTCAGCAACGTCCCGAGCATGTTCAACAAACCCGCTGCCATATTGCGGCTACCCTCTGCATCCTCCCCTGGCTCAACCTGAAACCCGGAGAAAATGCCCCAGGTGTTCTGAAATGCCTGCGGATTGACGAAAACCGACACCACATAGGCACTCACACTCCAAGTGAGCACCGTTGTTGCAACAATGATGGCCGCCGCTGGCCCCGGAGCCAACCTTCCGCCACGTCCCAGCGGCGACAAGCGAATCACGACACTCGCCAGAATCCCGAGCAAGATCAGCCACGCGATATTCATGGATGCTGCAAGCACCCCACCCGCCCCAACAAGAGTTTGCTGGACATTTCCATACAGCTTCTCCCAGTCGCTCTCGGCCACCATCAGCTGCTCGCGGTAATCGGTTAGCCTGTTGAAATCCCGCATCGAGGACGTTGCCTCGCCGTTTTGACCCACCGAACGGGCGTGGTCACGATACCGATGCATATTTCCAAGCGTCGCAGCCTTGCGTGACGCCTCGTTGACGTCCTGACCCGCCTTCGCCTTGATGGGCGGAACTCCATTGATGCGACTCGTCGAAATCCCATGCATAGCCATGCCGACAAGCGACCCAATATCCGATGTGCTTTCAACGCTAATCCGATAGCTCACCTTGCGAAGCGCAGTTCGTATTTTCAGCGCATCCTGTGCGCGACCCGCTTGCTCCAGCAAAATCGCTTGGCCAACCAGAGCACGGGAGAGGCCTCTCAGCTGTGCATAATGGGGAAACAAAATGCTGGACTGGCGCACCAACTCGCCTAAGTAGCCCTGCTCGCCAAAGTTAAACTCGGCGTACATCCGGTGCATCACGACCTCATCCTGAACATACTCACGCCAAACAGGCTTGCTTGCGGCGCGTAAGAGAGAGGCAAATGCCTGAGCATCCTCGTGAGCCGCGAGGTGAACGGATGTCATCATCAGTGGCCAAAACGCATTGTCCGGATCCAGCTTCTCGCCACGCGCGCAGTCCGCACGCATCCGCGCGATGGCATCCGGGTGGGTGGTTTGCAGGATAGGCGTGAGCTGGAGTGGGTTGCCCTTCGAGTCGATGGGCGGACTGGCGATATTCTCGAGCTCCTGCCGGTCGATACGAAATGAACCTTGCGTACCCTTGCGCACGGCAACCGCTAACATCCCCATATCGGATGGATTTTCACGGGAAAGCTCACTCAGGCGTTCCCAAATGGGGCTAATCTCACGCTTCGTGCCGGCGACGGGAGTCTTTCCTGAATTCCAAGGCAAAATCGTCAGAGCAGCTACCCGGACCCGGGC
>CAZSGJ010000205.1:0-2689 GCA_964606305.1 uncultured Armatimonadia bacterium
TTTCAATCGAACAGCTGTGGCGTGAATGCCTGCGTGACCGCGGCATCCGCCTTGCGATTCACCGCTTGGATGCAGCTAGCGATAAAGACATTCATTACGATATAAACGCTTTTCTATTTAACAAACATCGCTTTTTGAATGTTATTGATACTTATAACAATCATTCACATCTTAATGATATTAAAACAGAATACTTGCCGCATCGAAAACAGCGCAGCTGGCCGAATGCAACCAAGCCAGTAGCCGTACTTGGTGCTGGCGGTCCGATTCCGACATCCGCAATTGAGCTGTTGAAGCAAAACCACGCAGTCGTTCTTTGCGATTACGAGCCTCTCGATTTGATTGCCAGCCGCGGGGCACCCCACCAGCCAAAAGGCGCCCCTCTTCCCACCGTGCCCGTTCCCGAACCTCACCGAGAGGCAACATTTGACATCCTCGACCGATGCTCGTTACGGGCCGCCATTACCGGATGCGCAACGCTCATCAACTGCGCCTGTACACGCTATACGCAGAATGATTTCCGTGTGAATACTATCGGTGCGCTTGTCGCAGCGGAGGAGGCAATCGCAGCTGGGATTAAGCGCATCGTGACCACCGGACCACAGGTCATCACCCTTGAGCCTTACACTGGATTCCACCACGACCATGATGTGCCTATCGATACACCGGGTCGCCCGGGATGCAACCCCTACGGACTCTCAAAGCATCTGGGTCAGGAGCTCGTCCGTGTTCATTGTGAGCACTCGGATGTTCAGGGCATAACACTGTTATTCAATGGCCTTGCGACACCCGAGAGCATCCATCCTATTGATTACATGACATCCTTTTGTGATGCAGGTCGGGCGATTCAGGCCGCCGTTGAGGCTGACGCAAGCGGTATTACGTATACCGCACTGCATATCCCAGCTGCGATGCCACACGGCCACTTCCGTCTGGACCGCATTAAGGATGTCCTGAACTGGATGCCATCAGACCAGTTACCATCCATTTGGCGCGTGGATTAACTGCAGTTGCAGGATTTCCACCATCAAGGAAAGAAAATTCGAAGTGAAAGACAATTCAAGCAGTCAGGTTTCGGAGGAAGCAATGAAGGTTCCAAAGATCACGGCTATTGAGCGCACAGTGTGTTGCGTTCCATTCACCCCACGCTGCGAAACGTGGAATGCTCTCCTGGTCCGTAATTGGAGAGTGGTTGAGATAATCGAAGTCTTCACGGATGCGTCTGACATCATGGGTATCGGTGAAACGGTGCTCCACTACACATGGCAAAAGACATCCGATGCCACTGTGGCCCGCTGCATTGGCGCAAACCCGGCTGACCTCCTTTGGAATGATGGCCTCGGTGCCGGTCTCCAACAGGCAATGTTTGATATCGTTGGCAAAGCACTTGGAGTTCCGGCCTACCGCCTGCTCGGAGCCGAGCAGGTGCGTGAAAATGTCAGCATCGCGTGGTGGAACACAAAGATGCCGCCCGCTGACCTGGCCCTCGAAGCTGCGGATGCACTGGCATCCGGGTACACGTATCACAAGATCAAGTCGCGTCCGTTTATTGATCCCTTTGCTCAGGTCGATGCGATTTCTGCCGCAACTCCGGATCACTATCGCATCGACATGGACTGGAATGACATGCTGCTGAATGCAGCAACGGCAACGCCGATTCTCAAAGAGCTGCAGCAAAATCCAAAAGTAGCCTTGTTTGAGGGCCCAATCCCCCAGCGCGATATTGATGGCTACAAGACCCTGCGACGACGGCTCGATATTCCGATTGCCATCCATGCCGGTGTGCCGCCACTTCCCATCGCACTGCGGGAGGAAATGTGTGATGGCTTTGTCGTGTCCGAATGTGGTGCCAGCGCAGCCATTAAGACGGGTGCCATTCTAGCGCAGTTTGACAAGCCATTTTGGACCCAACCAGTTGGGACAGGGATTTCGACGGCTTGGGGATGTCATCTTGGCGCGGTGTTGACACATCAGCAATGGCCGATGATCAGCTGTATGAACAACTTCGCAGATGACATGATTGCATCCCCACTACAGATCCAACACGGAACCGTGCGTGTTCCGACGAGAGCTGGCCTTGGAGTGGACTTGGATTACGATGCGGTGAATCGCTACCGAATGGATGCGCCATTCAGCCTGCCGGAACGAAAGCACATCATTTCGATTGAATGGCCGAGTGGTAAGAGTGTTAAGTACGCATTTATGGCTAACCGTGTCAGTGGAAACTATCAGGCGAGCCCATTTGCGCATGCGGCCTTTGCTGGATTCCCGATGCTTGAGCGTCAGTGCTGGGAAGACTTCCTGGCTGGTAACCAGCCGATTGAGCCACGCGGTGTGCAGATGAATGTAATCCACGACGATGGAAGCGCTGCATTTGATGAGCTTTATGCGAGGTGCCTACGCGGCCCGGTTGAGAATGTGCGTTATCCGTAAGGGGGAGGATTTTTTGTTTCTTAAGCCGGAAGTGGACTCATAACTTTAGGTCTAATGCAGCGCAGACTTAATCGCTTCTCCGCTGACATCCGTGAGACGCATGCTTCTCCCCGCATACTTCACACGTTCGGAATGGCTTGACTTCCTAACAAAAAGAAAAGAAAAATCTCCCTCTTTGGGATTTTGTCTACGCCAGCGCAGACTTGATCACTTCTCCGCTGACATCCGTGAGACGCATGCTTCTTCCCGCATACTT
>CAZSGJ010000206.1:0-2655 GCA_964606305.1 uncultured Armatimonadia bacterium
CCGTTTGCACACCTTTGTAGTCGGTAGTCGCTCCTCCGCGGTACTCAAGGACAACCTTTGTTGTACCCGCCTGGCCAGCAGGCGTCTGAATGGTCAGCGCTCCGGGAACAGCCCCGCTGGTTGCTGAAAGGGTTGCCCCTTGCGCATCCACAACCCTCCATTTACCCTTTGGTCCCAAAATGTCGTAGTGGCCATCCCCGCGGTGGACTAACCGTGGACTTTGGAAGTCATAGGGACCCCACTCATCCACGATGATAAACCGCCGGCCACGCAGCGTATTCTTTGCCAGCATCGCCGACTCTGGCTTGTCCAGCGGAGCGACGTGGTAACGGGATGCGAGGCGGCTGGGGCGGCCGGGATGCCAGGCGAGATCCCAGCGCTCAAGGTACTCAGCGACGGTTGTCTCACTGGAAACAATGGTGTTTCCCCTGCCCTGCATTGTCTCCGCAGGCGTTGGCGTCGTTTTCACAACCCGGTTTGCACGATCCTTGACACTGTCCGTCATTCGGATATCGGACTTCGTCTTTACATCGACAAAGGTGTTACCCTCGATAATGTAGCGCTCACTGCTTGTTGCATGTTTGCGGACATAGGCCCAGTTCGGATCCTGGGATGGATTTGCCCAGAGCTTTACACCAATTCGGTCGCGGAAAAAGCCATTGTCAGAGATGAGGTTGTCACGACCATGCTCGATGGCGATTGCTTCGGCATTGTAGCCAAAGGTATTGCCAACAATGGTGGTGTCGTAGGAGTATCCACCCCAAATACCATGCCAGCACTCTGCGATCAGGTTGTGCACGAACTGATTTCGGCTGAATGTCGCCTCGATTCCGTTGGTTGGAGCGTGTGAAAAGTCATTCCCGTAAAGGAGGTTGTCATCACATCCTCCGCGGCCGGTATCCATGGTGTTCTGCCCCGCCCAGAGGAAGAAGCCATCCCCGCCGTGCGTGACCGAGTTGTAGGCGAAGACATTGTTGGATGACTGTTCGTAAATCAGAATGCCCGCAGAGTCCTGCCCGCGGTTGTAGACACCGTGGGAGTAACCACGCACACACCAGTCAATCTTGTTGTGGAGAATCCGGTTCCACGATGCACGGTACATCCCGATACCGAGGCTTGAGAGAAATGAAAAGTCGTTGTGATGAATGTTTCCTCGGTCACACCGGGTCATCATCAGGCCATTCTGTCCACCGCGGGCTGTACATTTTGCGATGGTGAAGTCGTATGTGTCGCGAAGATAAAACGCAGCGCCGTAGCGTAGCCACTCATCCTTCTCGTTCTGGTGATAGCTCATCCAGTCTGCAAGATCTTCTTTTTCATCCGTTGAAAGAAGGTGCTGCTTCCAGTTATAGCTGGCATCCACATTTTCTAAGACAAGGCCATCGGAGCCCAGTGCGGCAATCGCGACTTTGTACCCGTGAATCCTGAGGTTTCGAACGGTGATGTTCTTGCCCTGAATGATGATGCCAGTTCCGGCGCGCATGTCGGGCTCAGTGGATACCGATGTTCCACGAAGCGTTGATCCACCGAAGTCTACGATGATGTCGTTACCACTGATGACAATGGCGGGCGCTTTGAGCTGTGTATCGCTGCTGGGGAGAATCCAGCTACCGCGCCGTACATTGGTCGATGCCGTTATCCGCATCCCGGGGGCAAGCTTTGAAATCTCCTGTTGCATGTCGTTCTCCTACAGTCGCCGATGGGCGAAAAACTAAGCGTTGACCGCAATACCACCAATAAATGTGCCTCTGTGTGCCACCCCGCCCTGCATCAGGACAAAGTCAGCGTTTGCGCCAATGGCAATCCGGCCGATGTCCGTACGCCCGATTCGGTCTGCTGCATTCGTGGATGTCATTTTCGCAAGCGCTACAAGGTCACAGCCCGTCCAGGAGGCAATGTTTCTTGCAGCCTGCGACATCCCGAGGATGCTTCCGGCCAGCGTTCCATCAAGAAGCAACGCCTTGCCACCGGCCACCTTGACCGGGTGCCCGCCCAGAATATAGTCACCATCTCCCTGACCCATTCCAGCCATCGCATCCGTGATGGCCATAATATGCTCCGGACCAGCCGCCGCAACTGCCATCTTGATGACATCCGGGTGGACGTGGTGACCGTCCGCGATGAGCTCAGCCATGGCGTTTGGATGCGTCAAAAAGGTCGGTATCGGCCCTGGTTTACGGTGATGAATCGGGTCCATCGCATTGAACAGGTGTGTGGCATCCAATGGGCCATCGTTTAGGAGTACCGTAAGCTGATCGCCCCCGATGGTGGTGTGTCCTACGGTGACGGTTACATTGTTTTTCCAGCACCATTCGATGATTGGACGGGCCTCAGCATACTCTGCTGCAATCGTCACGCGCCGAATTGTTCCTCGTGAATGTTCTATGTGCCGTAGCCACTCATCGTGATTTGGAACCCGTACGTGTTCTTTCGGCTGGGCGCCAGGCCGGAGTGGGTGAATAAACGGACCTTCGAGATGGACACCGGCGATGCGCGCGCCATCCGGACAGAACGAATCCATGTCATCGATTGCGTCGGCGACATTAGATAGAGCTCTTGCTATCTCATTCTCGCCGTGTGTGATGGTCGTTGCGAGAAGAGATGTCGTTCCGCGTTTGGCGTGTGCCCGGCAGATGGTTTTGAGTGCATCAGGGG
>CAZSGJ010000207.1:0-2613 GCA_964606305.1 uncultured Armatimonadia bacterium
TTGAAGCTCGGTACTGCGTACGACCTCAAGCTTGCGACGAGTAAAGTCCCGGTGCGAGTGACGTGGATTGACTATCGTATCGATGTCAATACAGGTGATCATCACCCGGCAGTGACACTCTCGATGAACGATATTGCCTCTGTATCGCTTGAGCTGGAGCAGGCACTTCCGCTTGACACCTATTCCAGCCATCCCGGGACAGGGTGCTTTATCCTGATTGACCGGCTAACCAATGCGACCGTGGCCGCGGGCTTGATTCGCCAGGTGGGTGCCGCAGATGCATCCCTGGATAGCGGCGGGGTATCGACAGGCATTTCAGCTGAGGAAATCGCCCTCAACAAGCTGATTCGTGAGAAGTATCCGCACTGGCAGGCTATCGATGTCAGCGTCTTCCAAGGCGAAGGCATATAAATGGGCTCGAATTTACAACGGCAGGACTATCCCGTTACCAGAAGTGATCGCGAGATGAATAACGGACATCTGGGCGCGGTCGTATGGTTTACAGGCCTGTCAGGAGCGGGAAAGTCGACGATTGCGGCGGCCGTAGAACAGGAACTGACCGCGCGGGGAATGCATACCTACTCCCTTGATGGCGACAATATCCGCTTTGGCCTCTGTCGCGATTTGGGATTCAGTGCGAATGACCGTGCGGAGAATATCCGGCGGATCGGTGAAGTCGCCGCCCTCATGCAGGATGCCGGGCTGATTGTGCTTTCGGCATTTATCTCACCGGCGAAGGCACACCGTGATGCGGTTCGTGCAAGACTTCCCGAAGGAAGTTTTATCGAGGTGCATGTGGCGACATCGCTTGAAGCATGCGAGGCCCGGGATGTCAAAGGCCTCTACGCAAAAGCACGGGCTGGAGAAATCAAGGGCTTCACAGGTATCGATGACCCTTATGAAGCCCCGGAAAGTGCTGAGCTGACGCTGGACACCGCTGGTAAGGCAGTTGATGTTTGTGTCCGGGAGGTGGTTGATCTCCTGGAAACAAGAAACATTATCCCGACGGGCTAAAGCCGCTTAGCTGATGGTGTCATCGAGAGCCGAAAGCGTTGTCTCGATGTCATCATCCGAGTGCGCCGCGCTCACGAAGCCTGCCTCAAACTGGCTTGGTGCCAGGTATACACCGCGCTCCAGCATCCCGTGGAAGACCTCTCCAAAGTACGCAGGGTTTGCATGCTCGCGTGCTGCTGCATAGGAGTCGATGACGCCATCTGCGGATTTCAGGAAGTAACAGCCAAACATCGTGCCCATGGATGCCGTTTGCACTGGAACACCCGCTGCCGTACAGACGGCATTGATTCCATTAGCTAGCTTCTCAGTTTGCGCTGCGATTCCGGCAAACACTCCAGCTTCGCGAAGGAGAGAGAGCGTTGCAAGCCCCGCCGCCATCGCCAATGGGTTCCCCGAAAGTGTCCCGGCTTGGTACATTTTGCCAGCGGGAGCCACGTTCAGCATGATGTCGCGCTTTCCTGCGTAGGCACCGACTGGCAGACCGCCGCCAATCACTTTGCCCAGACACGTGATATCCGGGTCAAGACCCATCGCTTCCTGAGCACCGCCAAGGGATGCCCGGAAGCCTGTCATCACTTCATCCAGAATGAACAGCGCGCCGTTTGCCCGGCAGATGTCCTGAAGCTTGTGGAGGAAGTGGTCTTTTGGAAGGACAAAGCCCATGTTCGCCGCGATCGGTTCAACGATAACGGCTGCGATCTCACTGCCGTGTGCTGCGAAGATGGCATTAACAGCTGCGATGTCATTGTATTCAACCGTCAGTGTCGCTGCGGCTGTGCTGGCGGTAACCCCTGGTGAGTCCGGCAGGCCAAGCGTCGCCACACCGCTTCCCGCTGCGACGAGCAACATGTCCGCGTGTCCGTGGTAGCAGCCACTGAACTTTAGAATCTTCTCACGTCCAGTCACGGCGCGTGCGAGGCGCAGCGCACTCATCGTGGCTTCGGTACCGCTGTTCACAAAGCGAATCATCTCGATACTCGGGACCATATCGATGACAAGCTCGGCAAGTGTGTTTTCAGCCTTTGTGGGAGCACCAAAGCTGGTTCCAAGGGCTGCTTGCGTCGCGATAGCCTCAACAACCTTTGGATGGGCATGTCCCATCACGAGAGGTCCCCAGGACTGGATATAGTCGATGTACGCATTTCCATCGGCGTCCCAGACGCGCGAGCCGGCCCCACGCTCCATAAAGCGAGGTGTGCCACCGACGCCACGGAACGCGCGGACCGGGCTGTTAACGCCTCCCGGGATCAGCTCGGTTGCACGTGCAAAAAGTGCTTCAGATGCGTTTGTGGTCATGGTGAATTATCCTTCTGGATGCACAGTCAGCATCCGCTCAACTAACAGCTCTGACTGGTACACGCAGTCAGGCATTCCAACGCCGCGATAAGAACATCCGGTTACCCAAATGCCACTTGGCAAGCTGGCATCGATTTTGTCACAGAGGTCCAAGTGGTGGACATCATACTGAGGGTTCGCGCCATCCCAGCGCTGAATCCGCGTAAACACTGGCTTTGCCTTGAGTCCCACCAGGTCTTCCAGCTGTGCCTGTACCATGGCCTCAATCTCAGTGTCGGAAAGTTCCATGGTCTTTGGTGAGCG
>CAZSGJ010000208.1:0-2590 GCA_964606305.1 uncultured Armatimonadia bacterium
AAGACACGATGAAGTCCATCAAGCGTCGTCACATAGTTCAATGCATCAAACAGGCAGGTCACCAGATCAACGGTGCCTCCATCCGGAAGACATGTCTCCTCGGCATTCTGTATGAAGTAGTCAATCTCCAGGGCTGCCTTTGCCGCCTTGTTACGCGCAACGGAAATCATCTCAGGGGACAAATCAGCACCAAATACCGGGCGATAGCCTCGCGAATAAAGAATCTCAGTACCGAGACCGGTTCCACAGGCTATGTCAAAGACACTGCGTGGTCGCTTACGCCTGTCACGCAAGTCCCGCTCGATCCGCGACAGCCAGGCGCTGTGAGGAACGGTCCACATAATGTGGTCATAAACACTGGCGAGTGCGCCGTAGCTGTTGTCTGCACGTGGTGTCACACCTTTATTGTAGCCTCCACATCTGCGTTGAATATGCCGACAATTGAATGTGATGACAATTTCAGAACAGCGCCGCACGAAACGTCGCTACGCTACAAGAGCAATCGCAAAGCAGGATACCCCCGGGTTTGCAAGGCTACGCCGACAAATGACGGCGCTCGAAGAGCTGTGGCGAACCGTCCCGCACATCGAAATGTCACATCTCTGTCCACTGGTAATCGATCGTGCCGTCACCGCTCTCGAGGCACATACCGGATCTCTCTTCCTCCGTGACCGTGGAACGGACACGATGCGTCTGACAGCCAGTGTCGGCCTTTCCAGTGAGGTTGATCAGTCAATGACTATCATCATTGGAGAAGGTATTGCCGGGCGTGTTGCCGAGTCGAGGCAGCCCGTGCTTATGCACAAGGATCCTGATGCGCACCCATTAATGCAGGGCAGAAAAAGCAGAATCAAACGACGCGTTGAAATTGAGAGTGCTGTCTGCGTGCCGCTGCTGGCTGTAAATGATGGAACGGTTCTAGGAGTGCTAAGTGTTTCACGACGAGTACCGAGTCAACCCTTTATCGATGACGATATGCGTGTCCTATCTTTGTTTGCATCGATCGTAGGGGCAACATTTGGTCAGACCATGGTTCTCGATGATGTCAGACGGATGGCAAATGAACAGGTTGAAATGCAGCGGCAAATGGCGAGATCAGAACAATTAGCCGGTATAGGACGTCTCGCTGCGACCGTTGCACACGAGGTGCGCAATCCGCTGGGAGCAATCAAAGGATCGGCTCAACATCTGATGTCCGTAACTCGCGACCGACCGGACTGTCAGGAGTTCCTTGGAATTGTGATCGAAGAAGCCGATGGTCTGGCTCAGATGACAACGGATTTATTGGACTTTTCGAAATCTGAGCCGCTTCAATGCGAGACCTTTGATCTGGGGTCTGTTTTGGCGGATGAAACAAGCCTGCTGTTGAAAGATCCAGCATTCAAGAGCAAGGTAAAGACGAACATTTCGGGATTTGCATCGCAGGTAGTTTCTTCGGATAAGGCCCGGATCGTGCGTGCTATCAGAAACGTACTCCGAAATGCGGCACAGGCTGCCTGTCTTGCATGCGTGCATCATGGTGAGCCTCAAGTCGATGTATCAGTCGATAGAGCGGGGGATTGTGTCGTGGTGGCTATTGGAGATAACGGTCCGGGAATCCCAGTCGAACTACGTGAAAAAATTTTTGAGCCATTTTATACAACCAAGTCGCGGGGTACTGGTCTTGGATTGGCACAGGTCCGGCAGGATCTGGACTTGCTAGGTATTCGCATGGAAGTTGGAATTTCCCAGTATTCGGGTGCTGAGATTACCCTTATATTCCCTGGCCGCGATGCCGAAACTAAGTACGGAAACGATTTATGAACGATGTAACGGTATTGCTTGTTGATGATGAACCTAACCTCCGCAGAGTGTTGGGTGCTGTTTTGGAAGCCGATGGCTACCGTGTAATAACGGCTGATTGCGGTCGGGATGCGTTGAAGAAGGCTAAAGCTGAGTCATCACTTGATTTGGTTATTACCGATTACCTGATGCCTGATTTGAATGGATTACAAGTCCTTGATGGTATTCGCAAGCTCCACCCGAGTGTCAAGTCCCTTGTTGTTTCTGGTCACGGAACGGTGCGCAGCGCCGTGGAGGCGATGCGTCTCGGAGCGTTCGATTACATCACGAAGCCCTTCGATGTTGACCAGGTCAAGGCAACCGTAAAGCGTGTGCTGAAATCAGATGCACCTTCTCCGGCAGTCTCGGCGCCAGCATTTGCCACAAGCCGCGGTTCAAAGGGTGCTTCTGTTCCGCCATCCGATGCAATGCTTCTTGCAGGGAAATCCGGATTACTCGGGGATTCGACAGTAACCAGACACCTTGCTGAAAACCTGGTGCGTGCAGCGAAGTCAAATCGGGCTACGGTTCTTCTTTTGGGTGAATCTGGTACCGGTAAAGAAGTCGCGGCAAAGCTTGTTCACGAAGCAAGTCCACGGTCGGCAGGTCCATTTGTGGCGGTAAGCTGTGCAGCGTTGCCAGACACCCTCCTTGAATCAGAGCTCTTTGGACACGAAAAGTCTGCGTTTACGGGGGCTCAAACAGCAAAACCTGGACGCTTTGAGCTTGCACACGGTGGAACTCTATTTCTTGATGAAATTGGTGATAT
>CAZSGJ010000209.1:0-2584 GCA_964606305.1 uncultured Armatimonadia bacterium
CCAAAACAGCCATCCACCAGCTTGTCCGCACGCAAAAAGCACTCAACATTCACCCCCGGCGGCGCCGGGTCGGCGACAAGCACACGCTTACCGATGGCGACATTTCCTGCAATGAAGCGGCTTGGGTTCTTGACGACATCGATGTAACCCGTAAAGAACTCGCCTCCGCCAACTGCGGCGTAAGGCTTGAGGCGGAGGACACGCCCGATGTCATCTGTGAGCGTGAAGATTGCGCCATCCGGTTGGCCTTTGGGTAAGCGCTTCGCCCGCGCGGCAAGGCGTGTCAGGCGTGCGGCAGCGGTCTCACCCGGGATTGGGTAGAGCACGACTTCTGACAGACGCTCGTGTGCGCCGGCGGCGACAAGCACTTGAGGTCCGAAGACAAATGCGGCCTGCTGGTCGTTATCGGGCATCGCTTCCATCCGGAGCTGCATCGGGAGCTTGAGCGCGATGACATCCCCGCGCGACCACATCCGCCGCAGCGTAATCCAGCCATTTGCCGAAACGACGGGAGTTGGTTTCCCGTTTATCAGCACCTCTGGTTTAGCACACCACTTCGGCGCACGCAGCTTGATGTTGTAGACCTGCGGGCTCATCGCGGAAATGACAATCTTCACCGTGTCCGTGGTCGCAAGCTGCGTCCATTGATAGAGGCGGATGTTCGGTTTGGTGATATTGGCCGCGGACTCGATGTACTGATTAATGTAAATCGTGTCATCCCCTTGCGTGGAATAGATGAACTGGCCGTACTGCCCTGGGTTTTCAAGGCCGGTGCCGTTACAGCAGTAGCAGCCGCGTTCATTGGAGCGGAAGTCTTTGACGGAGTTTGCACCAAGGGGCTGGTAGTAGGTCTTCCACCCGGTGCGCGGGTCCTGACTGCCTAGAATTGCATTGAAAAGGGTGCGCTCAATGTGGTCATGGAAGCGGGCATCCCCAGTTTGCGTAGCCAGACTGTGCCCAATCTTGATGAGGTTGTAGCTGACACAGGTCTCCTGCGGCATCCGGCTCTGGGTGCCAGCGAGGCGTTTCTGCGGCGGCATCCCTTCGTGCACGCTTAGCCCACCGGTTGCGTAGGTGCGTCCACCGGATGTCACCACTTTGTCCCAGAACCCCAATGCAGCATTGTGCTCGTGTGTGGATCCGGTCAGCTCTGCGACACGTGCGGCACCGACAATCTTGGCGATGAGGGTGTTGGCGTGTTCCATGTAATCGCCGCCGCTTGCAAACTTGTCGAGGATTGGTGGTTCCAGCCAGCGCTGTGCGAGGGCGAGGTGGCGCGGGTTTTTGGTGATGGCATAGACATTTGCGAGGGCCTCTGCCATGCCTCCGTATTCGACTTTCTTGACTTTGTCGAGGTCGGCACCGTAGCGGGTAGTGCGCTCTTCAATCCAGTCAACCAGCGCGACGACGATCTGGAGGGCTTGCGCGCTACCGGCGTGGACCCGGGCGGCGACAAGCCCTTCTATTAGCTTGTGCATCCGGTACCAAACAACACCATCGAGGCGGTTTACATCGAACTCAGCTTCCGGGCTTGCGAAGAGGTAACGCCCGCCCATCGCGCGCTGACATTTGCCCAATTCTCGAACCATTGCATGGACGCGCGATCGCAGCACTTTGTCATCATCGTAGACATTTGCGGACATTTTGCTGATGGCACTAAGGTAGTGAGCTTCATAAAAGCCGGGGAATGCGCCGTATGGCTCGGGAGTGGCCCAGCTTTCGTAGGGCTTTGCGCCAAGTGTTGGGAGACCCGCTTGAAATCGGAAGGCATAGAGCATTCGGTCGAGATCAAGGCTATGCAAAACCTTACGGCCAACCTCCATGCTGTCCTTGAAGATGCCGCCTTGTATTTGAACATCCCGGATGGGCACCGGCTTGATAGGCGCTTGTTTGGTTTTCATTTGGAGTTACTTTCCCGAATAGCCCATCGCGCGAAGGCCGGCTTGAACAACGTTGTGCTTAGTAAATGTTTTCCAAATGTAGCCATCCCTGGCATTTGCATAGCCACAAATCGCCATCCCGAGGTCTAGACCAAGCACATCCGGGTCAATCCAGTTCTTGTCTTCATTCAGCGCATTTGGAAAGCCATAGGGACCGTAAGCCTGCTTTCCAACATGTGCATGCAATGCTGCCAATGCTGTGTCGGCGGCTTTGCGATCAAACATCCGGGCTGCGAGAATCGCCGTCGGAGCGATGGTGCCATCGTGGCGGCCATCAGCTGCTTCCTGTGCGCCGTAGCCTACCGGTGGCGGTTGGTCGCAGGCATTGATTCCAAAGACGCCATCACGGTACGTCTTAAAGCGCGCGCTCTGCTCCTTGCAAAAACGAATATGGTGGGCATGGCTACGCTGCCAAATCATCCACAAATCACGCCCTGCGGAGTCCCGCTGACCTTTGATGTTGACATACCCGGCTGTCATTTGCGACCAGAAGATTGGCCCGATGGGCTCATAGAGGCCTGTTTTTGGGTCAGGAGTTGTCTTCCAATTCTTCCAGGTGGATGCCGGGAGACGGTACGGTGACTGTGCACCAAGGGCGAGAATATAGAGGTAAGGACTCTCATCGTAGTGGTCCCAGCGACTGT
>CAZSGJ010000210.1:0-2569 GCA_964606305.1 uncultured Armatimonadia bacterium
GTCGGACCGCGTGGCGGTAGATATACGTATACAGCAAGTGGAAAAAAGCGTTATTTGTCTTCCAGTAAGGCGTCGTCCGGCAGCTCACGGAGACGCAGTAGACGTCGGTAAAGCTAGAGTTTGTTCCCTCGCGCCCTCACAACCCCTTAACCGCCTCCAAATTCTTCTCCAGCTGAACGACTTCCCGGTACAGAGCCTCGATGGAGCCGTTCGGCTGCTCCAGTGCCGCTTTGACCTTGGGCGTAAGCGGTTTGGCCTGGGCCTCGAGGGGGGCGATTGCCTTTCGGAGCTCTATCGCGCGCTCACGGTAATCGGCAGTAATCTTAAGCTCCTGACGCTGATCAGCCTCAGTCTTCACATGCCTGAACACAAAGCGACCTTCAACACTTCTACGCCATGACACCAATGCCTCGGTCGTAGCAGGGCCAAACCCGCTAATCTGCGTCACCGCCACCTCACTAACATCAAATGCACTTACAATCCCATGACTCGCCAGCGTATTGACCTTGACCGGGCCAATCCCTGCAATCATTCCAGGGCCAATTCTCGCATCACGTAAATGACTCTCGAGTTGCTTCACACGCCGCTCCGCGACCATCGCATCCAGCTCAACTTGCTTCTGCCCCGGTAAGGCAAGGAGGTCATCGCGCAGCTTGTCCAGCCGCTGATGCACACCAAGCAGCTCCGTCACCCCACTCGCAAGTGCCCAGCGGCTACGCTCCGCACTCAGCGATGCACGCTTGCTCTTCAGCGCACGCGCGAGCTCTCCCTGCACCGATGTGGCAAACAACGTAATCCCAACCGCAGCCGCACCGACTAGCAGCTCTCCGAGAAAGAGCTGCGGGAAGGAAAGAAAACCCACCGCTTCCGACAAACCCACCGCACTTAGCACACCTGTCTTGACCCCGCGGAGCAACCGTGCACGCTTTACAACATCATCCTGGACACCCGGTAACAATGGATTCGCCAGCCGGGGAAGCGTCTCATCGGTGAGGCGAAGGCCATCCTTAATCGCATCCACCTGGCGGCCACACTTCGCCACAAACAACGTCAAATCCGCATTCGTATAAAACACCGGGTTCTTCAGCTCGCCCTCAAGGCGGCACCACGGACACGCGCGCAGAGTATTCGTATAAAAGTGGCTATCAACAAGTGAACAGGACTGGAGCGACTGCTCGTACAGCTCCAAAATCCGCACCCACTCCGCCGCCGTAGGACGCTTCCCCTTCGATGCAGGATCAAATGTCACATCGAACAGCTTCGCAACCTCTGGATGCGTATCCGTCAGACGCTTCGTCCTCGGCGGAGCCGTGAGCGCGGTCGTGCGCGTGACCGAATAGGCAAAGTCGTATGCCTTGATGTCATCCTCGATACGCGCCTCACCCCCGCGGCGCACCCCCGCAAACGGATGTCGCCCCAGCATCAGAATCTGAAAAAGCATCGTCGCAAGGCCAAACGCATCGTGGTCGTGCACGCGCTCGACCTTGCGAAAGTCCAGCCCCTGTAGCTCCGGCGGCGTGTATTCGCCCGTCCCAACCGTACACGGATAAAGCTTGCCATTATGCGTGAACTGAAAGCTGTCGGCATCGATAAGCGTCACCAAACCAGCCTGCGAAACGAAGATCCCTGAGCTATTGATATCGCCGATAACGCAGCCGAATTTGTGGATGGTTGCGACAGCGCGCGCCGTGTTCAGCGCGACGCGTACGAGGAAGCGATAGTCGGAATCGGGAAATGTCTTCTTGCGCTGCTGGTTGCTGAGGAGGTCATTGATGGGCTCGCTCTGCATCACCTTTGGCATCGCGTAACCAACCACCTGGGCGGAATGGTCCATCACCAGCGAGAGTGGAAATGTCGCAAAACCGGTGTTTTGCTCCCCGACAAGCTCCAGCATCGCCGCGACTTTTTCGGCCTTCACCTTTCGGTTGGAATCCTTGAAGAGCTTGATCACCTGCGCGGGCTCGGTTGGATGCTGGTAAACATCCCCCTCACCACCCGACCCGATCAGTTTTGTCAGTGTGATAAACCTGCCGGCGCAGCGGACATTAATGCTCATTGCGTTCGGGCGGCGATGACCAGCGTTTTGTCATCATCCGTGCGGCTGTTGACGGCGGGGCTATCGAGGAGCCCGCGAAGGGATGCGCTGAGTGCTGCCTGATGGCCACTCGCTTGGACAGCTTGCAGTGGGCGGGTCAGGCTCGCAAAGGTCGCCTGGTTGGCGGTCTTTGTGCTGAAATCAAGGAGCAGGCGCTCCATGCCATCCGTGAACAGGATGACCTGATCGAAGGCTGTTTCCGTGATTTGGACATCGATTTCGGCGACAGCCGTGTCCGTCAGGAATGCCGTCTGCCCGGCATATTCGCCTTGCTGCGGCCAGTGGATGCACTCCCAAATGTCCGTTTCAGGGTGATGGATGAGCGCTGCGCCATCCCCGACATGCACAAATGCACTCTGCTCGGGACCGCAAATGGCAAGGACGAGGGTGGTCGCGAAGTCGCGGGGTTCGGCATTTCGACACATCGCGAGCTCTGCGATCTCATTCTGTACATGGGAGAGCATTTTCCGGATG
>CAZSGJ010000211.1:0-2548 GCA_964606305.1 uncultured Armatimonadia bacterium
TAACCAGATTCGAAGCCGCTGAGCGTCTCGCGAAGGATGGACCCAACGCGCTTCCCGCAAGCGGGCATCGTGGCTTCTGGATGGTGATCTTAAGCATCCTCTGCGAGCCGATGCTGATGCTGCTTGTCGCATGTGGCATCGTCTATCTCATTCTTGGCGACCCGCAGGAAGCCAGCCTGCTCCTCTGCGGGGTTTTCTTTATCCTGGGCATCACGTTCGTGCAGGAGCAGAAGACGGAACGTGCACTGGATGCGTTGAAAGACCTCTCAAGTCCCCGGACGACGGTTATCCGGGATGGTACCCGCATCGTGATTTCGAGTCGTGATGTCGTTTGCGGCGATGTCGTGGTTCTCGGAGAAGGCGACCGTATTCCAGCCGATGGCATCCTAACTGCGGCTTCCAACCTCCAGGTTGATGAGTCGGTGCTCACGGGCGAGTCCCTTGCAGTTTCAAAGCGGTGTGCAACAGCGCTGGATTCCCAAATGGCCCCTCCTGGCGGGGATGGGACGCCTTTTGTGTTTTCTGGAACGTTGGTTACAAGTGGAAACGGAATTTTCACTGTGACCGCAACCGGGAGCTCTACCGCGTTTGGGAAGATAGGCGCAGCACTGATTGATATTCAGCTTGAAGGGACACGACTGCAGGGAGAAGTGTCAACCCTTGTACGCCGCATCGCCACTTTTAGCCTGTTCACCTGTCTCGCCGTCACGGTTGTTTATGGGCTTGAATACGGACGATGGCTAAAAGGCATTCTGACCGGACTCAGCCTTGCGATGGCGATGATTCCCGAAGAGTTTCCCGTTGTCCTTACGGTGTTTTTGGCAATAGGTGCTTGGAGACTCAGCAAGGCAAATGTCCTTGCAAGGCGAATCCCTGTGATTGAAACACTTGGCTCTGCCACCATCCTTTGCGTCGATAAGACTGGCACACTGACCGAAAACCGTATGAAAGTCATCGATGCCGTTCCGTTCATCGCCGAAGAATCCGAAATAACCAATGCGGCAGGTGTCATCCACGCTGCTGCCCTCGCGAGCACACCAAACCCCTTCGACCCAATGGAAAAGGCAATCTTTGCGGCTGTTTCCACTACTGCTGCGCTGCCCACATCGGAGATGCTTACCCAACAGTTTGCGATTTCTCCCGAGCTCCCGGCCATGACAAATATTTGGAACGATGCGGCTGGCCAGCTTGCGGTTTGCAAGGGCGCACCGGAGGCCGTCCTCAATCTCTGCCACGCCAGTGATGCTTTACGGCAACGTGTTCATACTGAAGTTGAGCAAGTCGCCGCAAAAGGCCTCCGTGTCCTAGGCGTTGCACAACGCCGTGATTCATCCAACAAAGTTTGGAAAGCACAAACCGACATTGACTTTGCATTTGTTGGACTGATTGGTCTTGCAGATCCCATCCGCTCCGATGTTCCTCCCGCAATAGCCGAGTGCCACCGCGCGGGGATACGTGTGGTGATGATTACAGGGGACCATCCGCAGACCGCTCTGGCAATCGCGGCGCAGGCTGGCATCACATCCGATGGCGGCGTTACGACCGGGGCGGAGCTTGCGCTCTTGACGGATGCGGCCCTCCTCGAAACCGTAAGGCACATCGATGTCTATGCACGTATCACACCCGAGCAAAAGCTGCGCCTTGTAAAGGCATTGATCGCAAATGGGGACGTCGTTGGGATGACGGGGGATGGCGTAAACGATGCCCCGGCTCTGAAAGCAGCGCACATCGGAATCGCTATGGGGGAGCGTGGCACAGAAGTCGCCCGGGAGGCGGCATCGTTGATTCTGCTCGGTGATCGGTTTGCATCGATTGTGGATGCTGTACGCACCGGTCGGCGCATTTATGACCATATCCAAAAGGCGATGGCCTATATTGTCGCGGTACACATTCCGATCGCTGGGATGACGCTAATACCCGCCATCATGGGCTGGCCGGAAGCCCTTCTCCCCGTTCACATTCTCTTCCTCGAGCTCGTTATCGACCCTGCATGTACGATTGCGTTTGAAGCCGAGCCGGCATCGGATGACATCATGCAGCGTAAACCCCGCGATCCGAAGGCGAAAATGTTCACTGGTCGTATCTTTGGCGTCGCGATGCTGCAGGGAGCGATTAGTCTGTTGATGACACTTGGCATCTACATGACTGCACTGCTTGGGTGGCGTAACACAGGGGATGCCATCGCGCTTAGCTTTGCGACGCTGGTGCTGAGCAATATTTTGTTGATGTTCGCAAACCGTTCTTGGACGCAGACGTTCATTGCCACGGTTGCCCGGCCAAACCCATCGCTTTGGTGGATTAGCGGCGGGACATTTATTGGGCTTGGGATTGTTCTTTACATCCCTTTGCTTCGGAAGCTGTTTCACTTCGCGGTGTTGCACCCGATAGATATCTTGTTTTGCTTCCTGGCGGCGTTCGTACCTGCACTGTTGATGGAGGCCGCTAAACGCTTCGCTCCCCGGATGCTCCAGCGTGCATAACGACCCAGTTTGCCAACGTCAGTCGTAAACCTTAATCTGGGTTTTTACATCAAGAAAATAAAATTAGA
>CAZSGJ010000212.1:0-2501 GCA_964606305.1 uncultured Armatimonadia bacterium
CGACAGCGGATGTCACCATTTCCGCGACCAGCGACACGATTTTGTACTGGGTGCATGATGAACCATTGCTACGTTATCTGGGTGTCACGGCAACCGAGCCGAAGTTTCAGCCGACGCTTTATCCATGGGATGTGACTCTTACTGCCGTCCATGATGCGCTGAATGACCCCGAATCCGGCAAGCGCTCCCGCATCAGTGTGCTTTTGACGAACACGCATTTCCCGCAGACGATGACGATTACGCACGTCCTCTGGGCGATGATTGGCATCCTCCCGGTGGGTGCGAACCAGCTTCCGCATCGGCATCAGAGCGTGGCCCTGGATTACATCATCGATGCCAAACCGGGCTGTTACACGCTGGTTGCGGAGCATGTGGATGATGCCGGTCATATGATTGATCCAATCAAAGTGCCGTGGTACTCCGGAGGGGCATTCACCACGCCGCCGGGCTACTGGCATTCGCATCACAATGAGAGCGGCGAAAATGCGTACCTAATGCCCATCCAGGATGCGGGCATCCATACGTTTATGCGTACACTGGACATTCGTTTTCATAAGGATAATGAGCATTAGGTTTAGTTGAGCACGCAATAGCAAATGCTCACTAAATCCATGTATATCGATTTGCTGGCTCGGGCTGGATAATTCAGCCCAGCCCGTACCACCGGAAATTGGATGGACGGTTTGGTTAGGCTAACACGCGTACTTCAAAACTCCATCATCTGGAAATCATCTGGAACAATTAGTGGAATCGAGCCAGCTAAATGAGTGCCGTGTATTGGGCAATGTTCGCTGTCACCGACCGACACGCATCCGACAGCGATATCGATGCATCCTGCCACACGAAAGCGGCATGCGTCATTGGCCAGGTCTATTTTTGCAACCATCGGAGATGATGCAGACCGGCGGATGCCTTGCTGAATTCTGCAGCTCTAAATCGGGTACTCCGCAACGGAAGACATTCGGTAATGATAGGTTCTATACTTTCCGTTTAGCGCATTCAGGATGTAAGGAGCGACCGGACACCAGTTACGATAATGATGCTCTACGGTTTCCAGCGTGTAGCTGCGATGTGTTGCTGCGGTATCTGTGCTGTTGACCAGTAGTACATCGCTACCAATGTACTGTCCCGGAGCTGTACTAATCTTGGATAGCCGAGATCATTGTCACCAAAGGTATCGGCCTTAAAGTCCGAGCGGAGCGTAAACGTATCCCCCCACGTTGCTCCACCATCATTTGAATAGCGTCCGAGCAACAGCGCCTGCGTTCTGTCGCCATAGACACAGCATAACCGTCCATCCCGCATCGCCACGAGTGCTGGAGGATTGCCATTTTCCTTACCGGTTTCAGCCACCCGACCAAGGAAATGCCAAGCCCGTGCATTGTCATTGGATCCGTAGCAATCGACCCAACATGGAACCGAATTATCTGAGAGGTTGCGACGGCGTAGAGCGGCAACGAGACTGCCATCTTTGCGGCGAACCACACTGGGCATCACCGCCCGAAAAGGGTCTGTCCGGGGAACAATCCAAGAGATAAATCGGAAGGACTTTCCACCATCTGATGTCTCGGCACAAAAAGGTTTGTCTCCGCCAACGGCACCCCGTTCAACTTTAACCGGGCGGGCGGACAGAAAGAACAGAGACGATGACTTTCCTGTAACTAAGTAGGATGTCCGGCCGGTGATGTCCATGCCCTTCAGATCCGGTACATCCGTGAGGCCGCCAAATGCATGTGGACCGGTCCACGCTTTGCCGCGGTCAGTTGACACATAAAAGGCTCCAGCAGGTGTCCGAACGCCGTGGTAGCCAATCCCTGCCACACGCATGGCGAGGTCCGGATGATCGAAGCGCAATGGTTGACTCAGCGGCTGACCAACTGCATCAAACGATACGAACCCGACAGGCTCTTCAACCTGCCAGGTTTTTCCTCCATCGCGGCTCCGGGATAGCAGACTTCGTATTGATGCTGTATTGTCCGACTTTCCTTCGATATTGTGCCCTGACTGTTCGACGTATGCGCCATCTGAGAAACCAACCAGTATTTCGTTACCGTGCCACAGCCAGACACCGTTGTTCGCTGGCCATCCTGCAAAACGACCGGGTCTATGGGCAACAATAGAGTGTTCGAGTTGACTTGGCTGACGTCCCTGGGCTGGCATATGCATGGATCCCCTTCGTCTAACAGTTATACATAAGTCCCGTTTCACTATTCCATAGACTCATATTGATGGCAAAGTGTAGCTATGCATCACCATCGGTCAACGCTATAACCGCCGATTGTGCATCTTTAGCATCCGAATACTCCCGGCGAGCAAGTCGCCAACGGCGGTTGCCGCGATGATAAGCATCCAAAGTATCGCTGAATCAACAGCCGGCTTCGTCTGAAAAACACCCGCATTAAGGGCATCCGCAAAGGCGGAATAAAGCCTTCTAACACCGGATGTACGCTGCGCGTGGTAACGGGCATGTGCATCGGCATTGTCCTTCCAGAGCTTTTCGG